>NZ_OY829375.1:2827500-3166082 GCF_963691765.1 Ekhidna sp.
GTGATTCATGGTTAAGGAACTAGGCAAAATAGCCCTGTAACTTCGGGAGAAGGGGCTCCTACTTCGGTAGGACGCAGTGAAAAGACCCAGGCGACTGTTTATCAAAAACACATGGCTGTGCGAACTTGAAAGAGGATGTATACGGCCTGACACCTGCCCGGTGCTGGAAGGTTAAGGGGGGATGTTATCTTCGGAGAAGCATTGAACTGAAGCCCCAGTAAACGGCGGCCGTAACTATAACGGTCCTAAGGTAGCGAAATTCCTTGTCGGGTAAGTTCCGACCTGCACGAATGGTGCAACGATCTGGGTACTGTCTCAACCATGAGCTCGGTGAAATTGTAGTTCCGGTGAAGATGCCGGATACCCGCAACGGGACGGAAAGACCCCGTGAACCTTTACTATAGCTTCACATTGGTATTGGGTAAATGATGTGTAGGATAGCTGGGAGACTCTGAAGCTGCGTCGTCAGGCGTGGTGGAGTCGTTGGTGAAATACCAGCCTTTATTTATCTGATGCCTAACCCCGAAAGGGAGACAGTGTGTGGTGGGTAGTTTGACTGGGGTGGTCGCCTCCAAAAGAGTAACGGAGGCTTTCAAAGGTACCCTCAGCACGCTTGGTAACCGTGCGCAGAGTGCAATAGCATAAGGGTGCTTGACTGTGAGGCCTACAAGCCGAGCAGGTAGGAAACTAGGATATAGTGATCCGGCGGTTCTGTATGGAAGGGCCGTCGCTCAAAGGATAAAAGGTACTCCGGGGATAACAGGCTGATCTCCCCCAAGAGCTCATATCGACGGGGAGGTTTGGCACCTCGATGTCGGCTCGTCACATCCTGGGGCTGGAGAAGGTCCCAAGGGTTGGGCTGTTCGCCCATTAAAGTGGCACGCGAGCTGGGTTCAGAACGTCGTGAGACAGTTCGGTCCCTATCTGTTGTGGGCGTAAGAAATTTGAGTAGATCTGACTTTAGTACGAGAGGACCGAGTTGGACTAACCGCTGGTGTACCAGTTGTTCCGCCAGGAGCACTGCTGGGTAGCTACGTTGGGAAGGGATAAGCACTGAAAGCATCTAAGTGCGAAACCCACTACAAGATGAGATTTCTTTTAAGAGATGTTCTAGATTAGGACGTAGATAGGCTGCAGGTGTAAAGGCAGTAATGTCAAAGCTGAGCAGTACTAATTACTCGTAAACTTTCTTGAGCGTTTCGATAAACTCGTGTTTTTTCATGTGAATCTTTCTTTTTTATGTCAAGATATTAAGTCCTGTCCGATAGGATATAGGCAAATTTTATGGTGATTATAGCGACGGGGTCCACCTCTTCCCATTCCGAACAGAGAAGTTAAGCCCGTCAGCGCTGATGGTACTGCCGTAATAGGTGGGAGAGTAAGTCGTTGCCAGTTTATTAACAAAGCCCTTTTAGAAATAAGAGGGCTTTTTTTTTGCATAACTTGTAAGATATTAGCTCGTTTAACTTCGAAAAAAAGAGCAAGTGAGTTTTTGGTGGTATTTTATTCCTTTCCTTATAGTACCGATTCTGGTACACCTTTTCGATTTTCGTAAAGCAAAGAAATTATATTTCTCCTCTGTTAAGTACTTAACAAGTTTAACGTCAAAAACTAAGGCCCAATCGAGGTTGAAGTACTTTCTAATTCTATCAACCAGATTGCTTCTTTTTGCTTGTATTGTTTCTTTAGTGGCTTTGCTGCTTTCTAATTCAAAGTATTCAAGAAATCAAGAGGGAATTGTTGTTGCTTACTATGATAATTCTTTGAGTTCAATTCTAAATGATAGTGACAACAAGGTCAGACTTGGATTAGATAACTTATCTAAAAAGGAATCATCTATCTTATATATTGACAATACCAATCGGTCCTTATTAAGTACTGAAACTGGTTTATCTCTTCCAAGTAATAAGTCAGCTATTGGAGTTGCACTTAATGTAATGGTTCCTAGACTAAATGACTTAGACGCAGGTTCTCATTATATATTTTCAGATCTGCAAATGACGGAATTGGAAAGTATGAGAAACTTGTTTTTGGATACAACGAAGAAATATCATCTAATTCTTACGAATGATTTGAATGACATTAGTAATGTCATAATTGATAGTCTTTATTTAATCCCTAATCAGGAAAATTTTAAAGAGTTATCAATTATGGTTGATTTTGAAATTTCAAATATGACAAATGGCAATGTTGTGGTGAAATTAATGCAAGGGGAACGTCAACTAAGCTCAATTGTAAAAGACATTACTGAATTAAATGGAGTTCGATTTGACATACCAAAAGAAGTAACTGGAAGTTTTGAGATAGTTATTGATGGTGATAACGTCTTATATGATAATGTATTTCATTTCAATCTTGATAAACGAATAAAACCTAAGGTTGCTATTGTTCAATCAAGTTCCTCATTTCCTATTGAGGAAGTATTCCAAAATAAGTCCTTGTTTGAGGTAGTGACGCTTGATGCTAACAACCTCGATTATGAATTAATGGATGATTCTGATCTAATAATAATTAGTGGTCAGAATAAGTTACCTGGAAACTTGTTAAATGAATTTGAGAATTCAACTTTTCTACTATTTGGTAATGATATCGTTGATGTTCAATCTTATAGCGACTTTCTGGGTTTAGTATTAGGTGATATTGAAAGTAATATTCGTGAAATAACGGTTGATACCAATCATCCACTACTAAAAGGTGTTTTTGAACGCAGTTTGAATGATGGTAAAATGCCTAAGAATGAAGCGACCTTTGAAATAGGTGGAGATTTTGAGCCAATAATTAGTTATCGAGGTGGAATACCATTTTTACTAAAAAAGAACAACGTGTATTTCTTTAATACCTCATTGAACAAGGAATCAGGTGGATTTCAATCGAATGCCCTTTTTCTCCCTATTCTTTATAAAATCGCATTTACTTCTTCAGGTAATATTGAAGTGCCTTATTATTTTCCTGGTGATCGGATTGTTACTACAGCAAATATTTCAGATAATCCTATAAAACTAAAGAATGAAAATTATGAAGTAATTCCAGTTTTTAATACCAACGGGGCTCAAGTTATGCTGGAATTACCTTCTGACATTAACGCTGGTAAATATGTACTTATTCAGGATGAGGATACTTTACATCATATTTCTGTTAATATTCCAAAATCGGAATCTATTATGGATGCACCAAGTTTTGAAGATGTACAATCAACGCTTGCGGGTTCAAAAAATGTGACTGTCTCTCGAATAATGAGCAATGGTGATAATTCAGCCATTCAACAGGACTCGAAATCAAGTTTATGGAAATATGCATTAATTTTGGCATTACTACTAATACTAATCGAGACAGTACTGCACAGATACCTTAGATGAGCTTATTACTGAAAAATGTACATGTAATAGACTTAAACTCACCCTCACATCGTAAGGAATCTAATATACTTATTGAAAAAGGTTTAATCACATCTCTTAATGGAAGATCTGCTTCTAAAGAATTTGATCTTAAGGGTAAGTATGTGAGTGTTGGTTGGTTGGACCTCAATGCTCATTTCAGCGATCCTGGTAACGAACACCGTGAAGATCTTGATTCGGGAACAAAACTAGCCATAGCGGGTGGTTTTACGGATGTATGTTTATCACCGGATACCGAACCACCAATCGAATCAAAAAGCGATGTTAATTACTTAAGAAAGAGATCTTCGGATTCTCTTGATATTCATGTTCATGCATCAGTTAGTGAAGGATTAGAAGGAAAAAATTTAACGGAAATGCTCGATCTGTATGAGGCTGGTTCGGTAGCTTTTTCAGAGGGGGATAAAGCTATTTGGAATGCTGAATTGCTTTTAAAAGCACTTCAATATACCAAGGGAATTAATGTTCCTGTTTTTCAAAACCCCAGGGATTTGCATCTATCTGCAAATACTCATATGCATGAAGGTGTTTTTAGTACTAATCTTGGTCTTCGAGGAGAACCTTCTTTGTCAGAAGAATTAGTTATTGGAAGAGACCTGGAGATTTTAAAATATAGTGGTGGTCGGATCCATTTTTCTCGAATTTCTAGCGCTAAAAGTGTAGAGCTAATTAAATCAGCAAAAAAAGCCGGCCTGTCTGTGACATGTGATGTCGGAATTCATCATTTAATATACACAGATGAGGCGGTTGATAATTTTGATACGGTATTTAAAGTACTTCCACCATATAGGTCTGAAAAGGACCGAAAGGCCCTAATAAAAGGTGTGAAAGATGGTGTCATTGATGCAATATGCTCAAATCATCGCCCATTCGATCAAGAATGTAAACAGCTAGAATTTGATCTCGCTGACCCTGGGAATATCTCCCTTCAAACTTTTTATCCTTCTCTTGAAGAATTGAGTGGTCTCATACCAATTGAAATTTTAATAGATAAGATTACCAATGGACCAAGAAGAATCTTGAATATGGATCTTATTAAAGTTGATGAAGGCCAAAAGGCCAAACTCACAATTTTCGACCCTGAAGCAAGCTGGTTTTTGGATGCTAGAACTAACCTATCAAAGTCGCAAAACTCTCCTTACTGGAATCGAGAATTGAAGGGAAAGGTACTTGGGACAATATGTGGACAAAAAGCGACATTTCATAAGTGATAAAGCCAACAATTAAGTATTCGATATTATGTGGGGTATTCCTGATCGGAATTTTTTTCATTTCGATCAATTTTGGGAGTAATCCATTGTTGGATTTTCGTCATTTTATTTTTGATATAGGAGTGTTTTTTTTATTTATATTTTTTGCTGGAAAAGAGTATAAAGACTTCAGAAATGACGGTTATTTACACTTTTGGCAAGGAATAAGTATAGGTTTTATTGTATTGATTCCGTCCGTTCTAATATTTTCTTTAGTATTTTATGTAATATTTGAGGTCAATACGGAACTAATAGAGGGATACAAAGAAGGTGCAAAGGCATTTCTGTTAGAACGTCAAGAATTTTTCCTTAAAGAATTTACGCAGGAGCAATTGGATGATCAGCTTGCCGCTGTGGATGAGGTGACGACAACTCAACTGTTGTTTAGTACCTTTTGGAAGAAAATTGGCGCAGGATTCCTTATAACACCGGTAGTGTCAATAATTTTAAGAAAAAAACCTACATAACTATGAACAATCATGCAATTAAGTCCGGGGTAATGTTGAGCGTAATAAGCATCGTTCTTACCCTTTTGTTTTATTTAATAGACCCTACTCTTTTGGCAAAATGGTGGGTAGGTATAGGTATTCTAGTAATTTCTATTGCTTTAGTGGCTTACTTTGGAATCCAACATCGTAACGAGATTGGAGGTTTCATGGCTTTCGGTAAGGCATGGATATATTCAATGCAGTTATTAGTAGTAGCAGGTCTAATAGGAACTATATTTAATATACTTCTATATAATGTTATAGATCCTGAACTACCAGTAATTGTTGCTGATCAAGCAGTGGAAAACGCTGAGGCTATGATGGCTAACTTTGGTATGCCGGAAGATCAAATGGATGAGGCACTAGAGAAAACCAGAACAGATACACTAGAAAGATTTACAGTGACGGGATCTCTTGTTGGATTTTTGTGGGGCTTAATTGTTTATGCAATTCTATCTTTGATTACTGGAGCAATAATCAAAAAGAAAGAACCTGAACTTGAATAGTAAAGATTTATCTATAATAATACCCGTTTATAACGAGGAAGAATCCATTCCAGAGCTGCTGGAATGGATTTTTCGCGTTGTAGACACACATAATATTTCGACAGAAGTCATCATGATTGATGATGGGAGCACTGATTCCTCTTGGCAGGTTATTGGTGAAGCGTCGACAAAGGAAAGTCGAATAATAGGCTTGCGATTCAATCGAAACCATGGTAAATCAGCAGCTCTTCAAACTGGCTTTGATAAAGCCATCGGCGAAACAGTAATAACTATGGATGCTGACATGCAGGATAGTCCTGATGAGATTCCTGGATTAATTAGTCAGTTGGTAGATAATGATCTGCATGTTGTCTCAGGTTGGAAAAAGAAAAGGCATGACCCTGCTAGCAAAACAATACCTTCCAAACTTTTTAATTGGGTGACCAGAAGAGTTTCTGGGATTAAACTTCATGACTTTAACTGTGGTCTTAAAGCATATAAAAACACAGTAGTAAAGAATATTCATGTTTATGGCGAGATGCATAGATACATCCCTCTAATTGCTAAATGGAATGGATTCGATAAGATAGGAGAGAAGGTTGTTGAGCATCGAGCTAGAAAATATGGAACTACGAAATATGGAATGAAACGCTTCATTACAGGTTTTTTAGATCTTCTCTCTGTTACATTTGTTTCTAGGTTTAAAAAAAATCCAATGCACTTTTTTGGGGTGTTTGGAAGTCTGTCATTTTTTGGTGGTTTTGCAATAACTGTTTGGATTATTAGCGTAAAGCTCTACCGTCAATTTCATCACTTACCTCGAAGAGATGTTGTAGATCAACCTTTGTTCTTTTTAGCTTTAGTAGCGCTCATTGTTGGAATGCAGTTGTTTTTAGCTGGTTTCTTAGCTGAGATGATGATTCAGATAAATCAAAAAAAAGGTGATTATTTGATCTCAGAATCGACTGATGAATAATATGCCTAAGTATTCAGTTGTAATTCCTGTTTATAATCGTCCAGATGAGGTGGATGAATTATTAGAGAGCTTGGTCTTACAAACCGTCAAAGATTTTGAAATCTTGATTGTTGAAGATGGATCTGATCTAAAGTGTGATAAGGTTGTAGATAAGTATTCTTCTACTTTAGATATTAAATACTTTTTCAAAGAAAATTCAGGTCAAGGGTTTAGTAGGAATTATGGATTTGAGCGTGCTAGTGGTGAATGGTTGATTGTCTTTGATTCGGATTGCCTAATCCCCTCAAACTACTTTGAAACAGTTGATGCATATCTGAAAAATCATGATATTGGTGCTTATGGCGGACCAGATAGTGCGCATGAGAGTTTTACGCCTACTCAGAAGGCTATAAGCTATTCCATGACCTCATTGTTCACGACTGGAGGAATAAGGGGTAATAAAAAGCATGTTGGCACTTTTCACCCTCGAAGTTTCAATATGGGAATTAGTAAAGAGGTCTTTAAGGCAACCAAAGGTTATATTTTGCCAAAAAAAGGCGAAGATATTGAGTTTAGTATTCGCATTATCGAAAGTGGTTTTAAAACAGCATTAATAGAGGGTGCTTTTGTATATCATAAAAGGAGGACAAATCTCCGACAGTTTTTTAAGCAACTTCATTTTTTTGGGACAGCTAGAATTAATGTATTTAGATTTTATAGAAGTGAACTTAAGCTGGTTCATTTCTTTCCATCCATGTTCTTGCTAGGCTTGATAGGATCTTTCCTTTTGATTTTTATCAATCCCAATTATGGGTTAATTGCCCTTATTGCATACCTGTTTTATTTCACAATGATTTTGATTGATGCAACCATTAAAACGCGCAATCTAAGCATCGGAATATTGGCCGTGGGAGCTGCCTTTGTTCAGTTAACAGCTTATGGTTTGGGCTTGATGAAAGAAGGATTTATTTATCTGTTTAAAGGATAAGCATGGAAATAACACTGACTACCCCTGCACTACTTTTTCCAGCAATTTCATTGCTTCTTTTAGCATATACCAACCGGTTTTTAGCGATTGCTACCTTAATCAGACAATTACACAAGAGTTATTTGGATAATCCGAAGAGTGTGTTAGAGGGGCAGTTAAAGAATCTTAGAAAAAGGTTATTCCTTATCCGAGCAATGCAACTATTCGGAGTAATTAGTCTCTTGCTCTGCGTGCTTGCTATGTTTTTTATCTATCTGAAAGTAGGAGAATGGGGGAGTTTGATTTTTGGTATATCCCTGGTTTTACTACTGCTTTCACTTCTAATTTCTGTTAGAGAAATTCAGCTATCAACTAAGGCATTGGATATAGAACTCAGTGATATGGAATTGGGTAGTAAACTGAAATTTTGAAACCTAGTTTAGGTATTTGCTCTGTATACCTGCATCACTTTAGTTAGTGTTAGGCCTTGATACAATACTGTACAAACGACAACCACATAAGTCATTGTTACTATTAGCTCTTGGCCAGGTAGATCGGTAAGGGACAGAGAAACAGCCACAGGTAATCCACCTCTCAAAGATCCCCAAGAAAGAACAGGTATCGTACTATTTTCAAATGAACGTTTTCGTGACATCATTTTGATAGGCACAAATACACTTATCCAACGTCCAAAAAGTGCGAAATTCACAGCAAAAAAGCCAAGAGCGAAGTAGTCGAGTCTCAATGGAATTACCAACATTTCAAATCCAATGAGTACAAAGAGCATGGCAGCTAAAGTATCTTCCATCAGTTGCCAGAAACGATAAACATAACCTCCAACAGCACTTTCACCTTCCTCATTTCTCCCGAAATTACCTAAAATCAGACCTGTAGTAACAGCAACTAACATTGAAGAGGCAGAAAACAAATCTGCGATATAAGATCCCCCCATTACTAGCGCTAGAGTTACAAGTACCTCAACTTCTACATCATCATTATCGATGTACTTTAATAGTTTATAACCTATCCATCCGAAAATTAGTCCAACGATAAGCCCACTGCCTAGATCTCGGAATAATACCCATAAGGTTCCCGAAAAACTGATAGCTCCAACAGCTTCGCTTTCTCTATAAATATTTACCAGAACCAGAGCAAGAACGATTGCTATTCCTCCATTGAGGAGAGCTTCACCAGATATTTTAGTTTCTAGCTCATTTGATAATCTAAATCGCTGTATTGACTTTGTAATGGCCACAGGGTCAGTTGCGGATATTAATGCCCCGAATACCAGAGAAGCAATATAACTTAATGAAACCCCAATAAAACCCGCAGTGTAGTATATAAGAGTGGCTATAACCACTGTTGATATGAGAACACCAAAAAAGGACAATACGAGTACAGGAATCAATTGATCTCCAAGTTTCCTGAAATCAACATTTAGAGCGCCTGCAAATAGCATAACGCTAAGTACAAATCGGTAAAGAACGTCGGAAAAATCATAGCTTTTTACGTGTTCTGCTAAATGATATTCAGGAAAAAGTTGACCAAACACAAAAACAACCAGTGATAAGATTAGGGCTAAAATTGTCAATCCTATTGACGATGGGAGTTTGAGATAAAAGGTATTGATAAACAGGAATACACCTGAGAAAAATATCAGTACTGCGATGATGTCAAATATGCTCATAGACAAGCGTTTAGCCTTAAATCTAGCAATTTCCGTGCTGTTTTGACGCTTTGCTGTTTATAAGGACACATTCTAATTGCTTGAATAACTGATTTACATTGGAAGTGTTTTTAAGTGAAAAGAGAAAAAGGCCGCGTTTGACGGCCTTATTGGTCATTTCTTTGAACTTAATACTAGGCTAATAAGGATAGCTATTAAATAAATTACAAGTCCATACATAGTCGTAATCATAGATACTTTTAAGCCGGCAGCAAGAATCCCCGGAGAAACTGTGCCTGCAATGGATATTGCTTGAAAAGCATCAAAAAGTCCAATTAATTGACCAAGAATCCCACTAATAGCGGCGAGCAATCCAGCTGATTTAATTCTACTTGTTTTAAATGACTTAGTAGAGATACTTATGAAAGTAAAGTAAAGCACTGCAGCTAGCTCTATTGTGAGTATACTCATAAAAAGTAGGCCGCCCATTTGAAATAGTTCAATCATAGTTTTAATGTTTAGTTCGACATACTTACAAAGCAAGTTTCATAGTAAGATGAATGAAAGGTTATATACATGCCTAAACTAGTTGTTTGTCTACTTTTCATTCAAATTTGATCAAAAAGGAGCATCTTAGGGCTAATGATTACAAAAAGAGAAGTTGTTTTTTGGCTGTCTACCTGGGTGATTTTGACGTTGCTTTTTAGCTCGTCCTTAGATAGCATAATAGTATCATTTTATTTTGCTACGATCCTGATGCCTGTCGCTATCGCAACTTCAATGTTTTTTAATAGGTTCCTGGTTCCGAGGTTTCTACTTCCTGGTGAAAGGATTAAGTTCTCGATTTACTTCTTCTACATGTTGATAGTATCCGTGTATCTAGAGTTACTAGTAATGATTTTGGCATTTGTTATTCTGGCCGACTATCAATTTGAAGGACTAGGGAAAATAGCAGGAGATATTTACTTAATGACGGTAATACTTTATCTGGTAGTCTTAGTAGAAGGATTGATTTTAGCTATAAGCAGACTCAAAGAGAAATCATTAGAAATATCCGATATCAAAGCCAAACTTGAAACAGAATCCCGTCAAAGTATTTCGATTCGTTCTAACCGGAAGCAAGTGATCGTTCAGCTTAAAGAAATACTATTTATTGAGAGTTTGGGCGACTATGTTCAAATTCATACGTCGTCCGAAGATTACACGACAAAGGAGAAGATTAGTAGTTTTGAAAATAGGTTGCCAAGTTCATTTATTAGGGTTCACCGTTCATTTATTATCAATAAATATCAAGTATCAAACTTTAATAAGGAAGAGGTGTTTTTCGAAGATCGATCAATTCCTATAGGAAGAAAGTATAAAAAAACTTCCATAGAATTTCTTCAGCATTCTACTCTCTAAAGTATGTCTCTCCATTGTAAACAAATGAATTTGGGGTCTCAAAAGTGAAAGTTTCATTCGTGTTATCACTTGAGATTTTTATTTGCCTCTCACTGCCTAATAGGAATCTCTTTTCTATGACTCCCTTATCAGATATATTGATAAGGTAAAAGTTCTTTTCGTTAGGGTCGTATCCAAAGTATTCTAACCTTTCATCCTTGTATTCTACTTTAAGTACGTATTGACTCACCTTAGTTGCTTTCCATTCGGCACCACCAACAGATTTAAAAGAACCATTCAATATGTTTATTATCGTTTTTGAATCTGTCTCATGATCTGAAGCGTAAATCTGAGTGCTTGCAGTGATGGCTTCATGAAGTTTAGATTTAACGATTTCAGCATAATTTGAAACGCTGTCAATGAGTGATTCTGGAAAAGATAAGAAGAGGAATGATGTGCTACTTGCTCTTCTATTGTTTATTGTTTTGTGAATGGCTTCTTGAAAAGAATATGTTCTTAATTCAAGCATCTGACCTTTTACAATTCTGCCTCTTGTTTCTTTTATATCAGTGATCTTGAGGCTATTCGGATTAATGTCCTGTATTCTAAATCTCCGAATGGTATATGTTTTGTCTTTTATGTTGGCTGTATTTGGTCTTTTAGAAACAATATGTTTGATAGTAACCTCATTGTTTTCATTGACATAAAAGGTGTTGTTCCACCATTGTTCACCTACATTATCGTAGTAAATGTAATTGAGCTTGCTATCGAGCCAATCCAATGCTGATTTCAGCTTTACTTTATCCTCTTCAGGAGATTGTGAAAAGGAGGCAACTGGAATGAGAATAATTAAAAAAAATCTGAACTTCCAAGTCATTTAATCACTGATTGTCTCTCTCTATTAATATTTAAGCTTAATACATCAGGTCTCGAATAATGCCCTGATGGATCAAAATTTTGTCTCTCTTCCCTTACTTTTTGATGATCAATTTCTGTAATGATTAACTCTTCTTTTTCTACAACAGGTTCTACTAGCCAAGTTCCATCCGGAGCGGCTACACAAGATCCTCCATTTGCCAATATATCCTTAGTGGCTTCGCGCATTTCTTCTGCGTGAGGGAAATCATCAGGAATATCTTCAGGTCTAAACAATCCAGAGACACCTACTACATACGATCTGGACTCTTGCGCTATGACAGGAAGTAACATTTCAGTATTACGTTTATTTCCTGGCCAAATTGATACGTGTAAATCTTCACCCTGTGCATACATCGCTGCTCTTGCCAAAGGCATCCAATTTTCCCAGCAATTAAGACCACCAACTGTGAATGGAGGCAGGGAGTGAGTAACTAGTCCATTACCATCTCCAGGACTCCAAGAAAGCCTCTCTTCGTAAGTAGGCATCAACTTTCTGTGCACAGACTTTATTTCTCCACTTCCATCTATATAAACCATAGAACAGTATAAGCTGTGACCACCTCGATCAGCGGGTCTTTCAATTGTCCCAAGATAGATCGAGATCTTTTTCTCTTTGGCAATATTGCATAACAAGTCCAAATGTCCTTCTTCTATACTTACTGCCTGATCCATGTAGTGAGCATGAATGGCTTTGTGAAGAGCGGAGTTAAAACTTGAACCATGAAGCCTATCCAGCCAGAATGGATATCCTGGTAGCAATGCCTCGCCAAACACTACAAGTTGAGCATTTTCATTTGCAGCATCAGTCGTGTATTTAATTACTTTCTCAAGTGTTTTGTCCCGATTTAACCATACTGGCGCAATTTGCGCTAAGGCTATCTTAAGCTTAGAGTCCATTGTAGAAACTGGTTTTTAATGCAAAGCACTAAAATAAATGGAATCTAATACATATTATGGCGCCTACAATTGCTTTGTCTTGAAAGTGTCAAAGATGTTTAGAGTCTAATCGATTTTGTGCAGTACTAATTCATTCTTTACCATAATCTATGGTCTTTTGATTTCGAATGAATGTTCTTGCTCTGCGCTCAATGAACCAGCTACAGAACAGTACTTCTTAGTAGCAAGATCTACAATGCGTTCAGCCTCTTCTTCTGTAAGATCCGGAGATGTAATTATATATTTCAGATGAATTTTTGTAAAACCTCTTGGATGATCGTCTCTTCTTTCACCACTAATCTCCGCATCAAGGTCTATGAAAGTTTTTCTTCTTTTTTTCACCATAGATACGACTTCAACTGCTGCGCATGCTCCTAAGGCTGAGAGTAATAATTCAGTAGGACTTTGATGTTGTTTCACATCAGCAGACCTCATATCTACCTCTGCTTTATTCCCATTTTCATTTGTTGTAGTAAACTCTTCGTCACCCTTATATTTTAATTCTACTTTCATGTCCTTTGATTTTTATTGATCAACCTTCCAGGCTAATGTATCGTGATGTTCAAATAATAATGAACGCAAATAACTTCCGATATAGTTCACCCCATCGAATCCTGCATCTTTTGCTGCCTGATCTTCTTTTTCGAATGAAATTTCTGGTCCTGCGAAATCATGTAAATCTTCATAGAAACCTATTGTAAAGTTGTCCCAGCTAGGTCCGAATACTCTTGTGAAAATGAAATTAGGTCGATGGTCGATGCCTGCATAGAATACGTTTTCAGCCTTGCGTTGCTCTAATAATTCTGACTGTTTGCCTGCCAGGGCAGTGAATATTTCAATATGGAAAAGCTTATACTTCTCGAAGGCTTCATTAAAAATCGCTAGATCTGGCCCTTTCACAATTGCTTCTTCTTGAAATGAGATAAAATCATGGAATGAATCACCGTAGGATTTTTCCAGTGACTGTGATTTAGCTCTAAGATCTGATTCATTTTTTGAAAAATAATCCTCCAAACTATTGATTGGATAAATAAGCATAAGATCCCAATGATCTCCTTGGCTGTGCCTCAATAGGTATGGTTTATTTGGTACATATGAATCATATTTTGAGATGTCGTCATTAATTATATCAATCACGTTTAATAGCTCGGCTGGCTTAGCTCTAAGAAGAGTTACTTTATAAAGTTGCTCTTGTGCGAGCAGTGATGAAGTGATTAAGAAGGTAATCAGGTAAATCGTTTTTCTCATTGTACTAAGTTAAATGAATCCTTTACGGTTATTGTATTCTTTGATTAACACATTTAGCCTCTTAAAATCAAGTTCACCATGAGCTTCTTTAAGGTGATGCATTATAGCTAATCCTTTGGCTAATTGGCTGTCAACATTTTTCACTTTACCAACAATGTGAATCAATGATCGTTGTTTGCCCTTTGTAAGCTTATGGAAATAATCGCTTCCTTCGAGATCTTGACTTAACAAGACCATAAAAGATTCGGGAATTGGAATGCCATATTCCGATCGATCTTTTTCTAATGACACCTGTACTTCATCTCCTTCTGATAAGTTATGCTTTTTTAGGAAGTCCTTTTTCACATATATGCTATAGACATCACCTTTCGGCATCAATGCGCCATGAATTGGTTCAGCATTATTTATTGTACATATGATTCTTCTGTCTTTACCTTCAATGAGTTTATCGCCTACTGATTTCGGAATGGCTACATAAAAGCTCCAAAGGTCAGATTCAAATTTTAAAATGGGCGCTTTGGTAGAAATCATATTACTACTTGATATAGGCTCTTAGTGATTTAATTAATTCATCATTTACATATCTATATCCATTAGATCTACCAATCAAAAATTCTTGGGTCTTCCCATACTTGAATACCTTCCTGAAGTTTTCTGGTTCTTGAAGAATGATTTTCACCTTATCATAATTAAGAGGTAAATCATCCCAACTAGCTTCCTCCATGATTATTGCGACATCCATGTTTATGGAGTTCATATTTTCTTGAAATTTTTGCTCCTCTAAATCTCTTAGAATTTTAACATTTGGCTGCGTAAATGTGTAATAGTTCTGCAATTTGTAAAGCAAGTCAGGGTCTGTTATGTGTTGCAACAAGCCAAGTTGATTCATTGAGTTGAAGCTACTATTTTGAGGTACATACAGTATAAAACTGCGCGATTTGTGGTAGAAGTATTCCATACTGTCATTTGCAGGACCAGTTTCTTTGACCATTGTCAAAAGTCGCTTTACGCTCTCGAGTGTCATCTCAGAGCTTCTCTCTTGATAATAGAATTGTACTGAATCATCTTCCAGTTCACTCAATAGATTTTTAAGTGATCGGTAAACTTGTTCTTTGGTGTCGGATGCTTCTTTCCAATTATTAAGTGTAAAGGCCCCAAGAATACCTATGGTTATGACAAGTATTTCTAAAAAATACTCAGGCCAGTTTTGGCTCAATGTTTTAAAAATCCGTTTCATGGTTGATCTTAAATCAATAGAACTATAAGATTATTAAAACTGATAATTTAGTTATAAAACTGATAAATAAGTTGAATAACTGAAAAATACGTTATACATTCACATTATGGAAAGACTTACGAAGGCTGAAGAGCCTATTATGAAAATAATCTGGGATAAGGGCAATGTATTTGTGAAAGAGATTGTGAGTGATTTGCCAGAAGTAACACCGTACAATACCGTTTCCTCCTTGGTGCGCATACTTGAGTCCAAAGGAATGGTCGGGCATAAGGCGTTTGGTCGGACGCATCAATATTTCCCCATCGTGAATCGGTTGGAGTATCGAAAGCATATGCTTAAAAATATGATAGTGGAGTATTTTGATGGATCCTACAAAGGGTTACTATCACAGATATTGGAAGATGAGGACGTTCCGGCAGAGGAGGTGAAAGAATTGAAAAAAATAATAAACGGCGAGCTATGAAAGAGTTGATAACTTTTACTATCGAATTTATTTTGGTTTCGATCACATTCTATCTTGGTCTCCAAATAATAAAAAAGCACACTACTGCTACCTTCAAACGTTACTATTTTCTGACTTGGATGGCATTATCCGTATTGCTTCCTTTGGTTACTTTCGAATCTACACATTCATCAGACTTGAGTGTTGATAGATTAATTAATGAATCAGCAAATAGACCTGATCCTAATTATGAGTTGAAAGAATATCATAGTCAATTGATTGAAGAAGGAAAGTCTACTAATCAAGCCGCTAAGGTCAAGCATGTTGATACAAAAAACTCTGATTTCTCATGGATAGCCCTCATCAAAATAGGCTATTTGTTTGTAGTAGGTCTTTTAGTTGTTCGGATTGTGATTGGTATTGGTCAAATTTTGCGACTTAGGATCAATGCGATCAAATCTAAGGACGAATTAGGATCCTTCTATGTAGTTAAAGATTCTTCCTTTAAAGGAGCTTCTTTTTTCGGGTGGATTTTCATAGGTGAGACGCTAGATGAAAGTCGACAGGTGATCCTTAAGCATGAGCGGATTCATAAGCGAATGCATCATAGTTTGGACATTCTGCTGAGTCATTTATACTGTGCTTTTTTTTGGATAAGCCCGTTGAGCTGGGTATTGAAGAAAAATATTGCTTTGAATACAGAGCTACAGGCAGATGCTAAGGTTATTGATTCTGAGAATAAGATTGAATACGCCAACATTCTTTTAGCATTGACGCAATCTGTAAAAGGTTCAATGATTATGAACCATTTCAGTGCATATCATTTAAAGTCCAGAATAATTCAGATGACTAAAATGCAGCGCCATAAGCAATGGGTCTCAGGGTTAAGTTTGGGGATTGTTTTTGCTTTGTTTTTCCTCATCAGTTGTGAAGCTACCAATTCTTCTGAGGTGATGATCGAACGAATGGGTGAGGTGAAAACTATAACCACGCGCTTTATTAGTCATCAATCAGATACTCAGCAAAAGACAGGGAAAATTGTAGCGATAGCCAGTTTCGGTCCTGATGGAGTGTTGGAGGAAATGGTGGAGCAGACCACCTATCCATATGACAGAGAATTTGAAGTGAAAAAATATTTCTGGGATACTCCGGATAGAGCCGGTATTCCATACATGATGGATGGTCTTTCTTTGGGAGTAGCTGAAAAGAGTTTTGCTTATGGCCATGATTGGCCAAGTGCATACTATAAGCATTTAGATGTCAGGTCTAACTCTGGTGATATGCCATGGGGAGAGATAATAACAACAGATAATGAATTGATGCCTACCCAAATAGAAAGTAAGCGGAAGAGGGAAGAGAACGAATTTGCAATAGGTATGCCTGATGTTACAGAGTTTTTTGAATATGAGGGTGAAAAAGTAGTAAGGGTATTGCAACAATCCTCCTATCCGAAAATTGATGTAGAAAGTAAGCATTACAAAAAATTACTTGAAAGGTTTAAAATGGTTGACAATGAAGCGACCAAGAAGTTTTATAAAAAACGTCTAGAGGCTGCAAATGGAAAAGTGGGAGATATAGAGCTAACTGCTGAATACACTTACGATGGTGATTTATTGACTAGCATTAAGGGTGAAACTTATGAGCGTAAATTCTACTATGAAAATGAACTTCTAATTAAGTCTGAATACTATAAGAATGAAGAATTGATAAATACTCGTATCCACTACTATAAAAACAGCTTAAAGGATCGTACGGAGATATTTAATAGGTATAATGAAGCAGAATATACCATTACCTATACGTATGAATTTTGGTAGCTAATTCTTTACCAAAGGAAGCTTGATTGTTGCAGTAGTTCCTTTTTTCCATTCTGAAGTATAGCGAAGTGTGCCTTTATGCTCATTGATTATCGCATAGGTGATTGAGAGGCCTAAACCTGTTCCTTTACCGGGCTCTTTAGTGCTAAAAAATGGTTCGGTAATCTTTTTAAGATTCTCTGGCTTGATGCCATGCCCGGAATCAATAAATTGAATAATAATATGAGATCCCTCAATTGAGGTTTTAATAGTAATTCGTCCTTTCTTATCAATTGCCTGAATGGAGTTTGTTAAAATATTTAGAAAGGCTTGATGAAGTTTACCATTATTTCCACGAACGACAGCTTCTCCATCCGCGAATATTTTCTCTAATTCAATACCATTTTTCAATCTATATCTAATCATAGTGAGACAATTCTCGATCAAATGATAGATGTCGCAAGGTTCGAACTTTTTATCTGATGAGTGACTAAACTCATTTAGGCTTAATACTATTGTAGATGCTCTCGAAATTCCTTCCTTAATTGCGAAAATCAATTCTGCATATTCTTCTTTTTTTATTTTTCTACTTCTTTTAAGCGTTTGTTCTAAACCTTCAACACCACCTTGAATAAAATTCAATGGGTTGTTTATTTCGTGAGCTACACCTGCAGCGAGAATTCCAAGCGATGCCATTTTATCGGATTGAACCATTTGCTCTTGGGCACTTTTTAGTTGCTTAATTGCTTTCTTCAATTCTCTTTTTTGCGACTCTAACGCGTTTGTTCTTTCAAATACTGTTGCCTCCAGTCTTAGATTATTCTTCTTTAAGGCACTTAGCCGAATCCAGTATAGGAGGAGTGTGATTAAGGCAATAGATATTCCAAAGAGGATTTTGGCCCAAGCTGTCTGCCACCATGCTGCTTCAATAATTATTTTTTGAGTAATTGCTTCTTGAGTAAATGATCCATCAATCCCTGTTTCTAATTGGAATGTATAGTTTCCAGGAGGGAGGTTTGTGTAAATCCCATTCCTGTCATCAAGTGAAGAAACCCATTCATCATCATATGGCACTAACCGATACCTAAATTGTAAGAGGTCTGTCTGAGTGTAACTGATACCTGTAAAGTCGATAAGCAGTCTATTCGTCCCATTGGGGATAATTACATTTTCTTGAATTGGTATGTTCTTATTGTCAGCATAAATGCTTTCAATTATTGTTGCAGGTTTGAACTCAGGAGCTTCTATTGCTTGCGGATCAAGTCTTACAATTCCACCTAATGTAGGTATCCAAAAATCACCATTTGAGTCAGTAAATGAGTGAACAGCTCCAAGGCAATTGCTGTTTTTCATTCCGTAGCTTTTGTCGTACTGTTTTACCTCGATCTTTACGTTATCATCTCCTGCTGCTTTTTCAAGGTCAGCTATTCTTACCTTCAAAATAGAATTTTCTGACGGCATCCAAAGGTTTCCATTATTATCTGGTAGCACATCGTAGATAATATTTGTAGGCATACCATGCTCAGTATTAAAATTCACAATTTTCTTATCGCTATAGCCGCTGAGGCCATCATTAGATGCGATCCATATGAATTCATCTTTTGAATAAGTGGAGAACATGAAATTAGATGGCAGGCCATCTTCAACCTTCACAGTTTTGATCACTTTTCTGTTTTTGATAATGTTGAGTCCACTGATCGTACCTACTATCATTCTTCCATCTTTATCTTCTTCGATTGATAATATATAGTTCGAACTAAGTCCATTTTTTATAGATAATTGTTCATAACTATTTAATGAATTAAAGATGATTATCCCCGCATTTTTAGTGCCTACCCAAACTGATCCATCACTAGCTTGATAGGCTACTCGAATGAAATTATCTGGAAATCCATTCCTAATTGAATAGTGGAGGCTGTTCTTACCATCTAATATTACCAGCCCACCATACGTACTGATCCAGATCCTGTCATCTTTGTCTTTCATTAGGTTTTTTAGCCGCTCTGATGGAATCTGAATCGCAGGTTTGTAAATCGATATTTGTCCATTCTTTATCTGATTAAGAACACCGTTTTCGTTACCAAGTATGAATGTGTTATCCTCTGTTTCGATGACGCTTGAAACAATATTACTTGTCAACCCATCATTTTCTGTGAAGCTTGTGATGGATCCATCGGCAAGGAAAAAGATCCCACTTCTATATGTGCCAACCCAAAGATTTCCTTCTTGGTCAAATTCAAGGTCTTCCACAATGTTGTTTGGCATGCCACTGTCTTCATTGAGTGAGTCTAAACGACCAGTATTAGAATGATAGCAATAAAGACCTCTCATAGTACCGATCCATAAAGCGTCATTGATATCTGATGTTATTGCATTGACGGTGATGTTGTCAAGTATCGTACTTTTTTTAACGTTTTTCCCATCCCACTGGTAAAGTCCTCTTCCGGTTCCTAAGAATATACCTCGACCACTCAAGTGAATTGCATTTACGCCATTGATGTCTTTATCAAGATTGACTTTTGTAATTTCTTTTGAAGGGGCATAAACAATAAGTTGTGAGTCGTCTGTGCCGAATAAGATATTTCCGCCAGAATCTTCTGCTATACTCAATACAGTGCTATTACCGATTCCAAAAATATGAGTAAACTCTTTGAGGTTCCCATCACTATATCGGAATAGGTGATTGGATTTGGTACTAAACCATAGTTCGTCATTTTTGGTGAATAACATATACTCAATACCAAAGCTGGAGATCTTTTCTAGGTTTTCAGGGACAATGAAATCTCCATCTTCATATTTAACTACTCCATGAAGTGTGCCTGCCCATAATTCACCTTCTTTACTTAAGACTATTCTTAAGACATTAGAAGATGGGAGATTACTATTTTGACTGGTGAAAATGGTAAACTCTTTGCCATCAAATCTATGCAAGCCAGTATAAGTACTTACCCATATATATCCGTCTTTTGTTTGAATCAGATCGTTTGCCGACTCAGAAGTGAGTCCGCTTTGGGCATTCCAGCTGCGGAGGACTAACTGGCTTAATCTTTTTTCAGAATCAATACCTTCTTGACCAAAAGCGCAAACCACTGACAACCCAAAGCTGCATAGAATCATAAACAGAAACCTGTATGATTGGATGCAACTATCGTAGGATAGTTTTAGGCATTTTAGTAAATAGGTCATGGCAGTAAGTAGTACAGTAAATTAAGTAATAGCGCTGGCATTATTAAGGTATAAGATCTTGTAATTCAGACATTTCGTCTAAATAATCGCGCTGGTAGGACCAAATAAGTGAATTAGATGATTAAAGTACGTACTTATATATCATGATAAAGTGCGAGGCACTTCCGCCAAGGACACATATATGGAAAATAGCATGATTCATATAAAGTGACCGGATACTATAAAGAATTGCCCCCACCGTATAGAATATCCCCCCAGCCAAGAGCCAAAGGAGACCTTCTGAACTCATTGTATTTAATAGTGGATTAATGGCGAAAACAGCGACCCACCCCATGGCGATATACATGATTGTGGACAGTCTATCATATTTGCCAGTATAAAATAGTTTTAAGGCTACACCGCATATGGCGATTGACCATATAACAACAAGTAATGTGTTGCCAATACTGTTGGCAAGCGTCAACAGACATACCGGCGTATATGTACCAGCTATTAGTATAAATATGGCTGCATGGTCAAAGATCCTAAGCTTCGAACGTTTCAATGGATCTTTAGCTGAATGATAAAGTGTTGAGGCGATATAGAGGAGTATTAAGCTCAAACCAAATACCAAAGAAGAAATAATTTCTATGGGTGTAGATGCTATTGCTATCATTAGTGTTAGAGCAACAGCACTAGCTATGACACCAATAGCATGGGATATAATATTTAGCCTCTCTTCTGCTACAGAATACTGAACGTCGGACATGGTGTCTATTGCTCTGATTTGGTTACTGGAAGTTTTTTCAACAACTCTTCTGCATCATCTTGTAGCAGACTGACATTGAATTCGTTTGATTTGAATACACCCTTTGCTTTTAGGACCAATGCTTCAAGATCTTTTATCTCTCTTGAGTAGTTGTCGAGAAGCCAGGGATACTTAATCGTACTTACTTTTTGATCGTTCCATATAGTTCTTTGAATTACCCAGTAATCACTAAATCCCTGTTGGATTGTCATATTTCTTAACTGTTGATTGTTCCTTGCAACATAAGTGCTCCACTTACTTAAATCCTTGTAATAATCTATTATTTGCGCTCTTAGAACCTTGTCTTTCATGGAATAAAGCCGTCCCGTATTTTTCATTTCATCATAGGTGGTGGTGTTGCCTTCGATAAGAAAAAAGTTAATTAAATGGATTGAAATGATTCCAAGTCTATCATCAAGAGTATTCTGTGCAGTAAGTAAATTCAAAGTAGAATCGCATTTGGTTATTCTTCCTTCAAGTCTTCTAGTCAAAAATTCGTAGCGTGTGATGTCATCCTTTAAATCTTCTGCGAGCCGTATCAAAGATAGATCTTCAACTTTTTGAAGTTTAGATTCGTTATTTTGATTATTGAGAAGAACAGCTATCAATATACCTACTACTACCAGGATTATTTCACCAATAGCATATAGTAGATAAGAAGTAAATCGGTTCTTTTTCATAAGTTTTTGTCTTACTCTTCTTAATAACAACATCTTTATAGGAGTTATTCAATGATTACCTCTCTTAGAGTGGTATCACCTTTAAACGCGCTTATATTGTTCCTGTCGATAAATTGATTCAACAGGTTTTTCACTTCCACTTTGTTACTAATAACATCCATCACATGAACGTTACCCCACTCGGTATGGTGGAAAATTGAAGAATCATTTAAATTTTCAGCAATGTTCGCAGATTGTTGCGAATTGGTCTGGGGATCCGATTTTGAATGAATGAGAAAAACAGGCTCTTGGATCATTTTAGCTTTTTCCAATGGACTAGCATCTTTATAGTTAATGTTTGCTCTCAAATCTACCCAAAGCATAACTGCAGGAGCTACTCCATTTATCCATGATCCATAGTCTTCAACCGCTCTTTCAAAGATTGCGCTATACCAATCCTGGTACGGTGAGTCCGCGAAAATAAATGCAACGTTTCTATCATCAGCTCCAGCTATCAATGAGGCTCCTGCTCCCCATGAGCTACCCACCCAAGCAATTTGATCCCAACTATAGTTTTTCTTCGTTGATGCCCACTCGGTGACTTTCAATAAATCTTTAGATTCTAATATTCCTCCAGTTGGATAATCTCCACCGCTAGTGCCGTGTGCTCTGTGATCATACATTATAACGTTGCAATTGCAATCATCAACTACCGGATAGTATTTCAACATATTTTCCCAACTCCTTGCCCAGCCATGTGCAAAGATGAAAAGACATTGTGCGGAGTCCGAAACTTCGAAATATTTGCCCTTAATAATCACACCATCAATAGCTTCAACTTCAAAGTCTGTAGGAGGAGGTAAAAGAGCAATCATCTCTTCATAACTACTGTTCCACCAATTTTCAATGTCATCAAGCGTTTTTTGGAATGAGCTGTTGGTTTCAAGAATGCGATTGGAAAGCGCATAAGATAGGCCAATGTAACAAGCTAAAAAGAGTATAAATATTATGATTAAAAGGCGTTTCACTGATTAGTATTTCTGGATTAAACGATATGTCTAAAATAATGAAATACCTTGTGGTATGTGCACAAAAAAAGCGCCTAAATAGGCGCTTTAAAATGTTTAACGGTAATTCTACGGTGAAGCGGAGCGATCTCAACCAATCATCAACGAAAGAATAAGGACAAGCAAAAAAAACTTACCTGCAAGCTCCATGTGAATTCGTTGGATTGATAGACTTTTCATTATTTGACTCATAGCTATTGTGAATAGATGATGACACAAAACAAGTGGCTTTTTTTCAGTGTATCAATACCCTAAAGAGGGTATTTTAAGCCTATTTCGATGAATGAAGGCTGTCCATCTATCAACACCCATTTATTGTATTTGAATCTATTTTTGCGTAACTTATTATAAATCAAACTCCAAAATCATGGGTATCATTCAAAAAATTGAATCGATTCATCCACCCATTTTGGTAGATTTTCTTCGTATTGCGCTGGGTGGATTCATCACTTACAAAGGAATTGTATTTGCTAGCAACTTCGAAAATTTCACTAGTACTATACAATCAGTCGGCTGGGTCTTTGTTGCGGCGCATTTAGCTCACGCGATTATTTTTATTCACATGGCTGGTGGGATTATCCTTATGTGTGGTGCACTGACTAGATGGATGTGTATTCTAAATATTCCTATTTTGGCTGGTGCAGTGATTTTTAATTACAAGCAGATGCTAACAGCTGACAACTACATGGAATTCCCAATGGCCTTGATAGTGCTAATACTTCTTCTTTTTATCGCCATAGTAGGAAGTGGCAAGTTTTCATTGGACTACATCAAAGAACAGCGTCTTAAAATGAAATCGACTTAGCGGAGTAGTAAAGAGCTGTCTCCGTAACTTAAAAATCTATAGTTGTTGTCAATTGCAGATTCATATACTTTTTTCCAGTCCTCACCTATAAATGCTGCTACTAGCAAAATGAGGGTAGATCCAGGAAGATGGTAATTGGTAACAAGACCGTTACAAATTTGGAATTGATAGCCTGGATAAATAAAGATCTCTGTATGACCTCCAATTTTATCTAGTCCTTCAGCGTTCATGTGATTCATTACTGCCTGGAGGGCAGAGTTACGGTCTACTGCATTTAGCTTGTAAGGATCAGTTTTTTGGACAAAGAAATTTTTATCTCCACTTATTAATCGTACTCCATACCAATAAAGGCTCTCAAGCGTGCGCATAGATGTTGTACCAACCGCGATTACTTTTTTTGCCTCGAGTAAATTTTCCAGGTTCTTCTTATCAATCCAAATCTGTTCATTATGCATCGGATGATCTGCAATATTTTCGCTCTTTATCGGCTGGAAAGTGCCGGCCGATACATGTAGTGTTAAATAATCCGTTTTGATTTCTTTTGATGAGATCTTATTAATTATCTCATCTGTGAAATGAAGCCCTGCTGTGGGAGCGGCTACAGCACCATTCATTTTCGAATAAACTGTCTGATACCTTTCTTGGTCAGATTCTTCTACATCTCGATCTATATATGGTGGAAGTGGTATTTTCCCTATCTCTGTGAGTAGATCTGAGAATGTTATGTTGTTGGTCCATTTAAATGTAACCTCAGAGTCACCGGTGCGAATTGCTTCTAATGACAATGATTCAAGGCGAAGAGATGTTTGCGACTTCCATTTTTTTGCATTTCCAATCATGCATTTCCAACTACACGAATCTGTTGCATTCATTACTTCTTCGTGAACTTTTGAAGGCAACAGAGGTTCAAGTAAGAAAATCTCAATTCTTGCCCCTGTTTCTTTATGAAGGATAATTCTTGCAGGTATTACTTTGGTATCATTGAAAACAAGCAGTGATTGGTCTGGAATTAGGTTTTCAATGTCCTTAAATTCGTAATGAGAAATATCTCCTTGATTGTAAAAAAGCAATTTAGAATCCGCGCGATTAGCTGGCGGATGTTTTGCAATTTTATCTTCCGGAAGATCGTAAAGGAAATCGTCTAATTTTAGATTCATAATGCACCTCAAAGTTATACCCTACACACTTGATTTTAAATTTTCTGCTCGTACAAGTCGCGGTGAAATGAAAGATCGCCAAGTATGGTTTATTAAAATAACAGACGAAACTGGAAGCTTTGGAATCGGAGAAGTAGCACCGATTCATCGGCTTAGTCCTGAAGACGTTAATGATGTGCCTGATATTCTTGAGAAACTTCGGTCAGAATTGAATAGAGAAAATGCTCCTAAAGGTGAAAGTCAAGCTTTGGAACTGGCAGCAAAATTAGTTCCAGCTGCCATTCCAAGTGTTCGATTTGGATTGGAAATGGCATTGATGGATATGATCAACGGTGGACAAAAACATATTTTCGCTGATGATCTGTCACTAATTAATATTCCGATTAATGGCTTGGTATGGATGGGAGATGAAGCTTTTATGAAAAAGCAAATCTCGCAGAAACTCGACGATGGTTTTGGCTGTATTAAATTAAAAGTTGGGGCACTGGATTTTGATCAAGAATTGAGCATCATTCGTTCTTTGAGGAAGATCTCAGACGAGTTGATAATACGATTAGATGCTAATGGAGCATTTCATACAAATGAAGTTTTGTCGAGACTAAAAGCCTTAGCTCCATTTAATATTCATTCGATAGAGCAACCAATCATGCCGATGCAGCCTGAAGCAATGGAGCTTGTTTGCAATAGAAGTGAAATTCCCATTGCGCTAGATGAAGAACTGATTGGTATAAGTTCCTCGAGAGACAGAGTTGATTTACTGCAAGATCTTAAACCTCAGTATCTAGTACTAAAGCCTACGTTACATGGTGGATTTACATCAGTCCAAGAGTGGATTGACCTTGCTGAGATGCATGGAATAAAATGGTGGGTAACTTCATATCTTGAATCAAATATTGGATTGAATGCCATAGCGCAATTTGTAAGCAAGTATCCTTACAATAAAGAATATCATGGTTTGGGAACCGGTGAGCTATATCACAACAATATCATATCACCCATTATCATAAATGATGGGTGCTTTCAATATGCTCAATCTAGTGTTTGGGGGGAGGTAGGCGATTAGGATTCAATGGCATTCGTGCGTGCGGTGGAGCTCCTGTTGCTTCTCGAAAGATCTTTCCAAACTTCTTGCGATCCGACTCATCAATGATACTCATGACATCAGAAAAAAACCGGAAGAACTCTTGCTCTTTTTTGACTAACGATTTACTGAGTTCCTCAATTAAAAGATCAACTTGCTCGTTGTCTTGATCTATCATTGCTGCATTCAATCGCCTTTTAATATCTCGGTAATTAGCTTGAATTTGCATTTGATTTTCATGATGCCGACTTGCAAATTTTCGAAATGTACTTGCCTCTTCATCATTAAATCCCATTTCGCGAATAATGAATTCATTGAGCTCCGACACTGGAGGTCTTTCTTTTCGATTGTTGGTAGATTTATCATCCCACAATGTCCATATCAATATTCCATTTAGGGCTATCATAACTACTACTGCAAATACTATTAGGCGGGCGGCGGATTTTTTCATTAAAGATCTCCTGTTAGGTGGTATTCTTCGGCGATGGAGTCGAGCATTTGATTTCTTTGTTCAGAATGATTCTTATAGATGAGAGCTACATTAATTAGTACCATAGCAATCATGGCGGCAAGAGCTATTTTGGTTCTAATTATCCACCTCACCTGATCCTCAGCAAAGATCATCTTGGTAGTAAGTATATCAGCAAAATCTATGGGTGCTTTTGCTTTTCTGATCCTATCAAGACTTGTTAGTGTTAGTTCTACTTCCCTTTTTATTTCAGATTCCTTCATAATAGTGGGTCAGTAATTTCTGCAAATTCTTTTTGGCGCGAAATAGCAATGATTCTACTGAACTAATGCTCTTTTCCATGACTTTACTTATTTCTTCGTAAGATAGTTGTTCAATCTTGGAAAGAGTAAATGCAATTCTTTGTGGATCTGGAAGTTTTTCTATTGCAGCAAAGAGTATTGTTGCTCGCTCTTTGTCTTCCATTGCAACACCTGGGTGAAAGAAGTCAGGTGCTTGATTTTGAATTACCTCATCAGAGATATCGGCAAGTTGAGCAGATCTTTTCTTTCGACCTTTTCTCCTGATTTCTTCTAAACATTTGTTGGTCGAAATTCTGTAAATCCATGTGCTCAGTTTAGAGTCTCCTTTAAACTTGGCAATGTTCTGATATACATGTATGAATACTTCCTGAGTCATGTCTCGTGCTTCTTCATCATTTTTCATAAATCCGAGACACGTGTTATACACACGGTCCTGGTTTTCATTAACGATATTCCTAAATTCTAATTCTTGCACGAGCTGATAGTTGACTAGGGTAAAACTAGATGCTCAGCTACGTTTAAGACTAGTTTAGGGGGTTAGCATTTGGATGCTCTTAAGAAAAAAAACTTGTGCAATGTGAAAATAATTTTGTCAGACACCACTGAATTAAAAAAGAAATGCCTCAAGACACTTGAGGCATTTGGCCGACATTACTTAGTGTCTATGATATACTTTACCAACTATCTTCCAACCGCTATCGAATTTCAAAAGGCTTAAGTAGTCAGTAAAGACATGTTTCCCCTGGTTTCTTAATTCCACTTTTACCTGTGCAGCTCCACCCGTGATGTCAATATTTACAAACTTATGATCCCATACATTTTTGGGATCTTTAGGATTGTAATCATCAGTCTTTCTTTTACGAACACCAGAGACCCATTCAGCGATTGGGTACTTATCAATGGCTTCTCCTTTTGCTGAATAGATTGCGAAATCCTCATGGAAACCTTCTTCCATTGAATCAGCATCTAATTCATTAAATGCTCCATTGATATAAGACTCAAATACGACTTTTTTTACTGCTTCCATCTCATCCTGCTGAGATGACTTAGAGATGAACGAAAATAGAAGTGATATTACTAGCGCCAAAAGCGCTAAAAGTTTGATGTTGGATTTCATGATTGAGTTGGATTTATTTATTCAACTCAAACGGTTCTATTGGTGTGAGGTTATTCTACTGAAGCAAATCAAATTCACCAAGAGACTCTTCTCCCTCGTAAAGCGACGAGTTTTTTTCATTTAGTTGATCATAGTCAGCTTTGTTTTCGTCGAGAAAGTCCTGATAATCGGCCTTAGACATCCACTTGTCAATTAGGATGTAGGTTTTTCCGTCTGCATGCTTCATAAGTTCGCTGCCCAGATAATCATCTGAAGACTCAAAAAACTTGAACCAGCCCCCATTACGGCCATATTCCTCTTCAAACTTCGCTTGATTTGAAGGCACGTTGTATTTCCAGGCTAGACAGTACATTGACATAAAT
Organism: Ekhidna sp.; assembly: GCF_963691765.1. Classification (GTDB taxonomy): domain Bacteria; phylum Bacteroidota; class Bacteroidia; order Cytophagales; family Cyclobacteriaceae; genus Ekhidna. The sequence goes on from NZ_OY829375.1 coordinate 2,855,656, forward strand.
ATGAATATTTCAGTTTAGCTAAAGATATAGAAATATGTAGATATCATAGCGAATGGTCGAAAATTTACGACGGCCTATTGACAATTTTCGAGCAGATTCTTTAATTACTTACAACTTAGCTTAAAATAGTTTTATGCAGTATCAGATAGAATTGATGGAGATCGGTAGTATTGCAATTTTTGCTGCCTACAATCTTGTCCTATACCTTCAGGTAAGACGAAAGTACTACCTGTATTTAGGACTGCTCTCTTTTTTTATTTTCGTAAGAGCGACACTCGTAGATGATGGATCGATGGTATTCTATTCATTCTTTCCAGACTTTTCGCTTGAAATTGGAAGAAAGATTGAATATTTCAGCAGCTACATTGGTTCACCGCTATCCGTTCTATTTAGTATGGCACTATACCCAATTGGATGGCTGAAAAAGTATGTAAAAGGTTTTGTTACAATAGCTGGTTTATTTCTTTTGATTGTTCTGGTCACGCCTTATAATTTCTTTTATCATACGCTAGGCTATTATCAAATTGTAATTCTCTCTGCATATGTGCTGATGTATATAATACTTGTGAAGGCTGTAAAAGAGAATAAAGTAGGAGCCATGTATGTGCTGACAGGAACTGTACTCTGCTTTTTGTTTGTAATAGCGGAATTACTCAAAATTTCCGGAATCATCTTTATTGATGCGGGGCCTAACCTGGTTAATACAGGATTTGTAATATTTATATTCTTCCAATCTGTCGCTCTTTCTGAAATATTTGCAAGCTCATTCAAGGAAAATCAAGAGCTAAATAAAGACCTGGAAAAGAGAGTTGATGAAAAAACATCTGAAATTTCTAGAGCCAGCCTTTTGAGGGATACGCTTATCAGAATTGTAAGTCATGATATCCGAGGGCCAATGAGCAATCTGAAAAGTGTCATTACACTTACTCGTGAAGATCAGGTTGGAATTGAACAAATAAAAGATTTCATGGTGACAATCGATAAGGGTGTTGATCATACGATTCAAATGCTCGATGAATTAATGGAATGGGGGCATGCTGCCTCCCAAAATAAGCGAATAGAGCAAGAGGACATTCTACTAAAAGAAATCATAGACCCTGTGGTAAGTCAACTTACACCAAATATTGAAGCTAAAGAACTGCAATTCAGTGTGGTAGGAGACGTGGACGCCATCTGTAAATTTGACAGGAACGCACTGAAGGTTGTGATGAGAAATTTGATTTCAAATGGAGTTAAGTTCACCGAGAAAAATGGTGAAGTGAAAGTAAAGGTCGAAAAGAGATCTAATTATATTCTAATTGATTTCATAGATACTGGAATAGGTATTCCGCCTGAAATGAAGGAAAATCTATTTGAAATGAAAAAAGATAATAAGAGGCCAGGAACGGAAAATGAGAAGAGCTCGGGAGTTGGGTTATTTATTTGTAATGACCTCATCACCCAAAATGAGGGTACATTGACTGTGGCCGACAATCCCGATGGGAAAGGCACTATTTTTAGTTTCACCTTAAAATTGGTCCAGTAAGGTTATTCCTTTCCAGTTCATTTAATTTCTAATTGTTTTAGCACTTTTTGGTGTAATAAGTATTTTACCTACGAAAAAATAGATGCCGAATCCTCGGTATTTCTTGTATTTTTGTTAATCAAGATTTTGTGCCTATGGAAACACTGACAGCAGAAGAACGAGCAGAAAGAAGAGCCGCAAGGAGAGCTGCAAGACAAGCAGCAAAAGTGGATAAAGAATACACCATCCTTTATGTGGATGATGAGATGCCCAATTTAAGAGGGTTTAAGTCTACTTTTAGAAGGCTCTACAATGTTCATACTGCGTTAGGACCACACGAAGCTCTTGAAGTCATTAAAAAAGAAAAAATTGATCTCATAGTTACAGACCATAGAATGCCACATATGTCAGGGGTGGAGTTACTAAAGGACGTATTTAGCTTTAAACCTGAGATTAAAAGAATGATCCTTAGTGGGTTTATCAAACGAGCTGACTTGTACGAAACTATTGGAGATTTCGGAATCCATGATTTCGTAACTAAACCATGGGATTTTGATGATCTAAACGCTATTTTCCAGCGTATTCTTAAAACTGATGCTGACGTAAAGGATTTCAGTAAGCTAGGATAAACTTACCTTACAAGTTAATTCGTGCAATCAATCCCTTAGAATTTATCTCAACCGTTCCTGCTATTTGTTTTACCAACAATTGAATAAGGGACTTATCACTAAACTTAAATGGTTTTTTGTTTAGTGAGCTTAATTTAAGATGTAGCATACCATCATTAAGCTTTAGTTCTATCTCTAAAATCATCGAGTCGAGACTGGCAATCGCTGACATTGACTTTTGAAGAATAATTCCAAGTAAAAGGGCTTTTTCATGGAATATCAAGCAATCCTCTAGATGTATTTCGAGGCCTTTGATAGGATGAGATTGTACAAACGAAGCCAATGATTTCTCTAAATAGGGTTTGATGGAAACCTGTTTATAGTCGTCGGTATGATACAGGGGATCATGTGCTCTGGCAATTGTATATATGCTATCTGTAATTTCTTTTAAGTCGCTTTTAATTTCTGGACGCTCATATGCTTCTAGTTCGATTAAGCTATTTACAAGTAATAAGTTATTCTTCACTCGGTGGTGGACTAGCCGTAGAAGTTCTGTTTTCTCAGTTAAATTTTCGGCAATCTCATCTTTTAGCAATCTTTGATTCTCAAGTTCAATTTGAACTTTTTTCAGACTATTTCTTGTGACTCCTGAGAAACTGAATGTCATAAAAACATGAATTAATAGCACAGAAAAAACGACGAATAAATCCACCCAACTTCTGACATGCGTTTGACTTGGAAAGACTTGGTATTGCTCACCAAAAACCAGCAAAGCAAGACATATGGAAACGGCAGAAATGGTGACTATTACACCTCTTACATTCATTACCAAACTTGCAAAAAAGACAATCACAGGAAATATGATTATTCCCACCTCATGTATGCGAGCTCCCAAGTAGCAAATAACACTTGTGACTATAATCATTATTGAGGTGATCATAATCATAGAGATGTTCATATGACCTCTGTTCAAATAATGCCATGCCAATAGACAAAAAACGGGTACTCCAAGAGTTGCCGTTGCAACATCAATTTGTCCGTAGATGAAATTGACCGTAGATAAAACTATTGCCACACTAGGAATGATCAATAGAAACATTCGCATGAGGTTTTTAATCTCATTTCTAGCATATTGATCTATGGTATGGTCATATGGAAGCCAATCGGAAAACATCTAGATGGACTTTGATTTAAAATTAAGAATCAACGAATTGTCAGCTTGGTTGAGTGTTCCTTTGAGTTGTTTAGTGAGTAATTCCATCACAATTCCTGCCTCATATTTCTCCTTTATCTCGAATTCGGTGAGGCGTAACTCCACCAAGTCCTTACTTATTGATAAAGCAATGCTTAGTTTTTTGTTTGTAGGACTATCCACTTTATTGATCATTTCCAGCAAGCATATTCCATAATTTATGGCCAGGTCTAATTGAACAAAAAGCTGGTTATTACCGATGTCAATTTGTAAAACAGGCGTTTTTAATTGACTTTCATATTCGGATAGAATTTGTTTAGTTAGCTCTCTTATATCGAGCATTATCGGGGCTTGTTCAGATAACAATATTTTGTGAGCTACTCCAATTACCAGCACTTTTCTTTTTAACCCCTCATAGACAGGGATCAATTCCTGAGAATCTTTTTGCCTATGTTCGATAAGTTGCTGGATATGCCTTAAGCTGTTTATTACAGCTCGGTGTATTTCTTCGATTATTTCCAGTTTTTCATTGGTTTCTTTTTTTAGACTCTCCGAATCTTTCTTGCTGATATTGATTTCTTGCTGAGCGCTCAGAAGCGAGCGTTTCATATTATTGGTGATATTGAATGCAATGAAGCCGCCGAGAAACACGAACAAAGAAGAAATAACAAAATCTCCCTCACTGCCTGCTGAAATTGGTTGAGGAGAATACAGATTAAGCCTTTCGCCAGCGACTAGCCAAATAACACCTAAAAAACTTAGGATTGATCCTCCTGCAAGCTTTCGTTGGTCTAGAATTATTCCAGAGAATCCAATGATAATGGGGTATCCAATGATGCCAATATCATTTATGCCACTTCCAAGGGTGCAAACAGAAGTAAGTAGAATGTTAAAGAAAACAACAGCTAGTAAAACGGACTGACTAAGTTTTCCAGCCATGAAGTGTTTGCGGATGAAAAACGTAAATAAGATGCTGAGGGCAATAATCAGTGCTATTTCGAATTCAGCTTCAATGATTTGTCTAAATAACGAAACTGTTAGGAATATTGTAAGAAGTAAATATCCAATATTGATTACTGACGCGATATTTTCTAAATCGCTTCCAACGTAATTTTTAGGAACATATTTTAAGGTTTTCAAGGTTAGGCGTTTGGTAATCTAAAGCTAGAGAAAAATTCTTAGGCATATGGCTGTTGGTTTACATTACCACTCATACAATTCACATAACTTTCCGGACTTTATATCGTAACTAACCCGCAACGAAAACCTATTTATGAAAATCCGTGCTTTGTTGGGCAGTGTTTTTTTAGCCCTTACTTTCATTCTTTTTTCCCAGGAACAAAGAACATATCGACCAGGTGAGATTCGCCAAAAACTCGAAAAGCTAAATGTCTTAGGTTCAGTTTTGTACGTAGCTGCACATCCTGATGATGAAAACACTAGGCTCATTACCTATTATGCAAATCAAGAGCTGAAAAGAACAGCTTACTTATCTGCTACCCGAGGTGACGGTGGCCAAAATTTAATAGGACCTGAAATTCGTGAAGAACTTGGACTAATCCGGACCCAAGAGTTATTGGCTGCTCGAAGAACTGATGGCGGTCAACAATTTTTTTCTAGAGCGAATGATTTTGGCTACTCTAAAAATCCAGATGAGACTTTCAATATCTGGGATAGAGAAAAAGTACTTGAAGATTTTGTTTGGACTTTCAGGAAGTTTAAACCAGATGTCATAATCACAAGATTCAGTGATACACGTCCTTCTCACGGGCACCATACAGCAAGTGCTATTCTAGCTAAAGAAGCATTTAAACTTAGTGGAGATAAAAATGCATTTCCTGATCAGCTCAATTATGTGGATACATGGGAACCTAAAAAGATATTCTGGAATACGGGCTGGTGGGCTTTTAGAGCCAACATGGATACATCAAAGCTTGTGACAGTAGATGTCGGTGGATACAATTCATTGATTGGTGAATCTTATATGGAAGTGGCTGCAAAAAGTAGAAGCATGCATAAAAGCCAAGGATTTGGCTCGGCGGGATCCAGAAGGAAACAAATAGAATACCTGGAACAGTGGGGAGGAGAAAAAGCAAACGAAGTTTTTGAAGGTATTGATACCTCATGGGGCCGTGTGAAAGGATCGAAAGAAGTTGCTTTTTACATAAATAAGGCAATCAGTCTGTATGATGAATCTGATCCATCAAAAATAATAGCACCATTGATGGGAGCTAGAGATGCTCTTGAAAAAGTTAAGGATGATTTTTGGAGAGAGATAAAACAAAAAGAAATTGATGAGCTAATTGTAGCAGTATCCGGACTATATCTCCAGCTAAGGTCAGATCAATCAAATTATACGCTTGGAGATTCGATTATAATAGAATTCGAAGCAGTGAATAGAAGCGAAGCTGCTATCCAACTAAATGGAATTCAATTTAAAAATTGGATAAATCCTGTTACGTTTAACACCAACCTCCTAAATAATAAACCATTTACATCTGAGATGAATTTTGTTATCCCAGAAGGGACTGCTTATTCACATCCATATTGGCTAAGGGAAAAAGGCACATTGGGTATGTATGAAGTAAATGATCAATCCCTTATTGGCTTACCTGAAAATCAACAGCCGATTAGCGGAGTAATAGAATTATCCCTTAGTGGTAAAGTTATTCGATTAGAAGTTCCTGTTGTTTTTAAAAGAGTTGATCCTGTTGAAGGAGAACTTGCCGAACCATTGACGATTGGACCTCCAATTATGGCAAATATTTCAGCTGGAGTACTTGTTTTTGGAGATGATGCTCCAAAATCTGTAGATGTCAGAGTTATTGCTGGTAAAAAGAATTGTATGGGTAGCGTGATGTTGAATGCACCGGAAGGTTGGATGGTTTCACCAGAAAAGTATGATTTTAACCTAGCGCAGAAAAAAGAAGAGCAGGTCTTTACGTTTTCAATAACGCCCCCGAAAGAAGCTTCTGAGGGTAAAGTGTCTGTAACTTCATTGGTAAATGGCAAAAATTATAGCAAGGGGGTATCAGAAATTGACTATGATCACTTCCCTAAGCAGACATTGTATCCAGACTCAGAAGTAAAAGTTGTTAGACTCGATCTTCAAAAGAAAGGGAATCAAATTGGTTATATAGTTGGTGCAGGAGATGCGATACCTGAGAATCTTGCTCAAATAGGATATGATGTGACTACACTTGATAAAGATGATGTTACAGCCGAGTCACTAGGTAAATATGATGCGGTGATATTAGGAATTCGCGCATTCAATACGGTTCCATGGCTTTCATACAAGAATTCTGAGCTCTTCCAATATGTAGAAAATGGAGGTAACCTAATTATTCAATATAACACAAGTCACAGGTTAGTCACGCAAGAAATTGCCCCGTATAGTCTAAAGCTTTCCAGAGACAGAGTTGCAGTTGAACAAGCCCCTGTAGAAATAATAGGATCGAGTCACCCTGTGATGAATGTACCAAACAAGATTTCAGAAAAGGATTTTGAAGGTTGGGTGCAGGAGCGCGGACTCTATTTTCCTAACGAATGGGCTGATGAGTTTACTCCGATCTTAAAAAGCAATGACCCAGGAGAAAGTCCAAAAACAGGAGGTCTACTTGTAGCAAAATATGGAAAGGGCTACTACGTGTATTCCGGATACAGTTGGTTTAGAGAACTGCCGGCAGGTGTGCCTGGTGCATACAGAATTTTTGTAAATATGATTTCATTAGGAAAATGACAGAATTGATTTCTGAACGGAATATTGATAAACCACCACTATTTAAGAAGTGGCGTTTCTTATATGTTTTTGTAGCTGGTTGGCTAGCTCTACTTATTATTTTATTTCATTTCTTTAGCTCAGCATATTAAGCATACTAAATGAACAACCTTGACCTTATTGTGCTCTTTGGCACACTACTATTTATTGTTGCATACGGCGTCTACAAAACGAGAGGCCAAAAAGATATAGAAGGATACCTGCTTGGTGGACACTCCATGAAGTGGGGTACTATAGGTCTCTCAGTTATGGCCACCCAGGCTAGCGCCATTACCTTTATTTCAACACCTGGACAAGCATACGAAAGTGGCATGGGTTTCGTCCAAAATTATTTTGGATTACCTATTGCACTAATTGTTGTCTCCGCAGTTTTTATACCCATTTTCTATCGCTTGAAGGTTTACACAGCATATGAGTTTTTGGAAAAACGCTTCGATCTGAAAACAAGATATTTGGGTGCTGCTATTTTCTTGATACAGAGGGGACTAGCTGCAGGTATTACTATTTATGCTCCTGCTATTATAATTTCCTCAATTTTAAAATGGAATTTGACTGCCACAATTCTTGGGACAGGAATATTGGTAATTATTTACACGGTTTCAGGAGGAACTAAAGCAGTTTCAATTACTCAAAAGCAGCAGATGGCCGTAATAATGGCTGGAATGTTTGCAGCCTTCTTTGTTACGCTTGGCTACATTGGGGATCATACTTCTTTTGGTGGTGCCTTAGAAATAGCTGGGAGCTTAGGCAAGCTAGAGGCTGTTAATTTCAGTTTTGATGCCGGAGAGCGCTATACAATCTGGTCAGGTTTGGCTGGAGGATTCTTTTTGCAGTTATCCTATTTTGGGACGGATCAGTCACAAGTACAGCGATATCTCGGAGGTGCAAGTGCAGCCGAAAGTCGTATGGGGCTGATGTTCAATGCGATACTTAAGATTCCGATGCAGTTCTTCATCTTGTTCGTAGGAGTAATGGTGTATGTGTTTTTTATTTTTTACAATCCACCTATTCACTTTAAAGAGGCATCAGTTGATATCGTTGAAAATTCAGAATATGCTCAAGAATTTGAAAACATCAATAATCAGTACTCTAATGCATTGGAGGAAAGAAGAGCTGCTGCTCAAGGGTTGGCAAATGAATCATTAACGGATCAGCAGAGGAGTGAATTCGTTGATAAGCTAAAAGCTGCAGATTCCAAATCTGTCGAATTGAGACAACAAGCAAAAGAAATCATTGTTAAGGCTGATGATTCGCTTGAAACAAAGGATTCTGACTATGTATTCTTAACCTTTATCATCACTTATTTACCTCACGGATTAATAGGCTTATTGATTGCCGTTATTTTCTCAGCGGCGATGTCTTCGACCTCTTCTGAACTCAATGCATTGGCCTCTACAACATCCGTAGATTTTTATAAGCGCGCCATCAAAAAGGATGGATCTGATCATCATTATCTCAATACATCAAAATTGTTGACATTGGGTTGGGGTGTATTGGCGATTCTTTTTGCAATTCTTGCAAAGAATTCTGAGAATTTGATTGAAGCCGTAAATATTGTGGGTTCAATATTTTATGGGACCGTACTAGGTATATTCTTAGTTGCTTTTTTCTTTAAGCATGTAAAGGGGAATCCGGTTTTCATTGCTGCTATAGTAGCTCAAACTGGTGTTATTATCGTCCATTTTATGACGGAAGCTGGAATTTTCACACTAAGCTACCTCTGGTATAATGTAATTGGATGTGGAGGGACTATCCTTCTTAGTTTGATTTTACAGCTATTTATAGGAAATAAAAAAAGCGTGAGCTAAGCCCACGCTTTAAAATTCTTCGTACTTGAATCTTATTTCAAAGAATCAATTAAATCTTGATTCCTTTTAATGTAACCAAAGTCTCCTTGAGCGAAGTTCTTTGCTTTGTCCATTGAATCTTTTGCTGTTGCGATAGCTTCTTTTTTCTTACCCATTTTGGCAAGGATCTGAGCTTTAACATGTACATTCCAGAATTGTCCAGAGTTTTCACCAATCGCTAAGTACTTATTCATCCAGTCTAAAGCTTGCTCCAAGTTTTCTCCAGCCGCTAAATAATAATTTGCAGCTGCAGTATAGTTCTGCGGATTAACCTGAGTCTTAGTAGCAATATCCTTCATTACTGCATCGTGGAAACTCACTTCTACAGGTACTTTGAATGACATATTATCCCAAGCAAAGTGAATGTTAGCAGAAGTATTATCCGCAGAGATATCAGAAATTTGGAAAGTCAAGCGCTCCACAGAATTGTCAAGCTTCATTGTCTTAACAGTAGCCTTGGCCGCAACATTGTCTTCTTTGAAGTTGCCCATGTTTCCGCCAATCATTTCCGTATGCAACATCACTTGCCATTCGTCTTTTCCAGGGATTGAAACAATCTGATATTCACCGGCTTTTACATCCTGCCCAGCAACTTTTACATCTGTACTGAATGTAATGATAGTACCGGCATTAGCACCAGTTCTCCAGATTTCGTCAAATTGCTCAAGGTATTCATCTCCGTTTCCAAAAATTTGTCTTCCTTTTACACCTGGTCTGAAATAGTCGATCGTGATCTCTGTGAGACCCACTGTTGAGCTAACAGATCCTGCTGGACTTGGTTGTGGGGTATTGATTTGTGCATTTGCACCAAAAGTAACTAACACGCAAAGCGCAATTAGATTTGTGATTCTTTTCATAGTTTAAGGTTTTTATGGTTTCCGAAATTAATACATCCGTTTACGAAAAACTTCCAAGATCGTTTTACCAAAGGCAAGATGTCGTCCAAATAGCAAAAGATTTACTTGGAAAGGTACTTGTTACTAACATAGATGGCATTATTTGTGCCGGAAAAATTGTGGAAACGGAGGCTTATTGCGGAAGAAATGATAAAGCTTGTCATGCAAACAATAAGCGGACGCCTCGAACAGAAATAATGTATCAAGATGGGGGAAAGGCTTATATATATCTATGCTATGGAATTCATCATCTTTTCAATGTTGTAACCAATGTCGAAGGGATGGCTGATGCCGTTTTAATTAGAGCACTAGAGCCAATACAGGGTGTTGATTCGATGCATAAAAGAAGAAATTATACAAAATCTAAACTTGCCTCCGGTCCTGGTACACTTTCTCAGGCTATGGGAATAAAAGTTGCAATGTCAGGTATTGATCTTTTGGAAGATCAAATATGGATCGTTGAAAATAAGGAATCTGAAAAAATTAACATTTTGTCAGATACACGGATTGGAGTAGAATATGCCGAGGAAGATGCGTTAAAGCCTTGGAGGTTCGTTATTGCAGGCAATAAATATGTAAGTAAGTCTGTAAAACAGAAAAAGTCCGGCTAACCACACCGGACTTATAATTCACTAGCTGTTTAGTTTTGTCACCAACTAACCAATAGAGAAACTTTACAAGTACAATAATATATTAGGATATTTATATTATCAAATTATATTCGCAAAAAAATCTAAAAAATTAATTGAAAAGTTCAATAATTATTCTTTTTCTCACCTTGAGCATTAATGTCATCGCTCAGGTCTCATTTGATGGCAATGGTGAAACTGTCGATTCACTCAATACGCCAAATGGTCAGAATTACCTTACAATCGATCCAAGCAAGAAATTAATTGCATTCACAGAAGAAAAAGGGGGACTGCCGATCTCAGATTCTCCAATTTTCAATGAACAAAGCCGCCCAATTGGATTGGATAGCTGGAGCGTTTTTACATTTCAAGATTGGCTTGGTCAAAAAGGAATGACAAGTCCAATTGGATTTACCTCTGAAGGGCTTTACTACAATGAAGTGACCTTTGATAAAGGGATGTATTACGGAAAGGTGAAAGTTTCTTCTGATGGTGTGATTAGTGATGTTGAGATTCCTTTTTTGAAGAATAAGTCACCAATTCAAAGTGGATGTATCTCCAAAGATGGTCAGTATATGATTCTTAGCCTAGAAGCAAATAATACGCGAGGAGTAGAAGATTTATATATCGTCAAGAGAAAATCCGATGGAAGTTGGGATAGAGCAAAGAACTTAGGATTTCAATTAAATACAGAGTTTCAGGAGATAACGCCATTCTTAGCAGAGGACAATCGGACACTTTTTTTTGCAACCAACAGACCAGGAGGACAAGGGAGTTTTGATCTCTATTATACCATTCGACAGGATGAATCGTGGAGAAGTTGGAGCGAGCCTGTGAATTTGGGGCCTCAGATAAATTCAACGGGAGCAGAAACCTCCTTTGGGTATCAAGATGGGGCCGAGTGGGCATATTATATCAGCTCACAGGATAGTGATGGTTACGGAGATGTTATGAGAGTGAAATTCAAAGAAGATATAGAGGAAGACACGCTAACGGCAGTTGAGACCGAAGTTGTAGAGGCTGTTACAAGTGAAACTGAAGACGGCAATTCAATAATGATTAAAGTCATTGATGCAAAAACAGGAGAGTCGCTACCTTCTGAGATGATTCTTGGAGATCAAAAGAAAATCGGCGCCAATGGCCTTTTTAAGATTGACACGTTGAATAATTTAGAAGTGGAATTTAAGTCTCTAGGCTATCTTCCTAAGGTTATTTTGTTGGATGATCAATTACAGCCTGGCGAAAATGAAGTTGCTTTATCGTCTGTTGCCAAAGGGAGTGTAATAACACTTGATCATGTGCTTTTTCATCGGGGAACAGCCAATATGATTGACGGATCAGAAAAAGAGCTAAACTTAGTTGTGGAGGTATTAAATGACAATCCAAAGATTACAATCTTATTGAAAGGGCATACCGATAATACTGGTGATCCAATAAAAAACTTACAACTATCGGAGGCAAGAGTTAAATCAGTTAAAGCCTATATCATCTCCCAGGGTATTAGTGCTTTCAGGGTAAGAGGTAAAGGATACGGAGGCAATGAGCCGATTGCAAGCAATGCCACTGAAGAGACGCGAAAGTTGAATAGAAGAGTAGAGTTTGAAGTTCTTGCAGACTAGTTAACTAATTTCTCGAAACCTACCTTTTCGATTCCTATATCTGTCATCCATTGTTTAACTAGTTTGAATCCGAAAAGCTCGTAGAGTTTGATCGCTGGAAGGTTGTCAGCGCCTGTCTCTACTATGAATAAATTAGCTTTATGACTATCAAAAAGAAATTCTAGAAGTTTGCTTCCAATTCCTCTTCTGAAGAATGACGGATGGACAACTAGGCTTTGTATATGCGTGAAGGTCTCTTCAACCTTAATTTCCATTGCAGCGGCGAGTTTGTTTTCATCTATAAATCCATAGAAAGTGGTTTCCGCATTTATAAATGAATCTAAATCCCGCTTCAAAGGTGGGAAGTCTTTGGCTTTCAATAGCTCTGCTTCAACAGCATATGAAGCTTGAAATACTTCTCGAATTTCTAGGGCTTGCTCTCTCTCGGTATGATCAAGTTTTGATACCATTCTTTATTCAGTACTCAATTCAGTATCTATCGCATTGATTAAACTATTTATCTCACCTCTTACTTGTTGACAAATTTGAAGTGAAAATTCGTGCTCGAATTGGGCTAGATCCAATCTTGTTACTAATTCATCATCTTTTAGCCATCTTGTCGAATTGACTTTAGGTATTGGATGTGTTGAGCTTCTAATGGGAAATGATTTGTAATATGTAGTCACAATCCATTCAAAATCATCATATATCTGGTTTGCAGCGTATTCGGACTCATATTTTACCAGTATTTCATAGTAGAAGTCATATAGCCTTTGAGAGTTTATTCTAATGCTGTCGTTCACGATTAAGTCTACACCCTTAGATTTTAATGTTTCGAAAGCGCTGGTTTGTGGCAAAAACAGATAATCTCGAAAAATGTCAAAAAACATCTTGCCTATCACTCCATTGTATTCACCATCCCAATTTTTGATTGTATCTATTAAAACCACTGCATTTTGGTGAGCGTTCATGTTTGCCTGGAGGTCAATCAAGTCTAATTCAAGATTTGACTTGATTTCTCGAAGAATCTTCCGTTCCGAATCCAAGGTTTTGTTGACTTCTCTCATTGTATTTAGCTGATAGGCTAATACAATACCAATGGTAATTACGGCTACTTCTACTAATACCTGTAGCGGATCAATTCTGCGTTGTTTTGCCATATGCTAAAAATAGTGAAAGAAGCATTCATTATATTGCTGGATCAACTTGACTTTACATGCTTAACGATAAAAAAATCATCAATGCCTGGTGTATGTACGACTGGGCAAATTCGGTTTACTCCCTTACCATCACCTCTGCTATTTTTCCTATTTATTTTCAAAATGTAGCTGTGAATGCCAATGGAGGAGATCGCATTCAGGCTTTTGGTATTGAGATCGTAAACTCGGTTTTATACTCCTATGCCCTTTCGCTTTCTTTTTTGTTGGTAGCTGTTGTTTTACCGATTCTTTCAGGAATCGCAGATTATGCTGGTAAGAAAAAATTCTTTCTTAAGATGTTCATGTTTATCGGTTCATTTTCATGTATTGGGCTTTTCTTTTTTACGGGTGATAATATTGAATGGGGAATACTGTGCTCCATTTTTGCAAGCGTTGGCTATTCAGGAAGTCTGGTGTTTTATGATGCGTTTTTAAGTGAGATAGTTACTGAGGATAAAAGAGATATCGTAAGTGCCAAAGGCTATGCGTACGGATATTTCGGCAGTGTTTTGTTGCTGGTAATAAACCTTGTGATGGTTCAGATGCCAGATCTTTTTGGATTTGCTGATGCAGGCGTTGCTTCCAGGGCAGCATTTCTGACTGTCGGAGTTTGGTGGATAGGCTTTTCCCTTTATGCGATTTCGAAACTTCCAGAAAATGTTCATGGCCGTAAGCCAGAAGGACACTACTTAACCAACGGTTATATAGAGTTAAGAAAAGTGTGGAATCAACTGAAGGAGATGGACGGTATGCGTAAGTTTCTCTTGGCTTTCTTTTTCTATAACATGGGCGTTCAAACTGTAATGTACCTGGCAGCAACCTTTGGTTCTAAAGAATTAAAAATGGAAGCAAGCAGTCTAATCATGACCGTATTGCTTATTCAATTTGTCGCAATTGCAGGAGCATTCATCTTTGCTCAAGTTTCCAAGAAAAAAGGGAATATTCGCTCACTGTCAATTCAAATTTTGATATGGATAGGGTGTTGCTTTGGAGCTTATTTTGTCGATGCAGAAATAGAGTTTTTTGCCTTAGCTGCAGTTGTAGGATTGGTGATGGGAGGAATCCAGTCATTGTCAAGAGCTACCTATTCTAAGATCATGCCTGATGATACTGTTGATACAGCTTCGTTTTTTAGCTTCTATGATGTGACCTACAACGTCTCAATAGTAATAGGAACGTTTGTATATGGATATATTGAGCAGGTTACAGGAAGCATGAGAAATAGCACATTGGCTTTGGCAACTTTTTTTATCATTGGAATAATTTTTCTATCGCAAGTGAAATTGAAAAATGCAAACGCTCAAGCTGCCTGAGTTTGAAGCCAACATTAAAGGCAACACGATATTTTGTTTGATTCGCAGAAAGTGGATAATACTCACCCCAGAGGAGTGGGTGAGGCAACATTTCTTAAACTTACTGATCACACATTTAGGCTACCCTAAAGGAATGATGCGATTAGAGCAGACACTTTCCTATTTTAGGAATCAAAAGCGCTCTGACATTACCATTCTTGATAAGGATGGAAACACCTATTTGTTGGTAGAATGTAAATCACCCGATGTAAAGCTTGATCAAAAGGTTGTGAATCAAGTGTCTGAGTACAATAAAGTCCTTAATTCGAAGTATCTCGCAATTACTAACGGGCTTAGTCATTTTATATGGGAGAGAGGAGTCGATGGTTTTATTCAAAAAAATGAATTTCCTTCTTATCCGAATCAATGATTAAATTTAGATATGAGAAAAGAAGGAAAAAGAAGCAGGAATCAAGTGATAGCCATGTACCTATTAATCATTAATACTGTCTTCATTATCATTTTCCGTATTCGCAAGATGATGCATTATAGCATGATAGGAGAGGAGCCAAAAGGTTTCGATTGGTATATGCTGACTCTTTGCTCAATAGTAATTTTCTTGGCTTCCTATACGTTGATTGGTAGAAGTAAAATTCAAAATTCTTCAAACGAAAGTTTATAATAGAGAAGAATGAAGATTAGTAACGCAAACAGAAAAAGAATTCAATTTTTGGTAGCTCTTCTGATGCTGTTTGCATCTGTCAAGAACTTTTATTTTTACTTCTTTGACGAGTATTCGGATTTTGTAAAGTTGTTTCTAGGAATTTGTTTTTCCATTTCAGGAATTGTCTTTTTCCTTCAATCTAGAGATATTGTTAAAACAGGGTAAGATTCCTTATTTTTACATATCTGCTGAAGCTTTGAAAATCAAACCGCCCACAATTCAAAGCAGATGAAATGAGCGTAAGTAGTTGTTAAAACCACTTCATGCTAATTCCATGTGTGTAAGTTGAAACTAGTCAAGTAACACATGAAAAAGATTTTAGAACGTATTCCGTCCGTCTTCAAAAATTTCTATTTGTTGTCCACAACTTTTTTTATTGTGTGGCTGGCATTTGTTGATAGCAATGATTTATTCCTGCAATCTCAACTATCCACTAAAAAATCTGAATTAAAGGAAGCTCGTCAATTCTATCAGAATAAGATCTTGGAAGTTAAGAACGATCAGGCTGCTTTGAATAACAATCCGGATCTTTTGGAGAAGATGGCTCGAGAAAAATACCTCATGAAAAAAGCAAACGAGGACCTCTATATTGTCGTAAAATAGATTTATGAAAATTTTAGCAACAATTTTACTATCGGTAATGGTGTTGGGTCTTTCAGCTCAAAATAAGCTGGCCGATAGAATTTATTTTGGAGGTGGGGGAGGAATTAATGTTGGTTCCAATCAAACCAATATTAGCCTCGCGCCACAAGTTGGATATAAAATTACCGATAGGTATTCTGCAGGTGTAGGTGTGATTTATCAGTATGTTCGGATAAAGCAGCCAATAAGTACCACACTTTCGAACTTTGGATGGAGCGTTTTCAATCGCTTTAATGTAACGAACCAATTTTTTGCATACACCGAGTTTGAAAGATTGTCTTTTGAGTTTCTGACAAGTGTTTCACCTGAAAGAACGGATAAGGCTTCTTTCAATAGTCTGTTAGTTGGAGCAGGATATGCAGAACAATTGGCAGGAAGAGCTTCATTCAATGTGATGGCTCTATATAATGTACTTTATGATGAAAATGAAAACCCACGGCCATATAATAGCCCATGGGTTATTCGTGCTGGTGTAGGAATAGGTATTTTCTAATTCGAGTAGATATCAAATTCCATATCTAGAAGTTCGCTATAGTCCATTCCCATTTCTTTCATTTCTACGTCTTTTTGGTCATGAATCCAGTGGACGTTTAATGATGGTCTTTTCTTTTTTATAACATAGAAAACATCGAGTAACAGTTTAGCCGCCTTAGTATTAAAAACGCTCAGCTGGATATTAAGATCTGTGTAAGGTGTACGTATCAAGTTGTTCTCAATATCTAAGGCAAGCTGACTGTATATATTCTTATCGTCGCTTATGGAAACTCCTTTTATGAGTGCGGATTTGGTACCAGAATCCATTATGATCGCTGGCAGTGTATTGGTACCCTTTCTGAAATAATCCATCAGGTAAAAACTTTAAGGTGATGTAGTGTTTAACTATACCCCTAAAGCTTAGTTCTTGAGTTTAGCTCAGAGCAGTTTAAATGTCGTTGAATAGTATGGATGCTTCGTTGAGTGAAAGAATTTACTTTGTTATCTGAATGGAGCTAATAATCTTTCGAAAGATGCGTTTTTGCTTTTTTTTGGTTGATGAGGTTTTAAGCTCAAAACGTTGCCCATATTTCATAAAAGTGTAGGTGCTCAAATTGGAGCCATCTTTCTTCTCTTCTCCAACTTTTGCAGTCTTACCATCTATTTTTAGTGTGGATGATTTTTGTTTATTGTCAACTTCAATATGTTCTTTATTGGGAAACAGACCAAAGCCTTGTGCGTCCTCAAAGTAGGTGATCGTAAAGTAGATATTAGCTGAGTCAAGAACTGATGGACTCACTTTTACCACATATCCATCATCATACACTTCCCATTCTTTAGGCTTTTCAAAGCTAAATGTTAGATCTGGGTCTTCGAATGATAGTCTTTGACTGTAGGCTATGTTTGAAAGAACAAGAATGAATAAACTAGTTATAATCCGCATATCGTTTCTTTAACGTTTCAATTGAACGAATCGTCATACGTTCTAAAACTTTAACATCTATATCTTCCAGTTTTTTAAAATACAGACACCCCACACTTTTCTTGTACTTGCCTAGTTTTGCTAAGTCTTCATCATGGCCTTCGAAACCTCCCATCATATATACAGTGATGTTCGCTTTTCTAGGTGAAAATCCTGCTAGGAAATAGTCAATTTCTCTACCGCTTTTGTATTTGTAATGGTAGTTGCCAAATCCAATAATGGTCTCACCCCACATTACAGGCTTCTCGCCCGTAATTTTTTGAAGGAGCTGCATGATCTTTTTTGAATCATCCCTTTTCCATGCGGGCTCTACTTTATCCAAGAAGCCATCAACACTTAAGTTGTTTGGTTGAGTCTTTATATCAGCCATGACATATCGTTTTAGGTATTACCTAAAGATACGTTCAATTTTTGACCAAGTTCTCTTAAATCTTCTACCACTGGATCTAGTAAATCAATTCCATTTTCAAGCCGCTCGGCGGTCATCTCACGTTCTGGATCTCCGGGTATTAGCACTTTGTCATTTGGATTGACAGTCTCAGAATTTCTGAATCGTTCAATCCAGTTATCCATATGAGCTTTGAATTCTTCTCCATCTCTAAACGCATCAATTCGCATTGCACCAAAGAAGTGCCCCAAACCTTCTCCGACTGGATTTGGTGCCGGATCAATAAATGCTACGAAAGGAGGCACCCAAGGTCCATAGTTTGCTCCAGACAGAACCGCAGAAAGAATGTCAACTACTGCCCCAAGTGCATAGCCTTTATGGGATCCGTGCTCGCGATCACCTCCGAGAGGTCGCATTGCTCCTCCATTTATTAATCCTTTTGCATCTGTGGTTATATGACCAGCTTTATCTTGTAACCAGCCTTCAGGAGCATCTAATCCTTTCCGCTGCAATACTTCGAGCTTGCCATTTGCCGCTGTTGTTGTTGCCATATCCAGCACAAATGGTGGTTGATTTTTGGTTGGGATAGCAATAGAAATAGGATTGGTTCCTAAAAGTCTTTCTTTAGAAAATGTTGGTGATACCAACGGACTTGCATTAGTGAGAGAAATACCAATGCAATCATCATCGAGTGCCATCATGGAATGATAGCCAGCAATCCCATAATGATTGGAATTTTTAACTGCTACCCAGCCCGATCCAACATTTTTAGCTTTTTCAATGGCAAGTTTCATTGCATGCGGACCTACTACCAGACCCAACCCTAAGTCTCCGTCAACAACTGCAGTAGATGGCGTTTCATGTACCGTTTTAATTTTGGGATTGGCGTTAAGTCGCTCTTTTTCATGCAATCGAATGTATCCAGAAAGTCTTGCTACTCCATGCGAATCCACTCCTCTAAGGTCTGCACTTACTAAAACATCTGCTGCTTGCCTGGCTTCTTCTTCAGGGCAGCCGATTTTAATGAAAACATTGGTGGCAAACTGCTTTAGTTCTTCTGCTGAAAAAATCATTCGGCGAAATTACTCATTTAGCTTAGCTAATGATGTGAAAAGTGTAATGATCTTGTTACTGAATGCTAGGTATTTGCTTCAATCTGATCTAGAACATTATAAAGAATTCCCTCTTTCAGGGCATAAGCTGAGACTCTTACTTGATCTAGATTCAATCGGGTGATGATATAATCTACTAAGACACAAGCAACTACTATCATGTCAACTCGCATTTCGATCATGCCTGGAATGGCTAGCCGTTCAGATCGATTTTTTTGAATAAGCTCTTCTAAAATGGAGTTAAATGCTTTTTTACTAAATGGATATTCAGTGGCATCCTCATTTCTTTGAATGCCGTTTTCTTCAGAATAGATATCACTTAGTGTGTCAAATGTTCCAGAACATCCAATTAAAGTTGAAGGCATATGCTCTTGACATGCTTCAATAAGCGGGCTAAGCTCTGAATTGAAGAAAACATTAAGATCGTTTATCTCACTCTTGGTGATTGGATCAGACTTATGAAACCTTTCAACCAGCCTTTGTCCACCGATTTCGAAGCTTTGCATCCAATAAGCTTGGTTTTGATCTGCAATGATGAACTCAATGCTCCCACCACCAATATCCATTATTAAGTTTTTATCAGCACCAAAATCCAAGGCTTTGCTTGCACCAAAGTGTATCAGCTCTGCTTCTCTTTTCCCTGAGATAACTTCGATCTGTATGCCAGTCTGAGCCTTTATTTCTTCCACGAGATCCGACCCATTTTTAGCATTTCGCATAGCGCTAGTAGCCGTGGCAAAAACTTGACTTATACCATTGTCATCAATGGTTGATTTAAAATCTATTAGTGCTTTGACTGCTCTATCCCATGCTGCAGGAGTTATTTCTCCTTTGTTAATTCCTTTTTCTCCGATTTTCACGGATTTTCTTTCGCGATGGAATATTTCATGCGATTGACCGTCTACTTTGGCAAGTAGTAGGTGAAATGTGTTGGTCCCTAAGTCAATTACAGCTACGTTCATAGCGGCGCAATATAGCAAATAGAAATTGAGTGAATTTAGATTTATGTGATTGATAATTTCATTTCTGCATTCTGAATTGCTCGCCTTATCTTTGGCGTTTTCAAAAAGGAATATGAGCACAGAAAAACCAAAGACCGCAACGAATATCCAGTCCATAGCTGAAAAGAATGCTAGACTCGAATCCATGAATGATGAAGCACTCAAAGGTGGGGGAGAAGATCGGATTGCTAAACAGCATGAAAAAGGGAAGCTTACCGCAAGGGAGCGGATAGACTTACTATTGGATGAAGGATCGTTTGAGGAAATTGGAAAGTTTGTTACTCACCGTGCCACGGATTTTGGGATGGACAAGCAAAAGATCTTGGGAGATGGTGTGGTTACAGGATATGGAACAATCGATGGGAGGCTCACCTATGTTTTCAGCCAGGATTTTACAGTTTTTGGAGGATCTCTTTCTGAAACATTTGCAGAGAAGATTGTCAAGATCATGGATATGGCCATGAAAAATGGCGCTCCTGTTATTGGTCTAAACGATTCCGGTGGTGCTCGAATTCAGGAAGGGGTGGTTTCATTGGGCGGATATGCAGATATCTTTTATCGAAATACACTTGCTTCAGGTGTAGTGCCACAAATTTCAGCGATACTCGGGCCGTGTGCTGGAGGAGCAGTTTACTCTCCGGCAATCACAGATTTTATCTTCATGGTAGAGCAAAGCAGCTACATGTTTGTGACTGGTCCCAATGTTGTTAAAACCGTAACTCAAGAGGATGTAACAAGTGAAGAACTTGGTGGCGCTCAAACGCATGCATCTAAAAGTGGTGTTACTCATTTTGCATGTGCAAATGAGGCAGAGTGCATCCGTCAGATCAAACAGTTGATGAGTTATATCCCATCAAATTGTGAAGAAGAGCCACCAAGATTAGCATATGAAATTGGTGATGAAACAAGAAGCGAATTGGATTCAATCATGCCAGAGAATCCAAATCAGCCTTACGATATGCATGACGTAATCAATGGAATTATTGATAATGATAGCTTTCTAGAAGTGCATAAAGACTTTGCTGAGAATCTAATTTGTGGATTTGGAAGACTTGCCGGAAGAAGTATTGGTATTGTAGCTAATCAACCAATGAGCATGGCAGGAGTTCTCGATATTCATTCGAGCACAAAAGGTGGTCGATTTGTAAGATTCTGCGACAGCTTCAACGTTCCATTATTAGTTCTTGTAGATGTTCCAGGGTTCTTGCCGGGTACAGATCAAGAGTGGAACGGGATCATTACTAATGGTGCTAAACTGCTTTATGCATTTAGTGAAGCTACGGTTCCAAGAATATCCGTGATCACTAGAAAAGCGTATGGCGGAGCATATGATGTTATGAATTCAAAGCATATTGGCGCTGACATGAACTATGCATGGCCAACTGCTGAGATTGCAGTTATGGGTGCGCAAGGAGCTTCTGAAATTATATTTAGGAGAGAAATCCAAGGTGCGGAAGATCCAAATGCAGTGCATCAGGAAAAAATCAATGAATACACGGAGAAATTTGCGAACCCTTACATCGCCGCATCAAGAGGTTTTGTTGATGAGGTGATCATGCCAAATGAAACAAGATCTAAACTCATTAGTGCATTTGGGATGTTGGAAAATAAAGTGGATAAGCTTCCTCGAAAGAAACACGGAAATATTCCATTGTAATATATGAATAAGGCTTTCTGTAGCTTAATACTATTTTTTCTGTTTGGTTGCTCCAACCAGTCAGATGAAAACTTTACGCTACCGGATAATGCTCAATCACTAATCTCGAGCGACTCATCTAAAACATGGAAAATTGCTCGGAGATTTAATAATGGCACGAGGATGAATATGGGTGATTGTTTTCTTGCTCACAGGCAAACATTCTCCAGTTCAAATACATTTACTACAAGTTCGAGTGGTAGAAGTGATTGTGGGAATGATATGTCTGGCAAGTGGTCGTTAGCGCGAGATGAAAATGGTACTGCTTACATAAAGCTTGAAAGCGAACAAATTCCTGAGATGCTTAATATTAAAGATGATTTTAAGTATTTCAGAATTAAGGCACTATCTGATACGCTTATGGTTTTGCAATTCAATCATGCGCAAACCACAAAAAAAACAACCACTTTGGTGGACTATTTTGTGCCGGAGGGTGTTAAGGTTGATGATCGAGAATTTCATTGGTAAATTAACAGCATGAGTCAGGTTGCAATAATAACAGCTGCAAGTAAAGGAATGGGACTTGCATGTACAGAGAAACTAGCAGCAGATGGTTATCAGGTGGCTATTTTATCTCGTTCTGCTGAAATCCATGATTTAGCATCAAAGCATGGAGGGATTGCAGTACAAGGCTCAACGGATAATGCAGATGACTTAACAAGACTTTTAGACGCCACTCTTGAAACGTATGGGCAAATCGATGTGGTTGTTAATAATACAGGACATCCACCAAAAGGCGAACTTTTGGATTTGACTGACGAGCAATGGAAGGAAGGCTTCGATTTAGCTTTAATGAATGTGGTTCGAATGTCCCGATTGGTCACTACTCATATGAGTAGTGGAGGGTCAATTATCAATATCTCTACATTTGGAGCTAAGGAGCCATCACTTAGTTTCCCTATTTCTTCAGTTGCAAGAACTGCTTTGAGCGCATTTACTAAACTATTCTCCACGAGATATGGGGAAACTGGGATTAGAATGAACAACATTTTGCCAGGATTTATTGATAGCTATCCGGCTGATAAAGAAATAATTAATAAGATTCCGATGCTTAGACAAGGTACTCCGGCTGAAGTAGCAGAGCTAGCTTTATTTTTGGCATCGGACAAATCAGAATATATAACAGGGCAAGACTTTCTTATAGATGGAGGGCTTGTTAAATCAATTTAATATGGATCAGAAAAGCAGAGATTTTCTTTTTAAATACCTTAATAATGCCGCACCAACAGGTTTTGAGATGGAAGGGCAAAAAATATGGTTAGACTACATTAAGCCTTATGTGGATGATTATGTTGTTGATACTTATGGCAGTGTTTATGGAGTTGTGAATCCAGAAGCAAAGTACAAAGTGGTGATAGAAGCGCATGCTGATGAGATCAGTTGGTTTGTAAACTACATCACTGACAAAGGATATATCTACGTGGTTAGAAACGGTGGATCTGATCATCAAATAGCACCATCGATGAGGGTGAATTTACACACCAAAAAAGGTGTAGTAAAAGGTGTTTTTGGATGGCCGGCAATCCACGTAAGAAAGGAGAAAGAGGACAGCCCAACTTTGAAGAATATTTGTATTGATGTAGGAGCTGAGTCGAAAGAAGAAGTTGAAAAAATGGGTATCCACGTTGGTACTGTTGCTACCTTCCAGGATGAATTGTTTGAAATGAATAACAAGTACTTCGTGGGGAGAGCGCTGGACAACAGAGCAGGCGGATTTATGATAGCAGAAGTGGTTAGAAGAATTTCTGAAAATAAGGTTAAACTTCCATTTGGATTATATGTTGTCAATTCGGTTCAGGAGGAAATAGGACTCAGAGGTGCTGAGATGATTTCCAGAAGAATTAAGCCTGATGTAGCTATCGTGACGGACGTAACCCACGATACGCAATCACCAATGTATGATAAAATAGCTAGTGGAGATATGACAGCAGGGAAAGGACCTGCAGTTACATATGGGCCTGCAGTTCAAAATAATCTGAGAGATATGATTTTGGATGTGGCAGAGAAGAATAAGATTCCATATCAGCGAATGGCAGCTTCTCGAACTACAGGAACAGATACCGATGCATTTGCATATTCTGATATTGGTGTAGCGTCAGCATTGATTTCGCTTCCATTGAAATACATGCATACCACAGTAGAGACAGTACATAAGGATGATGTTGAAAACGTGATCAAATTGATTTACGAATCTGTTACTCAAATCAAAGACGGTCAGGATTTCACATACTTTAAATAATTATGAGTGACCTTCGGACTGTTCAAGATCAGATAAGTCGGGAGGTCACTTTTCCATTTCCCCCACAACGAATTGTATCCCTAGTACCATCACAAACTGAATTTCTATTAGCCATTGGAGCGCCTGTTGTAGGTCGCACCAAATTCTGCATTCATCCTAAATATGAGGTGGAGGATATTCCAATTATTGGCGGGACTAAAAAATTTCGCTTTGATGAAATTAGAAAGTTGAAGCCTGATCTGATTATTGGCAACAAGGAAGAAAATTACAAAGAAGGGATTGAAGTGCTCGAAAAAGAGTTTCCGGTATGGATGAGTGATATTTTTAACTTGGAGGATGCCTATAAGATGATGACGTCTTTGGGTGATATTTGCGATTTAAGAGCAAAGTCTGATCAAATTGTCAATGCATGTAAGGATTCATTAGATGCAGTAAAAGGTACAAAGTCAGGTAAGGTGATCTATTTCATTTGGAAAAAACCATGGATGGTAGCAGGTAAAAATACGTTCATTGATCACTTACTTTCCCATTTAGGATTCGAGAACCTCATCACGATGGAACGTTACCCAGAGATGAGTTCCGAAGAAATAGCCAAACTCAATCCTGACACACTGTTATTTAGTTCTGAACCATTTCCTTTCAATGAACAGCATTTGAGAGAAGCTAATTCTATATGGCCCCAAGCACAATGCCAATTAGTGGACGGAGAGTTGTACAGCTGGTACGGTAGTCGGCTTGAAGAATGGGGCAAGGAATCCTAGCTTATTCTTTTATCCATTCATAGCGCTTTCCTTGGTCTATCACTAATTTGTCCTCTTCAAAATCAATCGTTACAGCCGGATTTATATCCTTGGTAACAAATGAATCTGCATCTTCAGGAATGAGTTCAGATCTCCACCGTTTCTTTTCTTCAATGTAAATTTTTTCTTTCTCAATACTTACGATTAAGCTCCGCTCTGGGAAATCAACAGAGCGATATGTCCCTACCAAGCCTTTAAGCTCTTCAATATTAGGTTTATCTGCTCTTGAAACAACTTTGGTCTTCAACACTCCCCAATCATATGTTTCTGAAATGCTTCTCATGATTTCGTTGATTAATTCAAATTTTTCTGCATTAATCATAACAATAGCACCATGTCCTCCTTCCGCACTTGCATAATACAAGCAATTAAAACCTTCATTGCCACCAGAGTGTTGGAAGTATTTTCCATTCCCCTCATCATGGATAAAGGTTCCCAGGGCATTATTTGCTCCATCTTTTGCAGGGGTAAGCATCGTCTCTAAAGTTTCTTTTGAGATTACATTTCCTCCTTTATCGTCAAGGGTCATTTGAAGTTCGATAAGGAGTTTAGCCAAATCAGTTGGAGTTATCCAAAGTGCTGCTGCTCCAAGCTCTGGGTATACATTGAATCCATTTTTTCTTTTCTCACCTTTATGGTTATGACTCATGCTCACATCTCCCTTAAAGTTTGTTGGGTAGAAAGACCTATTCATTTCAAGCGGAGAGAAGATGTTTTCATTCATGTATGCTGCATAATCTCCATTATTATCTTCCATAATAAGCTGAGTGATCGTAGTGCCACCACCAGAGTATTTGAACTTCTCTCCGGGCGCAAATAATCGCTTAACCCGAGGGTTGTTTGCAGGCTTTCCGCCCGAAACTATTTGAGCAGTAGTAGGTAGTTTTTTATCATTCTTATAACCACCAAACCCATGGACAGATAGCCCTGCTGTGTGCGAGAGGAGATGTTGAAGGGAGATTAATTCATTTTCCTTTTCGTAAGGAAATTGCCATGATTTGAGTAAAGTGTTTATATCAGCTTGAAGGT
Source organism: Ekhidna sp. (assembly GCF_963691765.1). Lineage (GTDB taxonomy): Bacteria > Bacteroidota > Bacteroidia > Cytophagales > Cyclobacteriaceae > Ekhidna. The sequence goes on from NZ_OY829375.1 coordinate 2,881,286, forward strand.
CTATGTTATTTTGTTCTACCCATTTCAAAACGCCAATTGCATTTATGGTTTTGCTAATTGATGCTGCCTGAAACGCAGTTTCTGTTGTGGCTTGATCTCCAGAACTTTGATCGGAAACACCGTATGCTTTTGCCCAATCTATTTTGTAATCTTTTATTACTGCAATGGTCACTCCTGGAACTTTGTATCGTTTCATCCGATCTTCAATATTCCAAGTCGATTGATCATCAAACCGAACGCTTGGTGTTAAGCCATTTTCCACGGCTTTTATCGCTTCGGAAGCACTCTGGGCGATAAGGTTGATGCTGATGAAATATGCGAATAGGAGTGTGATCTTTCTCATAGGATTTGAATTGGTGTACTAGTTAAGTTAGCAAACATGAGGCCAAATAGAATTTCAAATTCTACTTCCAATAATTATTAGCTTGAGCTATTGTAGCAAATTCTGCGGCTATTGTAGCTCCTATCGCTATAAGCATAGAAGCATCTTCCGCATAAACTGGACGAAGTTTTTCTCTTATAGTGGCATCGGGTTGAGTGATTTTTATAGATAGCCGCGCTAACTTTATTGCTAGTTGTCGACCTTCTTCCGGAGTAGCAGTTATAAGTGTATTTCCAGGGATTAATTGTACTTGATCAGACATGATTTTAAATAGTTTAGTGTCTGGCAAAGCTCAGAAACGATAGATCAATAATTAGTGATAATTGTCACTTTAGCGGATTTTTATTTTTCTGCCGACTTGAATGGCAACCTCACTTACGCTAGGTTTTTTCAATAACCTTGTAATTACCTCTCTCGAGGTTCCGAGATCATTGGCAATGTCTTGGTGAGAAATAGCTAACAGTTCTGATTTCTCCATTACGACTTTATTTTTCAGGTAGCCAATAAGTCGATCTTCAAGATTATAGCAAATAATTTGTTTGGTCGTTTTTAAGAGCTCATTATAATGCTTTTGATATGCTTTGAGCAAAACATCATTGAAACGTGGATATTGTTGATTCCATTCCTGGACCTTATGGACAGGCAATAAAATAAGCTCGCTCTCTGTTTCTGCTGCTGCTGAAAACTCCGCTGTATGTTCATTGAACATATGAGCAAAATGGAAAATGCATGTTTCACCAGAACTGAGATAGTATAACAAGAATTGGATACCTTCTTCTTGACTATAAACTTTCACACTGCCTGTTAAAACAATGGGTAGAAATCGAATTATTTCTCCTTGTCTAATGATTGATTCTTCAGAAGAATACACTCGTGAAGAAGAATGATTCTCAATTTCTTCAAAAAGATTCTTTCCTAAGCTCGGTAGGCATTCCGATAATATCATTGAGCAATTAGATTTGACCTAAAATTAGCAAAACAGAATATGCCAATCTATCGACTTACAGATGATCTGATTTTTCCTCCTGTAGAAGGAGCCGAAGATGGGATTGTTGCGGTTGGTGGAGACTTGCTTCCAGAAAGATTGATGATTGCCTATCGCGCCGGTATTTTCCCATGGTTTAGCGAAGGAGAGCCGATCATTTGGTGGAGCCCAGATCCTAGATTTGTGTTGATCCCAGATAAGCTTCACATTTCAAAATCTATGAAACGTGTATTGAATAATGATGAACTCAGGGTGACATTCAATCACGACTTTGAAGCAGTCATTACGGAGTGTAAAGGCATTCGTCGGGAAGGACAAGATGGGACATGGATAACAGATGAGATGCAAATGGCTTACATACGTTTGCATGAGCTTGGGCACGCGAAATCTGTTGAAGTTTGGAAGGGGAATGAACTAGTAGGAGGAATGTATGGAGTCGACTTAGGCACTGTCTTTTGTGGCGAGTCCATGTTTTCCAAAGTTAATAATGCTTCGAAGCTTGCATTGATACGCTTTGTTCAACAATTTCAGAAAAATGGGGGAAGGTTGTTTGATTGTCAGGTGCATTCGGATCACCTGGTTAGTCTGGGCGCTGAGGAAATTGACAGGGAAAAATTTCTGGCGTATCTTCCGTGAATGATGAAACTTGAATCTTGGTATGGAGACACTTCTACGTTTGTTTGGAGAGGTCATCACATTGTCTATAAGATTTCAAAAAGTGATAAGCCTTGGTTAGTGCTGATCCATGGCTTCCCCACTGCTTCTTATGATTGGTATAAATTGTGGGATTCGCTAAGCGAGCATTACTCTTTAGTAGCCATGGATATGTTGGGTTTTGGTTATTCTGATAAACCCAATCCTTTTCCATACACTATCATGCAACAAGCAGATCTTGTTGAAGATCTTGTGAATCAATTAGAAATTGCTGAATGTCATCTTTTAGCCCACGATTATGGAGATACCGTAGCTCAAGAATTAATAGCAAGATTCAATCAGGGAAATGGGCTAGAACTTAAATCAGCTTGTCTATTGAATGGAGGAATTTTTCCCGAATCTCATCATCCTCTGCCCATTCAAAAAATGCTCATGAGTCCAATAGGGTGGATTTTGAGTAAGATGCTCAATCAGAAAAAATTTGAAAAGAGCTTTGGTCGAATCTTTGGGCCAGACACATTACTTACTGAGGAAGAATTAGTTACATACTGGAGATTGGTTTCCCGAGGCAATGGACACAGAATTGCGCATCTAATTATTCGATACATGCGAGAACGGGTGCAAAACCGTGAGCGGTGGGTTGGTGCCTTGCAAAACTTCCAAAAGCCATTGGGGTTGATCAACGGATTAGTCGATCCTATTTCGGGACAAGTAATGGTAGATCGATATCGAGAGATTATTACTACAGAAAATATTTGGACAATGGATCGAATTGGTCATTATCCACAAGTTGAGGCGCCGGAGAGAGTGATCGAATATTATATGGAGTTTTTGAAAGGGAAAGAAGATTAATCTAACATCAAATTCAAATTCAACCATTTAATAATTTCCCTATTCATCCTTATCCCCATTTTCATTAATTTCCAATCCGTATGAAACAACAAAACCTAATCAAAGCGGTAATAGGCTGCCTTACCTTGGGAGCTTTGCTTTTTTCCTGCTCAAAGCCAACCCCAAAATCCCCTTTTGAGCATGTCAATACATTCATTGGAACTGGTGGTCATGGCCACACTTTTCCTGGTGCTACCATGCCTTTCGGGATGGTACAACTTAGTCCGGATACAAGGTTAGAAGGATGGGATGGATGTTCAGGCTATCATTATACAGATTCTGTGGTTTATGGATTTAGTCATACACATTTAAGCGGAACAGGCATCCCAGACTATGGAGATGTTTTGCTGATGCCATATACTGGAGAAACCTTCTACAATAATGGATTAGATGGCGAACCAGGCTATGGCTCCTCATTTCTGAAATCGACAGAAAAAGCTCAGCCAGGCTATTATACTGTCAACCTTGAAGACGATGATATTGCAGTTCAATTAACTACTGGCAAACGCGTGGGCTTTCACCAATACGATTTCAATCGTGCGAAAGACCGTCAAGTAATTATTGATCTGGCACATCGAGATCAAGTTCTGGAATCTAAGTTGATACAAGTCAATGAATATGAGTTGACCGGATTTCGCCATAGCAAGGCATGGGCGCAGAAACAATACGTTTTCTTCCGAATCATCTTTGATCAACCCATTCAGTCGATGGATTTTGGGGATGGTGATCAAGGGATCAAGGCCTCCCTTGCTTTTGGAGAAGGAGATCAACTCAAAGTAAAAGTGGCCATCTCTGCTGTGGATGAGGAAGGGGCTAAAAAGAACTTGGATGCAGAGATCCCTGATTGGGATTTTGAAAAAGCAAGAACTGATGCCAGACTTGCTTGGGAATCACAGCTCAACAAAATCAATGTAGAAGGAGGCAGTGATGAGCAAATGGAAGTGTTTTATACATCGCTATACCATACAATGGTTGCTCCTAATCTCTACCATGATGCGGATGGCAGGTATCGAAGCACTGATTTAGAAATCCATCAGGACTCAGATTTCACCAATCATACGGTCTTCTCTCTTTGGGATACCTACAGAGCAACGCATCCTCTTTATACGATTATTGAACGCGATCGAACAACTGATTTCATCAAGACTTTCATTAAGCAATATGAATTCGGAGGAAGACTCCCGATGTGGGAGCTAGCTGGCAATTATACTGATTGTATGATCGGATATCATGCAGTGCCAACTATAGCAGATGCCTTTGTAAAAGGTATTGGAGGATTTGATACAGAAAAGGCTCTGGAGTCAATGATACATAGCTCCATGCAAAATCGATTAGGAATTGATGAGTTTAGATCATCGGGTTACATTCCGTCTGATGTCGAAGCGGAGAGTGTCTCCAAAACACTGGAGTATGCCTATGACGATTGGACGATTGCAGAAATGGCTAATCAAATGGGCAAGCCGGAAATAGCATCCGTTTATTATCAGCGTGCTCAGAATTATAAGAATGTATTCGATCCTTCGACAGGGTTTATGCGCGCAAGAAATAACAATCGTTGGTTTTATCCTTTCGAACCTGCTGAGGTCAATTTTAATTATACGGAAGCAAATTCCTGGCAGTATAGTTACTATGTTCCTCAAGACGTGGAGACCTGGATTGAATTACTAGGTGGGGATGCAGCAGCGGAGCAAAAACTTGACGATATTTTTGAAGCCAGCTCAGAAACGAAAGGACGTGAGCAGGCAGATATTACTGGGTTAATCGGGCAGTATGCCCATGGGAATGAGCCGAGTCATCACATTCCATATCTGTACAACTTTGTTGGTCGTCCTGATAAGACACAAAAACTTGTTCGTCAAATTATGGACGAATTGTATTCCGATCAGCCTGATGGCCTTTCTGGCAATGAAGATTGTGGACAGATGTCTGCGTGGTTAGTGATGAGTGCGATGGGAATTTATTCTGTAGCACCAGGAAGTACAGATTACATTTTAGGTAGTCCTTGGTTCGAAAGAACAACGATTAACTTGGAAAATGGAAAGCAATTCATCATTGAAGCTCCTGGAAATTCACAAGAGAATATTTATGTAAGTAGTGTTCAGCTAAATGGTGCAGAATACCTCTATTCATACATCGAGCACGATGATATATTGAGCGGAGGAAAACTTTCGTTTGAAATGCAGTCCGAGCCTTCAGATTTTGGGACTGGCAAGGATCATCGACCAAAATCTAAGATTGACACTGAAGCTATCGCAATTCCGGCGCTTTTAAGTGGAGATCATGCTTTTATGGAGTCCACCCAGATTACGATCGCAACTCCAACCTCAGGTGCGGAAATTTTTTATGCATTTACAGCAGGTGGCAGTGCTAGGAAATATGATGCTCCATTCACTATTGATCGATCTACCGATTTGTATGTGTGGGCCGAAAAAGATGGCAAGGAAAGTCTAAAGGCGAAGAGCTCATTCTATAAAATTCCGGAGCAACGAAGTATTAGTCTAGGAACTGAGTATGCTAATCACTATACAGCCGGCGGAGATATGGCCTTGATAGATTTCATTCGTGGCGGTGATGACTTCAGGACTGGCTCGTGGCAAGGGTATGAAGGTATTGATATAGAAGCAGTGGTAGATATGGGTAAAGTTGGTGACTTTACGGTTGCGAAGATAGGATTCTTGCAAGATGAAAATGCTTGGATTTTTATGCCTACCGAAGTGCAATTTTTTGTTTCAGAGGATGGTGAAAGTTTTAACGAGCTCGAAACCGTAGCAAATGATGTTTCATACAAGGAAAAAGGTGCAATCCTGAAGGATTTCACTTTCAATAGACCATTTACTGGTCGCTATATAAAAATTGTAGCCAAAAATCGTGGCGAGTGTCCTCCAGACCATAAAGGAGCTGGAGGGAAGTCATGGATTTTTGCTGATGAAATTGTAATCAACTGATTATGAGTACTAGAAGGAAATTTATTAAAAACTCCATAGCAAGTGCGGCTGGTGTCGGATTGGTAGGAGTAGCGTGTGCAGAAACCAAAACGGAACAACAGCAATTGGTGAGATCTAAAAAGCCTAAAGCTTTGAGCACGTGGGTGCATGGGTTGGAAGCCAATGAAGAAGCTCTTCGTGTGATGGGCGAAGGTGGGAGTGCAGTTGACGGTGCCGAAAAAGGAGTGATGGTTGTGGAGGCTGATCCAAACGGAAGTTCAGTCGGAATTGGCGGTCTTCCGGATAGAGATGGAAATGTAACACTTGATGCTTGTATCATGGACCATCAAGGGAATGCCGGATCTGTTTGCTTCCTGCAAAACATCAAGCACCCGGTAGCTGTTGCTCGTAAAGTCATGGATGACACGCCGCATGTGATGCTGGCAGGAGAGGGGGCGAAGCGATTTGCTCTCGCTCAAGGATTTGCAGAAGAAAACCTTCTTACTGAGAGCTCCCAAAAAGCGTGGCAAGAATGGCTGAAGTCAGCAGAATATAACCCGATCATTAATGTTGAAAACCATGATACAATAGGCTTGATTTGCCAGGACGCGAATGGAAATTTGTCTGGATCTTGTACCACTAGTGGGTTAGCATATAAAATGCATGGACGTGTAGGTGATTCACCAATCATTGGAGCAGGTTTGTTTGTAGATAATGATTACGGCGCGGCAACAGCAACAGGCATGGGTGAGCTCATGATGAAGACGTTGGGTTCTTTCTTAGTTGTAGAGCTCATACGTCAAGGAGCTACAGCTCAGGAAGCATGCGAGGAGGCTATTCAACGTATTGTCGATAAGCTTGACTACAAAGAATTTCAGGTTGGATATTTAGCAATGGATATTGGTGGAAATACAGGAGCCTATGCCATTCATCCCGGTTTCAACTACGCCGAAATGGTAGATGGCAAAAATGAATTGATAGATGCAAAATCTTATTTAAATGGCCAATAAACAGTATGGTGCCAGCATGTTTTACATGCTGCTTCTTTTCTTTACCTGGGGGTTTTTAACTGAGCTTGATGGAGCACTTATTCCCTATTTGAAAGGGTTGTTTTCGCTATCGAATTTTCAAGCTGCCTTAGTTCAATTTGCATTCTTTATTGCGTTCTTCTGCGTCAGCCTTCCTTCCTCATGGCTCTTAAATAAAATTGGATATCACAAAGGAATTATCGTTGGCTTGGTGATTATGGCATTAGGTAGTTGGTTGTTTTATCCAGCGGCTGCCATTATATCATACCCACTTTTTCTCGGAGCAATTTTTGTACTTGCGTCAGGAGTAACATTACTTCAGGTTGCAGCTAATCCATACGTTGCCAGATTGGGTGAGCCAGAAAAGGCCTCAAATCGATTGAATCTAGCTCAAGGGTTTAATAGTGTAGCAAAGATGATTGCTCCATTAGCGGGAAGCTATTTTATTCTTCGAGGACTTGCAGGCTTGTCTCCATCGGAACAAGCTGAGGCAGTACAAATGCCGTATTTGATATTGGGAGCTCTGCTCTTGTTGTTGGCTATCATTTTTCGATTCCTTGAATTGCCAGAGGTCGTTGAAAAGGAGGAATCAAATACAAGTGAAGAAAGTGTTTGGAAGAAACCTCATCTGGTAAAAGGTGCTGCTGCGATATTCTTGTATGTAGGAGCGGAGGTGACGATTGCCTCATTTCTTGTTATTTATCTAAGTGAAAATATTTTTCCTGCTCTGCCAGAGTTTCAAGGTTACATTGCTGGCTTAACAGAAGAGAAGGATCAACTTGCCAAGTTTCGAGAAATTGGTGCGCGTTACTTGCCTTTTTATTGGGGTGGCTTGATGGTTGGACGTCTTGCGGGCTCTTACATTTTGAAATTTATCAGCAGTCATAAACTTCTAAGAGTTGCAGCCATTGCATGTGTGATATTGATGCTTGCTTTTAGTGTGTCATCTGGATATGTAGCGATGTGGCTGTTGATAGGAACAGGGTTGTTCTTGTCAATCATGTGGAGTAATATTTTCACATTGGCCATCGCGGATTTAGGGCCTTTAACAAGTAAAGGATCTGGAGTGCTTGTAGCGGCAATTGTGGGAGGTGCTTTAATTCCTCCATTGCAGGGACTTATGGCTGATAGTTCTATCGGGCTGCACAATTCATTTCTAATCACCATAGTTTGCTTTGTCTACATAGCGTGGTATGGATGGAAAGGTTATAAACACTAGTTCATGAAACATTATATAGGCATGGATATCGGTGGGACCAGTACCACCATTGGATTGGTTTCAGCGGAAGGTGAAATAGTGGATCGTTCAGTGATTTTAATTGAAGGATATGCGTCGGGACCTATTGAATCATTCCTGGATGCTATCGCTGATGAAATAAAAGAGATACAACAAAGACATAATGTAAGTCTTGAGGGAATAGGAATTGGTGCTCCTAATGGAAATTACTATAACGGGACAATCGAGTATGCACCGAATATGCCTTGGAAAGATGTACATGAAGTGGCGGCATATATCGAGGATAAATTGAACTGTAAATCAGTATTAACCAATGATGCGAATGCAGCTGCTATAGGTGAAAAGCAATTTGGAGTAGCCAAGGAGATGAATGACTTCATTCTTATAACCTTAGGTACAGGTTTAGGAAGCGGGATTGTTTCTGGCGGAAATGTAATCTATGGACATGATGGATTTGCAGGAGAGCTAGGGCATGCAGTAGTTGTGCCTGGAGGAAGAGACTGTACATGTGGCCGGAATGGCTGCCTCGAGGCTTACGTTTCGATTAGAGGGTTACTCGAAACCTATCATGACTTTGGAGTAGGGAAAGTAAACACCCCTCAAGAGATAGCTATGAAAGCCGAGTCCGGGGAAGAGCATGCAAAAGAAACTTTTGTGAAGACCGGAGAGTGGCTTGGGTTAAAATTGGCTGACGCTGCTACTTATACAAGTCCTGAAGCGATTATTTTCTTCGGAGGAATTGCTCAAGCAAGCGACCTCTTTTTTCCATCACTGAAAAAAACATTGGAGGCAAATGTTCACAACCTTTACAGAAACAAAATCCAGATCATGCGATCTGGACTTCCTTTAAATGATGCAGCGATACTGGGCAGTGCAGCTTTAGTGATGTAGTGCTATTTCTTTCCTGAGTAAGCCAAGTAATTAAGTATGATTCCAATTAGCATAACAGCACCTGCTATCATGCTATATTTTCCGGAGTTTGGATACTCAAGTATCAAATAAATAGATACGCCAATCAATAGTAGGCTTGCTATGTATGTTTGTTTATTTCTATTCATTATCAGTGTAAATTATTTAATCCGGCTTTGAAGTAGCCTAATTTGGCCAATATGATTGGCCTGGTGCTCCATCACATGAAACCAAGCCCAATGGTTATTCATTGGGCCAACTTTTTTTGATAACCATTTATCGTCTTTCTCTTTTAATAATTTTTTTGTTTCTGCTCTTACTTCATCCCATATTGCGAGGTAGTAGGATATGGGTTTTCCTACTAGTTTTTCCCTTCCTGAATCACCAAGTCCAAGAGCAGGACCCCATTTTTCCATTTCTTCTTCATTAAATGCTCGTCCTTCAAAAGTGTAAACCTGATAGTATACTTCAGTAGCCGCGACATGCATGATCATTGCTCCAATGCGATTGGCATTTTCGTCTAGTAAGAAATCGGTACTCTTTTGATTCATTTTTGAAACAAGGCTAGTGAGCCGATCTTTCAGGTCATCCAGCATAGAGACCATATTCCCTATGTTTTCACTGTAGCCTTTAACAGGCTTGATTTCATATTGAGCAAAAGTAGAAGTGCATATTAATATTGCAAACAGTGAGTATAATAGTTTTTTCATCTATAATTATTTGTTGCTAGAATCCTTCGGCATAATTATCACCTCTGGTATAGTCGGCACCACCTTCAAGCATGCCATCGTCTCTTACAAGGATGCAATCCATACGTCCCCACGATTTTCTGCTCTCAATTGAATGACCCAACTTTTCAAGTTCTTCAATCACCTTAGGATCGATTGGGCGTTCTTCTATTAGAATTTTATCTGGCAACCACTGGCTGTGTGTTCTTGTGGAACTAACGGCATCTTGCATGCTCATTCCGTGATCAATCACGTTCATTATAGCTTGGAAGACAGATGTTATTATAGTTGAACCACCCGGAGTCCCAACTACCATTTTCAACTTACCATCCTTTTCCACAATTGTTGGAGTCATGCTGCTCAACATCCTCTTTTCAGGTTGAATTGCATTGGCTTCACCTCCAACTAATCCAAACATATTTGGGACACCTGGCTTAGCACTAAAATCATCCATCTCGTTGTTTAGAAAAAAGCCTGCTCCCCGTACATATACTTTACATCCGAAGAATGCATTAAGAGTTGTGGTAAGCGATACCGCGTTACCTTCAGCATCAACAACTGAGAGATGAGTGGTTTCTACGCTTTCTATAATTTCTACTTCACCTTCTTTTATATTTTGTGAATCAGTTTTCTTGTCTAATGAAATATTAGAAAATCGCTTTTTATTGTACTCAGGGTTTAGAAGCATGTCCTGAGGAACATCATAATGATCTGGATCTCCCAAGTGGGTTGCTCTATCTGCATAAACTCTACGTTCAAGTTCCGTTAGAAGGTGGATGGTTTCAGCGCTATTATGTCCCATCTCAGAGATATTATACTGCTCTGCTCCTTGAAGTAGTTGTATCAAGGCAATCCCCCCACTTGACGGAGGCGACATGGAGATAATTTTGTGCCCACGGTACATTCCCAAGACAGGATCCCTCCATCTTGAGGAATAGTCTTTAAGGTCTTCTTCTGAAATTAAGCCCCCACCTCTTTGCATCTCCTTCACGATTTGATCAGCAACAATTCCACCATAGAAACCTTCTCGACCTCTATCTCTAATTTGTGTTAGTGTACTGGCGAGTTCAGTAAACTTTATAGTATCTCCATCTTGCCATGGTTGTTCTTTAACAAGGAAAAATTCATCACCATTTACTTCTGCAAAAACTTCTTGTTTTTCATTGAATTCATCTGCTTGATCTTGGGTAATTGAGAAACCGTAATAAGCAAGATTAATAGCCGGTTGGATGAGTTCTTGTAGCGGTTTACTACCGTGCTTTTCATGCATTTTTAAAATACCGTCTACAGACCCTGGTACACCAGCAGCTTTGTGACCTTTTCGACTTAAGCCATCTATCACGTTACCTTCCTCATCCAAGTACATATCTCTACTACTTGTATACGGTGCTTTCTCTCTAAAGTCTAGCGCTCCAATTTCACCATCATTCATTCTCCAGACGGCAAATCCACCGCCTCCTATATTGCCAGCTCTAGGAAATACAACGGCGAGAGCAAATTTGACGGCTAAAGCGGCATCAAACGCGTTACCACCATTCTTGAGTACCTCAACGCCAACTTTAGTAGCTAAAGGATGAGCAGAGGATATCATCACTTTTTCACCTAAGGGCCCTACTTCAGGTTCTTTAGGTGTATATACTTGTGATTGTTGACATGCGACAAAAACAATTAGGAGTAAAATTTTTAAAAATCTCATCTGTTCAAAATTTTCTATTGCAATCGAAACTAAGGCAACTCGGAATAGTAAAAAAATTAAAGTGTAATTACGTTATAAGAAATTTCTTAAAAGGCAATTTCATAAGTGTATAGTTTTCAGGGGTTAGCATTTGGTTTCATTAAGGTATTCCTGAATCTAAAATTTTGTTGTTACGGGTCAATTCACTATCTTCATCTGCCCTTAACCAAAGCGAGTGAACTAATTTCAATCTAAAACCTAACCAGCATAATGAAAGATTCGCCACGAACTCCAATTGAAATGGAACTTCCAAAAGGATACAGAAGATATAAACTAAAAGGAATCGATCGAGAGATCATAGCAAAAAAGGGAGGACCTACTGCAAGGCAAATCAAGACGAAAGCATCATATAAAGAGCTTAGAAATAATCAAAAGGAATTTGGTGTGGCCTCCATGATGGCAAAGACTTTAAGGCAGTCATTGTCCACAGGGATGTCAGAAATTTGCGAGACCTATGTTTCTGGGAAATTAACTGCTCAGTTCAGAAATCTTGCGAAGATGGAAGAGGGCAAGACTGGGACTCGTCCATTATTTCTTAGCAAGCATGGACATTTGTTAAACGGATTCGAGTTTAACTCTAAAGCACCTTACGAAAAGATATTTGGAGCAAAGTATTTTGTGAAGCCAGGGTCTCAAAGAGGTCAGGTGATTCTTCATTTCCCAGCGTTTGTGCCTGAGAAAACATTTAAAAGCCCAAAAGGGGCAACCAATTTTAAAATTACAGCAAGGTTAATTGCGCTTTCCGATTATCAATTTGATCAGAAAGCTGGAGGATATAAGCCTCTTAACAAAGACCTTCATGGAAAGTATGGGACATACGAAAGTTCAATGCTTCCATTATTGAAAATACCTACAGAGCCGATGACGGGAATGATCTCTATCGACAACAGAATTATTCCGGAAGGTACGGGTCTATTTTTGGTCATGGCCATTAGCTTCTACAAATTTGAATCTGGGAAGTTTGACCATCTTAGCAAAGAAAGTAGCATGCAGATACAACGCGTGCTATAACCCACGCTATCTAAGGTGCGTTTCTAAAGAAACAGCTAAACCTTATGAGAGCGGCCTCAATATTACTTTTTCTTTTTTCTGTTGCTCAGCTTTTAGCACAGGATTATTATGATCAAGCCAGAGCAAATTTCAATGAGAATGATCTGGATTCAGCGCGATATTTCATTAACAAGAATTTAGTCCGACGACCATCAGCTGAAGACTATTTTTTGAGTGCAATGATTCATGAGGCTGCAAATAAGGATCTAAGAGCGCTGGCAGATTATGAAGCTGTCATTCAAAAAGATGAGTTTAATCTTGAAGCATACTTCCAGAAAGGGTTGATCTATTATAATTCGGCAAGTACCGAGCAGGCGATAAAAGATTTCTCTTACGTGATTGACAACCAGAAGAACTCAGAAACTCGGGCGGTGTATTATGGAAGCGATCCTTCTGGTTCAAAAGGGTCATTTATTACTACACTCCAATCCATGACAGGTAAGGTGTATCAATATCGTGGAATGGCTTATGAGAAATTGGGGGATTGGGATAAAGCTCTAGCAGACTTCACAACAGCCTTTAAGTATGATACCATCGCTGATTGTTATGTAAACCGCTCTCAGCTATACTCAAAGATGGGGCGAAAGAGAGATGCCATCGCAGATCTTAAGGAAGCAATTAAATTGGAGCCTGCTAACTATCATGCCTGGTATAACCTTGCAATTCTTGATGAAACAACTCAGCTACCTCCATCACTTTTGGATAATGAAGAATTCGCTCCAATGCTAAACCTTGTTGGCGCTAATGCCTATGAAAGCGGTGATTACAGACAAGCCATAGCGTATCATACCAAAGCTTTAAGGGTTAATTCCAAGGATGATTTAGCTTATCTAAGCCGTGGAAAGGCAAGAATAAGACTTGGACTCCACGCACAAGGACGACAAGATCTCGTAAAAGCCATGAAGTTAAATTCAAGCAGAACCGAAGCATTCTATTTAATTGGCAATTCCTTTTTTCACGAAAAAAGATTTAAAGATGCGATAAGCTTTTATGAACAATACCTGTCCATTGATTCAAGCTACGAGAACGTGTGGTTTAATGCAGCAATGTCCTACCTAAGCTTGAAAGAGTATAATAGGTCATGTCAGTATTTGGAGAAAGCAAAGAATCTCGGCATGAGCCAAGCCAGTGAAATGATTATTAAATACTGCAAAAGCCCATAGGTAATTTCTGTAACTTTGTAGCATGGCAAATCAGACTAGTTTGAAAATTGATATGCACACGCATATCCTTCCGCATAGTATTCCAAATTTTGCTGAGAAATTTGGCTATGGTGATTTTATTCATCTGCTTCACCATAAACCAGAAGCAGCTAGAATGATGAAAGGAGATAAGTTCTTTCGCGAAATTCAATCAAACTGTTGGGATGAGAAGCTTCGTATCGAAGAGTATAAAAAATTTGACACTCAGCTTCAAGTGATTTGTACCATTCCGGTAATGTTTAGCTATTGGGCAGATGCCCACGACTGCCTTGATTTATCCATGTTTTTGAATGACCACATCGCAGAAGTGGTGGCTGAACATCCAAAAAATTATATCGGACTTGGCACTGTCCCCATGCAAGATCCTGAATTAGCCATAAAGGAATTGGAACGACTCAAGAAATTGGGGATTCCTGGAGTTCAAATTGGATCTAACATTAATAATCACAATCTAAGCAAGCCACGATTCTTTGAATTTTATGAGGCATGTGAAAGTTTAGATATGGCAATCTTGGTACACCCTTGGGAAATGATGGGGAAAGAGTACATGGAAAAGTATTGGTTGCCGTGGTTAGTTGGTATGCCTGGCGAAACTGCTAGAGCCGCTGCATCAATGATATTTGGAGGAGTGTTTGAGCGCTACCCAAAGCTTAGGGTATGCTTTGCTCATGCGGGTGGGTCTTTACTTGCAACAATTGGGAGATTAGAGCACGGTTTTAACTGCAGACCTGATTTAGTGGCAGTTCATAACAATGTTAACCCGAGGGAATATTTAGGGAAGTTTTGGGTGGATAGCATTACCCATGATCCTACATATCTCAAATATGTAATAGATCTAATCGGTTCTGAAAAAGTTTGTCTTGGATCAGATTATCCATTCCCACTTGGTGATTTAGAAATTGGAAAGTTTATTACCGAGATGGATCTTCCACAGACAGATTTAGACAATATCTTCTATCAATCTACGCTAGATTGGTTGGGAATGAGCCAAAGTAAAAATAAAGATCTTCTTAAAGTACTGCTTGACGAAAACTAATTTTCGCTCATATACTTATCTAATGATGCTCTGGCCATTTTTCTAACCTTATTCTTTAGGACAGGAGACCAACCAAGGAGTTTACCAGGCGTGCCTAATGCCATTTTTGACCATCTCCAGAAATCAAACTTATCAGTGTGTCTGATTATCAGTCCATCTTTGAATTCCATGGAGGCGTGAATAATGTTGTGTACAGGATTGCCTGTTTTTGAAAATTCATATTTGGCTTCCCAAATACACTGAGCCATATCGTCGTCACCGATCACAGAGTCAAACGTGATTTCTAATTTGCCTTCAGACCTTTGGATGAGCATAGCCCACATGGCTTTAACTTCTTCTGAATTTAAATTCTGAAAAGCAGGATCATTAAAGACAGCTTCTGAATGGTAACACTCCGCCATCTTGTTGGCATCGAGTGACTGAAATGCCAAGTAAAACTTTTCTAAGGTCTGTTTGCTCATAGGTAATTATCTATCAGTTGTTTCTTCACTTTTGGTAATCCAGTGCTAGCAGCTTCTTCAAAAAAATGAAAGTTCTCTTTAGCTGCTACAGATGGAATTTGTGGATCAACAATAAATTTAGGTACTTCCGGTCGAATAAAGTCTATCAGGCCAGCAGCTGGATATACTACAAGAGATGTCCCAGCTACGATAAAAATATCCGCAGAAAGAACTTCTTGCATAGCAGGTTCCATCATAGGCACGGCTTCCCCAAACCAGACAATATGTGGTCTTAATTGAGACCCTTTGCCGCATTTATCTCCTTCCTTTAGCTCCCAACCTTCTAGTTCATAAACTAACTCTGGGTCGAGGGTGCTTCTTACCTTACTTATTTCGCCATGTAAGTGAAGTACGTTAGTGCTTCCTGCCTTTTCATGTAAGGCGTCAATGTTTTGTGTAATAATTACAACCTCGAAATGATCCTCTAGTTCTGCCAGTGCAACATGTCCCGGGTTCGGTTGTACTTCTTGCGCCTGTTTACGTCGTTGATTGTAGAATTCAAGTACTAATGCTCGGTCTCTCACCCAAGCCTCCGGAGTGGCAACTTGTGTCACGTCGTGACCCTCCCAAAGTCCATCAGAATCTCGAAAGGTTTTTAGGCCACTTTCAGCGCTTATTCCCGCACCAGTTAAAACAGCAATCTTTTTTCTTTTCACTAGCTTTTGGTTGAAGTTTTAATGTAATATCTAAGGGGTATTGTGGTCTTTATATTTTCTATTTCTATCCCTTTAAGACACAAAAAGCAGTCAAAACATGAAAAAAGTCATAAAAAGATAAGAAAACTTCAATTTCATATTTAGCTGTGTTTTAGGTCTCGATTTCACACTAAATATAGCAACCCAGCCTAAAAAGGTGAAATATGGCCTAAAAACACAGTTTTTTTTCTAAAATGTATCTCCTTGATAATGAGGGAAGTATTTGGCTAATTACATAAGCGGATAAAATACCCACATCATGGTATTTCATACTTCGCTAGGTATGCCTATATTGCACCCATTGTACAACCAAATTATTTATTAATCCTATGAAAAAATTATTACTAACAGCCGCTCTAGTAGCAGTTTTCGGTTTTGCAGCTAATGCACAGACTGAGCAAGGAGGTATCTTAGTTGGAGCTTCTTCTAACTTAGGTTTCGTATCTCAAGATAACGGTGGAGGTTCATTCTCTACTTTCCAACTTAACGCTAAAGGTGGTTACTTCTTAGCAGATGGTCTTGCTGCAGGACTTAACATTCAGTACTTAAGTATTGATGGTACTTCAGCTTCTTCTTTCGGAATCTTCGGAAGATACTTCATCTCTGATGCAATCTTCGCTGAGGCTGGATACAACGCGCTTTCTGACAGCAGAGGAGGAATCATTCCTATTTCAGCTGGTTATGCTGCTTTCTTAACTGACAATGTTGCTGTAGAGCCTACATTGACTTATGAGTTAGGAACTGGAAACAGCGATGAGTACAGCGCATTTGGACTTAACGTTGGATTCACTCTTTACTTCTAAGAGTAAACAATATCATAAAAGCCCTCTTATTTGAGAGGGCTTTTTTTATGCCTTAAATTTTTTGAAGGTTAAGTTATAGGTACGTAGATTATCTTCTTAGTTTCGAAAAAATCTTCAGTGAAGAAGTCAGAAAGGTCTTTTTCGATATATCTTCTTCCAAATTCCTTCATTTCAGTAGTCAAATCACCGCCTTTGAGCAAGATCATTCCATTATCGAGATCATTTCGTTGCTCCTTGCTTATTTTTTGATGAGCCCAAATAAATAGTTGTTTTGTCTGTGCAACAGCCCTGGAAACTACGAAATCATATTTATCTCTTACTTTTTCCATGCGTTGATGCTCTGCAGTAAGGTTCTGAAGTCCAATAGCACTAGACACTTCATTAACTACCGTTATTTTCTTTCCAATTGAATCAACTAAATGAAAATTACACTCTGGAAATAGTATGGCTAATGGAATTCCAGGGAATCCTCCCCCGGTACCAACATCTAAAATGCGAGATCCAGCTGTAAACGTTGCGAATTTCGCTATTGCAAGACTATGTAAGACATGTCGTTCATAAAGTTGGTCTATATCCTTTCGGCTAACAACATTGATTTTTGCATTCCAATCTTCATAGAGTTGGAATAACTGTTCTATCTGATTTTTTTGAACTTCTGTTAGTTCAGGAAAATACTTCTCAATGATATCGGGAGAGATCAACTAGATATGTTTCTTTTTATCCTTTACTAGCTCATACATAAGCTCTCTGGCTCTATGCAATTGTGCCTTTACTGTCCCTAAAGGAGCTTCTAGCTCTTTAGCAATTTCATCATATGAAAGCTCATCAAAATAGCGAAGCTTTACCAACCTTTGATATTTAGCTGGAAGCTTATCTACAAACATTCGAACCAATTCAATCTTTTGATCTTTTATGGTTTCCTCGTCAGGAGTTAAGTTTTTATCCTGCACATCGATGTTTACTGACTCACCACTATCATCGGTGAAAGTACTATTTAGGCTGAAAGTGTTTAATTTCTTCTTGCGGATAAAGTCAATCGCATTGTTGGTAGCGATTCTAAATAGCCATGTACTAAATGTGTAATCCTTTTTGAACCTACTTAGGTTTTTAAACGCTTTAGCAAATGCTTCAATGGTTAGATCTTCTGCATCGTCGACATTCCTGACCATTTTCAGTATCATATGATATACAGGCTTCTTGTATCTCTGCATAAGCTCTGCATAAGCTCCCTCATCATTACCTTCAGTTGCAAGGTCGATAAGCTTAAAGTCCCTTAGAGCTTTATCAGAAAACTGACGATTTAGTTCTTCCATTTAATGTCCTTTTCGAGTTTTGACCACAGACCAATCACTGGTATTGATACTGCATATATGATGTCAACGAGTGGAAGCAATATATAGTTAATATTGATTTCCATTTTACTCGAGGCAAATCTATAACTCACTAATTTAATAAATAGGTAAAAAAGGAGCATTGGCAAGAAAAATGAGTGAGTGGTGAAGTAAAATAGCATAACAATAAAAATTAGATGCGAAAAGTGGTTTAGTCCAAGCAAAAATTGGTCTGTTTTTTTATAATAGCTACTTACAGATAGGTGCCTCACTTTTTGATTCCAATAGTCTTTCCAGGACCTTTCTGGTTCCGTAAAAACCACACTTTCTGCCCCCAACAGAATTCTTATATTTTCCTTTGACGCATTTTTTTGAATAAATAGATCATCATCTCCACCTTGAATGGAATGAATGTCATCGTAGCCATTGGATTCAATAAAAAAGGTTTTTCTAATGGCCATATTTCGTCCTACTGCCATATATGGCTTTCCTGATAATGTTCTGCCAGCATATGTAAATGCAGTCATAAATGCTTCAAATTGAATGAACTGTGAAAGGAAGGAGGAGTAAGATTTATATGGGGATATGCCAATGATGATATCTGTACGAGTAGATATTTGATTGGTGATGGATTGTAACCAGGTCTTTGATGATGGTTGGCAATCAGCATCCGTGAATATCAACCACTCTCCAGTAGCGTTTTCAATAGCAGATTTAAGCGCATACTTTTTTGGATTCCAACCTTCTTCGATATCCTTTATTTCTATAACCTTGATTTTATCATCATTAAGGTTTTGAAGGTATTTTAAGCTTGAATCAGTCGTTCGGTCCAGTGCTAGTACAATTTCATAATTTTCGTAGGCTTGATTCCGAATCATTGGTAACAAAACCTTCAGATTTTTTTCTTCATTGTGAGCAGCTACAATAATAGATATGAACGGTTTTTCGTGATTATCCCTCTGACGATATCTTCTAAAGGCTGCGGCCAATGAGATCGTCATTCCTAAATGGAAGACTGTAAAAAGACACCAAAGCGCAATAATCATCTTGTGAAGTAAATAAACCTTTCTTGAAAACGAATACGAATTTGAAATACATCTTAAGCAGTGTATTTAAGATTATTTTTGCGGGCCAATGGAATTCGAATTACTAAAGAAGGATACTAAATCTTCAGCAAGAGCAGGAGTGGTCAAGACTGATCATGGTGAAATTCAAACACCTATATTCATGCCTGTAGGAACAGCTGGAACAGTGAAGGCCGTTCATCAAAGGGAGCTGAAAGAAGATATTAAGGCGCAAATTATTTTAGGTAATACCTACCATCTGTATATGCGACCTGGATTAGATGTGATTGAGTCTGCGGGAGGGTTGCATAAATTCAATGGATGGGATAAGCCTATTCTTACGGATAGTGGCGGATACCAAGTATACTCGTTAGCAGACAATAGAAAAATAGTTGAAGAAGGAGTTCATTTTCAGTCACATAAAGATGGGAGCAGACATTTTTTCACCCCAGAATCTATTATGGATATTCAGCGTACAATCGGTGCTGATATAATAATGGCATTTGATGAATGCACACCTTATCCATGTGAATATGACTATGCTGAGAAATCCATGCATATGACACATCGATGGCTGGATCGTTGCATCAATCGCTTTGATGAAACCCAAGGGAAGTATGGATACAATCAGACTTTGTTTCCAATAGTTCAAGGGAGTGTTTACAAGGATTTAAGAACTCAGTCGGCAGAATACATTGCAAGCAAAGGCCGCGAAGGGAATGCTATTGGTGGGTTGTCTGTGGGTGAGCCTGCTGAAGATATGTATGAAATGACGGATCATGTCTGCAAAATTTTGCCTCACGATAAACCTAGATATTTAATGGGGGTTGGTACTCCTGCCAATATTTTGGAGTGTATTGCTCTTGGAGTGGATATGTTCGATTGCGTAATGCCTACACGAAACGCTCGAAACGGAATGCTATTCACCACTCAGGGAATTATCAATATTCGTAACGAAAAGTGGAAAGATGACTTTAGTCCAATTGATGAAGAGCTAGGAGGATATACTAGTACCTTTTATACTAAGGGATATTTAAGACATTTAATTACAAGTAATGAGATTCTTGGCGCACAAATTGCAAGCATCCAAAATCTTACTTTTTACTTATGGCTAGTAGGAGAGGCACGAAAGCAAATCTTTAATGATAACTTCGCAACTTGGAAGGATTCAATGGTGAAAAAAGTAAGCCAGCGCCTCTGATTTTATAAATGAAAAAGCTCGATTGGTACATATTAAAAAAGATTCTTATCACATTCGTTTTTGTGGTTGGATTGCTAGAGCTAATCATTTGTGTAATCGATTATACGGAAAAAAATGATGATTTCATTAAGAATGAATTAGGAGCTGATCTGATATGGCAGTATTACCTATCATTCATTCCATATATAGCTAGCCTGCTTACACCTATTACCGTCTTTATTGCCACGGTTTTTGTGACAGCAAAAATGGCTTCTAAGACAGAGATTGTAGCGATTCTGGCTAGTGGGATTAGTTTTAAAAGGATGCTCTATCCATATTTGATTGCTGCAGTGTTGATTGGAGCGGCTAGCTTTTACTTAAATAGCTATGTAATCCCAGATGCAAATAAATTCAGGCTAGAGTTTGAACTTAAGTACTTAAAAGACCCATTTTACAATACAGACAAGCACATCCATATAAAAATTGCAGAACGGGATAGTCTGGAAGACTATATCTACATGTACCGATATGATGTCCGTAGAGATCTGGGGTCTTCCGTAACATTGGAGACGATTAAGGGAACAGAGTTGGTAGATAAAATCACAGCACGTCAAATTAGCTGGGATACAACAGGGAGATGGACACTTAAGCGTTGGCAAAGACGTCAAGTAATTGAAGGCAAAGAAATCATAACTGAGGGCAAAGAAATAGATACGCTGTTGAATCTTTCACCAGAGGATTTTGGCAACAAGGATCGAATCTGGGAGACAATGACAATGGGTGAGTTAAATCGTCATATTGTCTTGCAACAATCTCGAGGTGCAGATGATGTGCATATCTTTCAAATTGAAAAATATGTCAGATATATGTCTCCCTTTACGGTTATTATTTTGATGGCTATTGGCGTGATAGTATCAGCAAGAAAAACCCGTCAAGGAACAGGATTTCAGATAGCATTAGGCTTTGTAATTGCTTTTGCATTTATAATCGCTTTCATTTTAGCAACAGCTATTGCGGAAGCTGGATCAATGAACACAATTTTGGCAATTTGGATGCCTAACATCATCTTTTCTGTTGTAGCAATATTGTTGTATAAAACAGTGCCACGATGATCCAGGAAAAGAAGGACTTTCTAACTCTTCATTTCATTGTACTGATCTGGGGGTTTACTGCCATATTAGGGTTGCTTATAGATATTCCCTCTGTTGAGGTTGTTTTTTTTCGCACGCTAATTGCTTCAATTGGACTCTGGATAGTATTAAAATTGGGTAAAAAATCCCTTTCCATTAATTCCAGAAAACACTTTTTGATAATCATTGGCACGGGCGTTTTAATTGCCGCACATTGGATTCTTTTCTTTCTTTCTGCAAGAATTTCAAACGCATCAGTTTGTTTGGCAGGAATGGCAACGTGTTCGCTATGGACAAGTTTGATTGAGCCACTTTCGCAAAAAAGAAAAATAAGGGGATTTGAGGTAATGCTAAGCATCATTGCCTTTGTTGGGATTGGAGTTATCTTCAATGTTGAGTTTGATTATTTATCTGGACTTCTCACAGCTGTCCTTTCCGCATTTATTGCATCGGTTTTCACGGTTATAAATGGAAGGCTAACTAAGACTTATGATCCATACGTAATTACATTCTATGAAATGATTGGTGCATGTGTTGCTACTGCACTATTCTTTCCAATTTATACTGGTTTTTTTGTCGATCATTTGGTTTTGAATCCAACGATCGAAGATTGGATTTACCTCTCAGTTCTTGCCATAGTTTGTACCGTATATGCGTACTCTATATCTGTTGAACTTATGAAGCGATTATCGGCATTTTCGATTAATCTAGTCGTAAATCTAGAGCCTGTGTATGGTATTATATTGGCATTGATTATTTTCGGTGCCAGCGAGGAAATGAGCCCGGGTTTTTACCTAGGAACACTTTTAATCCTAACCTCTGTGCTCCTCTACCCGTTATTGAATCGACGCTACAAGAAAAAAGCGTTATCTACAGACATAATTAGATAATATGTTACTTACAACAACTAACAATGTGGAGGGAAAGAAGGTCTCTACATACTATGGAATGGTTACCGGTGAAGCAATCATCGGGGCAAATATTTTTAAAGACATTTTCGCTTCAATTACCGATATCGTTGGTGGTCGATCAGGAGCTTATGAGAAATCACTTAAAGATGCTAAGAATATTGCGGTTCAAGAGCTAATCGAAGCAGCACAGGCTCTAGGCGCGAATGCAGTTCTAGCTATTGATCTGGATTATGAGACACTTGGTAAAGATGGAGGAATGATGATGGTAAGTGCAAGCGGGACGGCAGTTAAGCTTGAAGATTAAAACTTTCTATTATTAACTTGCCTCTATGGCAAGAAAAATAATCTTTTTCGTTGCACTGAGTTTTGCAATAACACTCAGTGCACAATATTATCCTTCAAAAAACCAGTGGGAAAGTAAGAAAGCTTCGCAAGTTGATCTTAATCAACCTGCGATAGATAGAGCCGTCGATTTTGCGATGAGTAATGAATATTCTGGTCAAAAAGATCTTCGATTGGCAATTCTTCAGGGTTTTAGCAGAGAACCTTATCACGCACTTCAAGGACCAACAAGAGAACGGGGAGGACCTGCGGGAATGATTATCAAAGATGGATATGTTGTTGCTTCCTGGGGGGATATCAAAAGAGTCGATATGACTTTCAGTGTAACAAAAAGTTACCTTTCAACTACTGCTGGCTTAGCACTGGACGATGGTTTAATATCTTCTGTTCAGGATAAGGTCAAGGATTATGTTTGGGATGACACCTTTGAAGGGGATCACAATTCAAAGATTACGTGGGAGCATCTCCTTCAACAAACATCGGATTGGTCGGGAGCATTGTTTGGCTTATACGATTGGGCTGATAGGCCTGATCGAGAAGGTAAGTTGGATGATTGGAGGTATCGGAAGTTGAACGAGCCTGGCAGTAGCTATAAATACAACGATGTTCGAGTGAATGTGCTATCCTATTCGCTATTAAACGTATGGAGGAGGCCTTTACCGCAAGTCTTGAAAGAACGTATTATGGATCCCATTGATGCATCTACTACTTGGCGGTGGTATGGATATGATAATTCATGGATTACGCTGGATGGCCAGCAGATGCAGGTAGTCAGTGGAGGTGGACATCATGGAGGTGGCGTTTTTATAAATACTGAAGATCATGCTCGATTCGGACTATTATTTGCCAGAAAGGGAAAGTGGAATGATCGACAGCTTATTTCTGAAAAGTGGACAGAAATGATTCAAACTCCTGCGAATGCTTATGAAAGTTACGGATACATGTGGTGGTTAAACAAAGGACCTCGCTCTTGGGAAGGATTGCCGGATCACATTTACTATGCAGCCGGATTCGGTGGTAATTTCATTGTGGTCGATCAAGAAAATGACCTAGTGATAGTCACTCGATGGCTAGAGCCCTCCCAGATAGGTGAGATGGTAAGAAAAGTGTATGAGGCTTTAGATTAATCACCTTCATTTAACACAGGAGTAAGGATAGATTCTTAGGGTGAACGAGGCCGTCACATGGTCAGTTCCTATCAAACCTATACCTCTTGATCCATCAAATCTGTCACTACATGATAGCGAGGATCATCAATTGATGAAATGATCATGTGTTCAAAATTTGGACTTGCTTTATGTAGTAGCATTTTACATTCAGGACTTAAATGTACCAGCTTGACTTGCTTTCCATAATCTTTATATTTCTTCTCTAGCGCATAGATGGCTTCAATTCCAGAGTGATCACTAACTCGCGACTCTAGGAAATCAAGCTCTACTTTTTCAGGATCGTTGGCGGGATCGAATTTGGAATTAAATGATTGTACCGATCCAAAGAATAGTGGACCCCAGATTTCGTAAACTTTTGTTCCGTCATCTTTAATCGACTTACGAGCTCGAATTTTAGTTGCATTTTGCCATGCAAATACTAGTGCAGACATTATGACCCCTACAATTACGGCAATAGCAAGGTCTTGCCAAACAGTTACCGCAGAAACCGTAATTAATACAATTGCATCAGCTAAAGGGATTTTATTGATAATTCGGAAGCTACTCCAAGCAAATGTTCCGATAACAACCATAAACATCACACCGACTAAAGCTGCAATTGGAATTTGTTCAATTAGAGGTGCAGCGAACAAGATGAAGCAAAGAAGTGCTATTGCAGCAGTGATCCCTGATAGTCTACCTCTACCACCTGAACTTACATTGATAATGGACTGTCCAATCATCGCGCAGCCTCCCATTCCTCCAAATAGTCCATTGAGTATATTGGCGCCACCTTGAGCGACACATTCTCTATTTCCACTTCCTCGGGTTTCAGTCATATCATCAATAAGATTGAGTGTCATAAGAGACTCAATCAACCCTACCGCAGCAAGTAGAACAGCGGTGGAGATTATTAATCCCCAATGTCCGCTGAGTGTATCTATTAGGTTGAATATTTGGATTTGAAATGAAGGAAGGCTCCCTTCAAGACCGTTACCACCACCTTCTCGGATAAAAGACCCTACCGTGCTGACATCCAAACCTCCCAAAATCGTAATGGATGCCACCACTATGATTCCTACTAAAGCAGCTGGTAGTTTTTTTGTCAGCTTAGGAAGAAAATACATAATTGCCATTGTGAGTCCTACTAATCCAAGCATGATGTATAATTCCTGCCCTTGCATCCATTGGAATTGGCCGTTTATCCTTTGCTTGAAGAGTCCTAGTTGCGATAGGAAGATGACAATGGCCAAGCCATTCACAAATCCCATCATTACTGGATGAGGTATAAGTCTTACAAATTTTCCTAAGCGGAATACACCAGCCAAGATTTGGATGCCTCCTACGAGCAAGAGTGTAATGAACAGCCATTGCAAGCCGAGGTTGTCGATCGGAGTACTTAACGAATTTCCTACTTCATTACCCTTCTGAATCATATGGACCATAACTACAGCCATAGCACCAGTGGCTCCGGATATCATTCCTGGGCGTCCTCCAAACATGGAAGTAACAATGCCCATCATGAAAGCACCATACAATCCTACCATTGGATCTATACCAGCTACAAAAGCAAACGCTACCGCTTCAGGTACAAGCGCGAGTGCAACTGTAAGTCCGGAAAGGATATCATTTTTGGGGTTAAATGTGAAATTTCGAAATAATCTGTTCATAGGTCTCCTCAAATAAGCGCGCAAAGATAGAATATTCGGAGAGTGCGCACATTAGAACCTTGGTTATTTTCTCATTTCTTGATTTTCATCCACACAAATACCGGCAGTCCACCCATTAGGAGTAAAAATCCCCAATAAACGATTTCCATCCCTGAGCCAGCTATTGCCCATATAGAGAAAATGAAGGAAATAGAAGCGAAGATTACCTTGTACTTGATGTTTGTGATCCCCTCTTTTTTTGATGCTATCAATACATAACTCACAGATGTGAATAAGTATGCAATGAGAGAAGTCATTGAAGATAGAAGGATTGCGAATTTAAAGGCTGAAACTAGGCCTTTCGAATAGTTCATGATCATCAGTATTGAGATCAGGATACTTGATAGAACGATACCCAATGCTGGTACACCTCGTTTGTTTTCTTTAGCAAAGAGGGCTGGGAAGAGCTTGTCGCGTGAGATTGCTGCTGGAATTTGTCCTTGAATGAGAATCCATCCATTCAGAGCTCCGAGTGTCGAAATAATGGCACCAATGGCGACTAAGTTGGCAGCCCAAGGTCCCCAAATCTTAGAAGCAGCATCTGCAAATGGCGCTTGTGAATATTGAAGTTCTTCGGGTGAGATGATTCCCATCAAAGAGGTAGTTCCTAAAATGTAGACCAAAGTAACTAGTATCAATCCGAAATATGTAGATCTGGGAATAGTGCGTTTAGGATCTTCAACATCTCCAGATGGGATGGTTGCGCACTCAATACCCATATATGCAAAAAAGGTAAGTGTTGCTGTTTGAGTAATTGCCTTTAGATTGGTTTGACCACTAATATTGAAGGATGTGAAATTTTCAACTTTCAAATAAAATAATCCCAGAATTCCGATTACCAGCAGCGGAGTGACCTTCATAATACTCGTTACCAAAGAAAGCACCGCTGCTTCTCGGACTCCACGAGTATTTATCCATACTGTGCCCCATACAATTGAAAGGCCGACACATACTGCCAGCATGTTGTTTGTCTGAAGAGGAGGAAAAAACACTCCTAAATAGCTTACTAATGCTATTGCAATAGCGGCGTTGACACACCACACGGAAATCCAGTAACCCCAAGCCACTAAAAATCCTGAAAGCTCACCAAGGCCTGTTTTTGCGAAAACGTACGGGCCACCAGATACTCCTGGCAGAATCTTGCTAAACTCAATAAATACAAAGGCTAAAGCAGCCGCTCCAAAAGCAGATATAATCCACCCCAATAAGCTAATGCTTCCAAAAGAGGCGAGCGCAGCGGGTAGTAGAAAGATTCCTGATCCTATCATATTTCCTACCACCAGCGATGAACTAGTCCAGAAGCCTAGTTTTTTTCTACTCATATGGAAAAGTTGGAGTCATTCAAAAAACCGTATTTTTGAAATATACCCTAAATAAATGAATAGGTATTCAATAAACCCGGACATTGCCTTAGCTGAAACCTTGCCAGCTTCATTTTATCAAGATCAAGAGGTGTTTGATTTGATAAAAGAGAAAGTATTTTATAATACATGGCAATGGGTTGGAAATGAGGATTTTGTGAAGCTGCCTAAGCAGACCCACCCTTTCGTTCTTTTAGATGGGTTCCTTACGGAGCCAATGTTACTTACCAAAGACGAAGAAGGAGCTTTGAATTGCCTAAGCAATGTTTGCACACATCGTGGCAATCTTGTTGTGAACAATCCAGGCAACCAGCGAAACCTGATATGTATGTATCACGGGAGGAAATTTGGTTTAGATGGAAAGTTTCAATCTATGCCCGAGTTTAAAGAGGCAAAAGACTTTCCAAGGCCGTGCGAGGATCTACATCGATTTGAGACTTCACAATGGGGACCATTGGTTTTTGCAAAGCTTGGTGGGTCGATTGACCTTGCAAAGGTGATCAGTGAGATGGATCAGTACGTTGGTTTTTTGCCTCATGAAGAATTCGTTTTTAGTGAAGTGCAGTCCAAGGACTATTTGGTAAATGCCCATTGGGCACTTTATTGTGATAATTATCTGGAAGGTTTTCATATTCCTTTCGTTCATAAAGACCTCAACGATGCACTGGACTATGGAAGTTATGAGACAATCATGCACGAGCATTTTAATGTTCAAGTTGGCTATTCCGATGGTGCTGAAGAAATATTTGACTTACCTGATGGACATATCCATTCCGGTAAGAGAGTGGCAGCCTACTACTTTTGGTTGTTCCCAAATATGATGTTCAATTTTTATCCTTGGGGTCTTTCATTGAACATTGTGCGTCCTATTTCATTGAACCAAACCAAAGTCTCTTTTCTATCATACATATATGATGAATCTAAGTTGCATAAAGGAGCAGGGGCTTTATTGGATAAAGTAGAAAGAGAGGATGAATTTGTTGTAGAAAGCGTGCATAAAGGCCTTAAATCAAAGTATTATCAGTCAGGTAGGTTCTCGCCAACAAGAGAGAAGGGAGTACACCAGTTTCATTCTATGCTTTCAAAATATTTATCCTAGCCAATAATGAAGAGTCAGTTCAATTTACTTTATCCAGAATGGCAAGGATATGGTGCTCACCAAGAGGTTTATCATGGTGCTCATCATTTTTGTAATCATGTAGGAAGGGGATTGAAATTTGAAGAGGTAGATGTGCCTGCAAATGAAGAATTGAATCAGGAGGGGAAAATTATTGGAAGAACGTCATTGCTAAGGATGATGGATCAGGCAAAATCTATTCTGGATCAAGTTAACCCTTCGCATACATTCATGATAGGAGGAACGTGTGCTTGTGAAGTTGTTCCAGTCTCATATCTCAATCAAAAGTATGATGGAGATTTGGCAGTTTTTTGGTTTGACGCTCATGGGGATCTCAACACTCCTGAAAGTTCACCGAGTGGAAGACTGCATGGAATGCCATTGAGGTCATTGATGGGTGAAGGTGATGATCAGGTAATTGATCGAGTATCACGAATTTTAGCTCCTGATCAAGTAGCTCTCGTTGGTACAAGAGACCTGGATGAAGGTGAAAAGCTTTTCATTGATAAAAACCGTATTCCAATATTTAGGCCAAGTGTCAAATCACATTTAAATGAGTTGGTAGATTTTGCGAAAAATACTGGCTATAAGCATGCATACATCCATTTTGATTTAGATGTGTTGGAGCCCACTGAATTCCCTCACGTTCTTGTTCCAGTAGAGGAGGGTCTGAGAATAAAGCAAGCGGTAGAAGGACTTTCTTTGATAAGAAAGCATTTCGAAATTGTTGGCTGCAGCATCGTCGAATACTGTCCTAAGAATGACGGCGGTAGCGATGATTTGAGAAAAATCGCTGTGCACGGCCTAGGTCTGAAATTGTAATTAGGCTACTTGCATCTGATTTTTCGGGAGTTTTTTCAACTCGTCCATAAAATTCAACGCATAGAAGATGGGAATAAACTGTCCTGCTGGTTCTAGCCATAGGAATATATTCCCAATCGTAACTTTAATATCCGCACTAGATGAAGTCCAGTAAAGAATATAGAGCGTCAACACAATAGGTATGAAGACGCAAAGAACTTGTCCTACCAATCTTAAATATCGCTGTTCGCGTGCTATGGTCGAAATTAAAGCGATCGCAAATGCTAAGCCAATAAGCTGGATGGCTATGACTGATGTATGAAAAAGCAATCCTATTTCTTCGCTGCCAACAGCTTGATAATCGTTGATAAAGCGAAAAATGGTGATCGGTATTTCAATTATCGTTATAATAAATAGTACCCTGTAATTTTTACTCTTAAAGTAGATGGCGAGTAAAATGGTGACTATAAATCCGAGTGAATATCCTATGATTAGCCACTTTCTGAATGCTATATCCATCCATATCTGCCCCTCTGTCTGATAATAGTAGTAAC
The DNA here is from genome assembly GCF_963691765.1 of Ekhidna sp. Taxonomy (GTDB): domain Bacteria; phylum Bacteroidota; class Bacteroidia; order Cytophagales; family Cyclobacteriaceae; genus Ekhidna. The sequence goes on from NZ_OY829375.1 coordinate 2,910,693, forward strand.
TATATATTAAGCCATCTAATACCAATATTAAGGTGAATATGATTCCGGCTTTGAGAAGCGATCGTGACATAACTGGTGCATTTAGTTCTAACTAAAGATAGATAATGAATAGTAAATGTTAGGGATTTGTATAGGTCAATCTTGAAATGCCATTAGGTAGATTTTTGCAATCAACTTAATTGAAGATCAATTTTGTAATTAGTTGCAATGGCTATTAAATGAGAATGAAGAAGTTTTTGTGTTTTCTGTTTTTGCTTCCTTTTCTTCTTTCCGCTCAGATCAATGAAAGTGACTCGCTGAAAGTAAAAGCAAGCCTCTCTTTGACTGGGTTTTTCCAGCAAGGAAATGTAGAAACTAAAATCTTTAGAGGCAGGACGGATGTGAGTGTTAAGCCGTGGAAGAAATGGGTATTTAAAACCAAAAACTCGTACGTTTTTCAGGAGTTTGGAGGAGACAAAGCAGATGAAGATATTCTTAGCCTCAATTTCCTGTACTTTAATCCAGAAAGAAAGCTGTATCCACAAGTTTTGGGATTTGTTAGTACTAATTTCCGAAGAGAAATAGATGTACGTTACTTGATGGGAGCAGGAGTTACCTATCAGGCAATAGTGGGATTGGATAACTGGCTCAAGTTTTCATTGACAGGGGAGTTCGAACAAACGAATTTTTCTGAAACTGACTTCAATCGTGATGAATTTGATGGAGAGCAAACAATCAGCACATTTCGCGGCACTATTTGGATTAACGGTCAATATAAAATACTAGAGAAAAAAATGATTCTTACTCATGAAAGCTATTTTCAGCCTTCATTAGAGAATGGAAAAAACTATCGATGGCAGGCTGATATTGGTATTGAATTACCAATATGGAAGTTTATAAGCTTCAAAGTGAACTACCTGCATACCTTCGAGAGCATCGTGATAGAAGGGCAAAAGGAGCAAGATCGATTCTTGACATTTGGAGTCACTCTGAAGAGTTTTTAACTCTCGCTGTATTAGGGCTCTTTAATCCATTGTTTAGAATCCTCTATTTTTTGATTTATCTCCTTTAAGAATTCTTCCTCATCAAAGGCTATTTTTTCTTTTTTTAGGTCTTTATATGCCTTGAAAAAGCCTACTAATTCAGCGTAGTTCCAGTTAAAGAATCGGTTTATTTTGTAAGTCTCTGCTTGATGTTGAAGTTGAATGAAGTAATTGATTTTTATCTCTCTATTACCTTTTCGTTCAAATGAAATTTCTGTTTCATGAATCGGTAATTCCACCTGCAATGGATTGCCAATATTGTCCCCTTTTAGAAGAATTTTTCCTTTTGTCAATTCTACATGATAAAAATATTGACTGGAAGATATGTGAGCAGATATCCCGAATAGAATGCCTAAAATCAGTATTATTCCTAGCGCAAAATCTTGATCATTCCCTTGAAAATAGATTACAAGTGTACTTGCTATTACAATAATAAATCTCAGTAGAAATTTTTGCTTAAACCTCTCTAGGTAGCTGATATTTTCAACAGTGAATTTCACCTTCAATTATCTTTCTCTTGGGTCAATATAAAATGAGATTCTAAGCAGTGGTCTAATTGTTAGTTGCATAAATTTCTGTCTACATATACTTTCTTGCCAGTTTTACTATAATAGTAGCAACCTCCCCTTGGTCCTCTGTGATAAGTTCTTGATAGACTTTTTTTATTGTGATTTCTTAACGTACTATTTGAATTGTTTGGAGTCTGAAGATCGAATTTATAGTTTGACTCTGAATGGGCTTTCTTGAATTTATCAACTTCTTCAGAACTCGCTACATATAGTTCATTTAGATAACCTTTTTTTGATTGATAAATAACTTGAAAGTACCCATTCGAGTATCCTAGTAATTGAATACTTGAATTTTTAGGAATAGTTAAAAGCACCCTGCTTTGAGGATTAACTCCTGCTCTCAATTTGCCTTCTATTGATTTAGAAGATTGAACTTGAGTTGAATTTTTCATTATACTATCGAGCTCACTTTTTGCAATAGTATTTTTAAGCATATCGTGCTTAACTCTTAATTTTCTCAAGCTGTCTTCTAAATCCTTAATTAATAATGAAATACTATCTTTTTCAACTTTAATCTCTTCTATAGATTGAGAATAAATGAAAAAATGAACAGACAATGAAACCAAGAAGATGAACAATCTTGTTTGCATTATGCAAGAATTTGGTTCTTACCTAAAGTTATTAAAATTAGAATAAAACACGCTTAACGTATTATTAAATCATAGATTGACCCATTTCCAATTCATACCTTCCACCGTATCTTCAAACAATCCAAAAACCGTACTGCCACTACCAGTCATAGAAGCGTAAACAGCACCCGCGTCATACATGTCTTGCTTTAGCTTAGCGATTGATGGATGATTTGGAAATATGGAAGCTTCAAAGTCATTAACCAAATGGTCTTTCCAAGTAGAAATTGGTTTTTGAACTAATTCTGAGATTGAAGTCGATGGATTTTGCGGTGTCACTCCTGAGTAAGCTTCTTTGGTAGAAACATGTATTCCAGGATTGTGGATGGCCAGATAATAGTTCGATAGATTAATATCTATTGTTTGAAGATTTTCTCCTCTACTAGAAGCAATGACTGGCTGGTTCTTGATAAAAAAGGGGCAGTCGCTTCCTAATTCAAGCGCATAGGCTTCTAGCTGCTCAGCAGATAAACTTAGCTTGAAGAGTTCATTGAGCATTTTCAAAGTAAATGCTCCGTCAGCTGAACCCCCGCCTAACCCGGCACCCATAGGTATATTCTTCAATAAATGAATCTCGACAGGAGGTATGCTGTGGTTTGCCTTTAGGATTTCATAAGCCTTAACACACAGGTTGGATGCGGAGTCTCCGGGTATATCTAAACCGTAGCTTTTAAAAGCAAAAGAAGCTGCTTCTATCACTTCCAGGCTGTCATGCCATGGAATCGGATAAAAGCAGCTTTCAATATTGTGATAGCCATCTTCCCGCTTGCTTATTATGCTGAGGCCAAGATTGATTTTTGCATTAGGGAAGGAGATCATTAAGCTTTTAGTTTGAAGTTACATGCTTCAAGTTCATGATTGAAGTTTTTTTCTGCATATCAAACTTATAGCCTTGAAACTTATGGTCTGTTACTTACTTAGTTCGTCTACCATTGCTTCTGTGATGCCAGAGGTAGAGAAACCACCATCGTGCATCAAATTCTGCATAGTCACCATTCTTGTTAAATCCGAAAATAGCGATATACAGTAGTCGGCACAACTTTCTGCGTCAGCATTCCCAAGCGGTGACATCTTATCAGCGTAGTTAAAGAAAACATCAAATCCAGGAACACCTGAGCCGGCTGTAGTCATAGTTGGAGACTGAGAAATGGTGTTTACACGCACTTTCTTGTCTCTGCCCATGCGATAACCGTAACTTCTAGCAATGGACTCTAACAACGCTTTCGCCTGAGCCATATCTGAATAATCTGGGAATGTACGCTGAGCAGCGATATATGATAAACCTAAAATCGATCCCCACTCATTCATGATGTCCAGTTTTTCCGCTGTTTGCATCATCTTGTGAAACGATAGCGCAGAAACATCTAATGTTTTTTGGAACCAATCATAGTTCAAATCGCCGTAATCTTTTCCTTTACGAACATTCGGACTCATGCCGATGGAATGAAGCACAAAGTCAATTTTGCCTCCCAAAACTTCAGAAGATTTATTGAATAGGTTTTCAAGATCTTCCATTGAAGTAGCGTCAGCAGGGATGATTTCCGCATTGCATTGCTCTCCAAGTTTATTGATCTCTCCCATTCGCATAGCGATGGGTGCATTTGTCAATGTGAATGTAGCACCTTGTTCATGTGCTTTTTCGGCTACTTTCCAAGCAATGGAGTTTTGATCCAACGCACCAGAAATGATTCCTCTTTTTCCTTTCAGTAGATTATTTGACATGTTCGAATATTTTTCGTGATTTAGAAATTCGAAATTAGCCAATTTGGAGCAACTCCTTAGCACTTTCTACGGCAGAAGCACCTGGATTTTCGCCACCAATCATCTTGGCTATTTCTGTAACTCGATCCTGATCAGCAAGTCTTTTGATTCGGCTTACTGATCGATCTGAACTGTGATCTTTATATACAAAGTAATGTGCATCGCCTCCTGCAGCAAACTGAGGTAAGTGACTGATGCTAACTACTTGGTGATTTTTTGCCATGTATTTCATCATTCGAATCATCTGGAGCGCAACTTCTCCAGAAACACCCGTGTCAATTTCATCGAAGATGATTGTCGGCAGAGCTGTTTTATCCGCAATGAGATATTTCACAGCAAAAATTAATCGTGAAAATTCCCCTCCAGAAGCGACCTCTTTCAATTCTTGAGGCTTGATTCCTTTGTTGGCACTAAAGTGCATTTCAATCATATCAAGTCCGCTAGGAGAGGGTTCAATTGGATTCACTTTAATTTCAACTGTGCCGTTTTCAATTCCTATTTGCTTAATGATCTTCTCTATTTCGTCTGCAAAATTGAGAGCAAATAGCTTTCTTGATTCAGTAAGCTTAGCAGCATGCTTAAGCATAGTATTTTCCGCTTTTTCCAGGCTTTTCTTAGCTTTTTGGATGTCTCCGTCCAAGTTAGCTACCTGACTCAGACCTGCATCTAAATCATCGCGAAGCTTAATCAATTCATCAACAGTTAGTACGTTGTGTTTTTTCTGAAGTCTAAACAGCAAGTCTAATCGATCTTTCAACTCTTGAATCTTTTGAGGATCATGTTCAACCTTATCTTGAACTCGCTGCATTTCGCTAGAGATATCTGCCAATTCAATGGTAGTGCTCTCCAGCCGATCACTTAAATCTTCAAGTTCTTTTGAAAATGAAGCGACGGTTAGAAGTAAAGACTTAGATTCATTTAACTGTTGGATAATGGCTACCTCTGATTCATCAAGCATATGAATGGCTTGCGAAAGCTTTAGTTTGATGTCTTCTGCGTTTTCCAAGACCTCAAGCTCTTTTTCCAGCGCTTCTTGATTGAGATCGTCAAGTTGAGCTTCTAATAGCTCATTCAAAAGGAATTGTTTGTAGTCGGCATCTTCTGCACTTTGCGAGGCAAGTGATTCTAGTTTATCAAGTTCCTTTTTTGCAAGAGAAAAATTACTGTATGACTCCTGATAGGAGGAGAGTAGCTCAGGGTGAGATGCAAAGGCATCAAGTACATTTAGTTGGTAGGTGTTGCTCCCCAGTTGGAGGGATTCATGTTGAGAATGAACATCCATCAACTTTTCCCCAATGGTCTTCAATGTATTTAGGTTGGTAGGCGTATCGTTTACAAAAGCTCTAGATTTCCCGCTAGGACTGATTTCTCTCCTGATGACGCACTCAGATTCATAATCCAGGTCTTCTTTGTCAAATATCTTTTTGAGAGAATAGGATGAAATATCAAAGGTTCCTTCAACAATACATTTTTGATCTTCATCAAGGAGTACTTTAGTATCAGCTCGCTTTCCCAACAGTAAACCAACAGCGCCAAGCATAATCGATTTCCCTGCTCCGGTCTCTCCTGTGATAATATTAAGCTTTGGAGATGGGGACATTTCCAACTCCTGAATGAGGGCGTAATTTTTTATCTGAAGTGACTTGATCATAAATGGGTCACAAAGATATCAGAACTACTCAATCAACGACTTATATTCGTCAGTTCTTGAAGGATCAATATTACTTAAGAGATTGTATGCTTGTCTACGCGTTGCTAAGTTAGATTCGGAGAACAATTGTTGGAGTTCTCCAGACTTAGCATCCATGAAGCTAATGGTCAAAATAGATCTGGGTCTTGCGCGATTGGCACGTTGTATTCCGGATAAGGCTTCAAGAATTGTCTTCTCTGCCTTCTGTCGATCATCCGTTATGATATCTAGGGCGTTTCTATGGTAATTATAAAGTGCCTTTCTGATTGGCTCGAGTTGTGGGTTTTGGAGGTTTTCAACTAGCCAATATCTGTTTCTTACGCTGTTAAATTGTTGCCATCCTGTATAGTTTGTCTGTTGGGCATTGTTAACAATCTTAAAAGCATTTTCGAAATGAGGAGTACCTCCAAGTTCTGAAAAAGTGTCATAGTCAAATCCTATGATCATGTATGCATAGTAAGCAAGCATTGATGTGATGTTGCTGGTAAAGGTGTTTTCATTAAATCGAAGTGGCTGAGATTGCACATATTCAAAATCCCAATCCCTGTCTGCGAAGTTTAAAATGACAGATTCGTAGCTTGACCCGTAAACAGGGCGACTGGAAAGCACTTGCACTGAGGCTCTGAATACTCCTATGCTTGGCATTTCCGAAATAGTAATCACCAGGTTGCAGCTTATTACTTCCTCTTCTTCAAAAGAGTCATTGGTCCATTTAGTAGTGTTAAGGAACTGAGCAAATTCAGTTTCCATCTCAGCAAATACTGCACGCTCTGTTGTTTGGACTTGCTGCGCATTTACTATTACCCTGCAGTTTAATTCTTGGGAAAAAGAAAGGCTGGTAATGAATAAAAGTGCTAGTCCAAAAATTCTCATTCGAAATTTTTTATTACTTGATTAACGATATCCTGCGCAACAGCAGTCTTACTTTTCAACTCAAATTTGTGCTTGTTATTGTTCTTATCAAAGAACGTGACCTTGTTGGTGTCTTGCTGAAATCCAGCACCTTCATCATTTAAGGAATTTAGGACGATCAAATCGAAGTTTTTCTTTTTTAGCTTTTCTTGAGCATTTACTTCTTCATTGGTAGTTTCTAAAGCAAATCCTACATGAAATTGGTGTTTCTTCTTTTTTCCTAGTTCCGCGGCGATATCTGGATTTTTCACCAGGTTGATTTGGAGAGAATCTTCTTTTTTCTTGATTTTTTCTGTTGCAGGGTTCTCAGGTCTATAGTCCGATACAGCTGCTGAAAATACTACAATGTCTGCATCACTATGGTACTTTTCCGCATGAGCTAGCATTTCATTCGCTGAATTCACTTTTATTACTTCACCAGAAGATGGGAGGTAAGTAGCCGGTCCAGAAATTATAATGGTTTCAGCTCCTGCATCTTGAAAAGCTTTTGTAAGTGCTGATCCCATTTTGCCGGAAGAATGATTCCCGATGAATCTTACCGGATCAATAGCTTCAAATGTTGGCCCTGATGTGATCAAAACTCTTTTGCCCTTCAAGGCTGCTGAATTAGTGAGCTTTTTTTTTACTATTTCTAAAAGTTCCTCTGGTTCAGCCATTCTCCCTTGCCCAGAAAGACCACTTGCTAGTTCGCCATCACGTGCTTCAATTACTTCATTTCCGTAGGATATTAGCCTATTTAAGTTCTCCTGAGTTGTTGGATGTTGATACATATCCAAATCCATCGCAGGTGCAACCAATACCGGACATTTTGCAGATAGATAAGTAGCAAGAAGCAAATTATCACATATGCCATTGGCCATCTTTCCCAAAGTATTTGCACTGAGGGGAGCAATGAGCATTAAGTCTGCCCACATTCCTAATTCTACGTGGTTGTGCCATTCTCCGCTAGTATTGTCGAAGTATTGGGAATGTACAGGGTTTTTACTGAGTGTGGCTAAAGTTAGAGGTGTGATAAAGTCTTTAGCGCTTTCCGTCATAATGACTTTTACCTCGGCTCCTTCTTTTACAAGAAGACGCACAAAAAAAGCGGTTTTATAGGCCGCTATAGACCCACAAACCGCTAATAATATTTTTTTACCCGCCAACATGGCGACTAATTTATGCTAAATCTGAACGAGACTCGTCTTCTTCTTCAGGTAATCTGAAATTAAGCTCACCATTTAAAAATTCTTCAATTGCTGAAGTGGTTGGCTTAGGCATTCTTTCATAGAATTTAGAGATCTCAATTTGCTCTCTATTTTCAAAAATTTCCTCCAAATTATCTACTGAAGATGCAAATTCAGCAAGCTTAGCATTAAGCTCTTCTTTTTGATTTGCACTGATTTGTCTTGCTCTCTTAGCAACAATAACCAAAGACTCATACAGGTTGCCAGTTGGCTCAAGAATATCCTGATTGTCTCTAGTAATAAGTGAAGATGTAATGTGTTGCATTTCGCTCTTTTTAATTTGAATCGGCAAATTTAGTGATTTCTTCGATGCTATCAGCATAAATCTTCTCTGCATCTTTAAGAAATTCACTATTTGGGTATTTATCTAAGAATGCAAGATAGAAATCAACCGTATTTCGATACCGTTCTTCTTGCTTTGTCCTGATACTTTGATTGGCATACTCGAAGCTTGTCTCAATTTCAAGAAAAGCCACTTCCTCTCGATAGTCTGAATCTGGAAAGTCTTTTGCAAAATTGTCATAAACAACCAGCGCAGATTTATACCTTCTGAGCTTATAATAGAGTTTACATTGCTCATATGCTTTTCTTTCAAGCTTTAGCTGCATATCATCGATAATCTTATCAGCATCTGGAGCATACTCCGAAGCTGGGTATTTATTGATGAAGTTTTGCATTGCAGTGACTGCTTCATAAGTCACCGTCTGATCAAGCTGGTAATCTGGAGATTGTAAGTAAAGTGAATATGCATGCATATATGCTGCCTCCATGACGAATTCTGATCGACCGTAGATCCTTACAAATTCCTCGAAGTGATGTGCACTTAGAATGTACTGCTTTTGATGATAGTAGCTATAGGCAAGGTAAAAGTTGCCTTTTTCTGCTTCAGCAGTTCCTCTAATAATGGGTAGAATATCTTCTAACAAAAGAATGGTGCGATGATAATCTTCTGTTTCGTAGTACTCAAGCGCTGCTTCGTACTTTACTTTCCAATCTCCACTCTTTTGAACCTTGCGAAACTTACTACAGCCAACAATACTAATGGCTGCGATCAACAAGAAAAGTATTCGAATTTCCCTCATAATTTTTTAATAGTCGGCAAAACTAAGGACTTATAACCTAAACGGAAACATGCTTGGAATCATTAACCCTTGCCTTTAAGGGTTTTTAACATTTGTCCCTCACTTTTTTGTTTCCGCTCAAGATCTAATTTTTCGGTAGGAAGCTTTTGAACAGGAGATTCAGATACCGCATGGATATCAAAACCTTCAGGAATTACATCTTCAAGAACAGGTCTTTCTTCGCCTCTCCATTCAAAACCATCTAGTTTTTGAACCTCTGGAGTCAACTCATGAGGTGGTATAAATCGGGCTTCTGGCTGTATATAAAATGTAATGTTATCCAACTGCTCGTTTTTAAATCGGATGGTCATATCGCTACATAATATCCGATTCATACCAAGGGTGAATATGTTTGTAGAATCATTTTCATCCAACACATAGTAGATACTTTCCCCATTTCCATTTACATATATTCGATCAATTTTTGACTCTTCGAAAATGGCTTTCATCGTTCGCCCCTTGATTTGATTATAATTCTGAATGGTGTCTTCAGTAGCTAAAAATGCCTTTTGAAGTAAGGACATATTTTTTATTTCTTTCTCAGTAACCTCCATGACAACCGTATCACCTTCCAGTTGATTATTCAAATTCCAAAATATAGGCTCTTCGTAGAAGTAGAGGAGAGAGTCATTTAGAAAGTATGATGTTGAATCTGCAAGCCCTTGGAGATTTCGTTTCCAAACTTTGACATTATGATACGCCAAAATCCTTTTGGCAGAGTCATACTCGCTTTCAATGGATACAAGTGTGTCTGCAGAAACGTAAAGTGTATCTTCTCTCAGGAATCTTCTCATCAATGCATTCCCATAAACTTTACTTATACCATTTGCTTTATCAGAGTATCCATCATCTCCAGTAATAATAATGTCTTCATTTTTTGCAGTAAGCTTAACATTGCCTGTAGCATCATAGTACTTTTTGAGATCGTCGAAGAAAAGCTCATCACCTTCCATGTAATAATCTATGGTCTCAACGGTTCCGCTTACAAATTCTGATTGCTCAATTCGTGTTCTAAATGTCCCACCGTCCGCATGTAATATTGATTCATCTTCAGTGATTATGGTAGTCTTACCTTCTGTAATGGCTATTTTGGGCACCGTGTTGTATCGAAGTGTGTCTGATTTTAAGACATAATCCGGTGCATCTAACTCAACATTTGAGTAAAACATGGCATATTTCTGAAGCCCATAGTAATATCCACTCTTACTGGTAAGCACATTTACAGAATCTTTTAGCTTACCTCCATTGAAGTAATTGCCCACCTCTGTATCCATGTTGTAGTCTAGGAAATCTGTAGTCAGGCGTTGATCTCCTTTTGTATAGACGACGTTTTCTCGAAGCTTAGAAGTTCTATCCTGACCATTGTAAATCAGCTTGTTGGAGGTGATGGTTACAGAATCGTCAACAATACGCACATGTCCAAAAGCTTCCATCACATTATCCTTGACATAGTAGTAAGAACTATCGCAGTACATGGTGGAGGTTTTTTGAGAAAAAACCACATTCCCAATTAAGCGTCTTATTTTTTCTCCATTCTCTCGAAATTCAAATAAATCTTCAGCTTTGTATTTGATTCGGTCGGTAGTTTGAGCATGCCCGTTCATTGAATTGAACAAGATGATGAAAACAAATATGGTTTGGACTAACTTCCGCATTCGGCAAAACTAACTTATCAAGTCGTGCATTCTTTACAAAAACAGTTCCATGATTTCATTAAGACCAATGATTTGGTAAATAAAGGTGAAAAAATACTCTTGGCGGTGAGTGGTGGACTTGATTCTATGGTTATGGCAGAGCTTTTTCGGTTGTCAGAGATACCTTTTGCCATTGCTCATTGCAATTATGGATTGCGTGGTGATGAATCAGATGGGGATGAGGCTTTTGTAATGAGCTGGGCTGAAAAACATCACGTTAATTGTTTTCTCAAAGCTATTGATCTGGGAGATGGATCCATCCAGTTAGCAGCCCGTAATGCGCGATATCAATGGTTCAATGAACTTTGTGTTGAGCATGGATTCAATAAAATAGCTACGGCTCATCACCTCAATGATTCTCTGGAAACAGCACTAATTAATTTGTCAAGAGGAACGGGGGTAAATGGTATTTCAGGAATATCCGTAAGCAATAATCAAGTGATTCGACCACTTTTATTTGCAACCAAAAGTGAGCTGAATGACTATGCAATGGACATTAATTTGGAATGGAGAGAGGATTCCAGTAATTCAAAAACGGACTACGACCGCAATCATATAAGGCATGACATAGTGCCTCAGTTGATGAAACTAAATCCTTCATTGCATAGCACATTTAAGCTGACAAGTGAGCGCCTCAATCACGCAAAAAACATTATATCTAGGAGGGTAGATGAAATAGTAAGTAACTATTTAACTGATTCTGGTAATGGTTGGCAATTGGCCTTAAGTTGGATTGAGAGTACTTCTGATGAGTTGATACTTTCAGAAATACTTGTTCCTTACGGAGTGAACTACATTACTGCGAAAGAAATATTTGAAGCACGTTCCATCTCTGGTAAACATTTCCCAACTCAAGATTGGTTAGTCACTATTGATCGTGGACGTATTTTCATTGAAAGAGTTGATATAGGTGAGGACATTGATATGGAGCTGCCCAATCTAGGTGATTATGCCTTAGGGAATGCCAAATTAGTCGTAGAGGAAGTATCACCAATTAATGTAGAATTTGGAGATCTGAACATTGGTCATTTTGACATGGATGCAATCGAATTTCCGCTTCGAGTTAGAAGATGGGAAAAAGGTGATCGATTTCAACCTTTAGGGATGAAGGGGGAGAAGAAAGTAAGTGACTTTCTCATAGATGAGAAAGTGCCTTTATCTGTTAAGAAGAGTGTGCTTGTTGTTGAATCTGCAGGTGAGATTATTTGGGTAGTAGGAAAACGAATTTCAGAGAATTATAAAATCAAATCCAACACCTCTGAAGCATTGAAACTAACTTTTTTAAATGCATAGAGTAACATTATAAGTGGCTGTAACATCATGGTAATATGCTAAACATCATCCACACCTTTAAAACTGCATTTCATAACGCTAAAAGCAATTTATTTCACACGCTTTTGTCTGTGCTGGGTATGGTCATCGGAGTTGGTGCTCTAGTAGCCATACTTTCATTGATTGATGGAATGGAAAAGTATGCTCATGATCAGATTTCAAAGACTACATCTCTTGAAAGTATTATGGTTACTTCAATTACTACAAAAAGAGTTGATAACATCTCTGTACGTAAAGAGCATTTTGAATACTTTAATTACGAGACTTTCAGAGAAATCATGGAAGAGTTACCGGATGTTGAGGGGCATCTAAGGTATCGTGAATCCGGATTTATTGATACAAACGACACAACAGAAAGGGGGGTGCTACTTACAGGAATTGTAGATACAAAAAGTGAAAGATATGTTCAGGTTTCAGGAAGGTTTTTGACGTTGGAAGACTTATTGGAAAAGAAAACCAATGTGTTGATTTCAAAAGAACTGGCATTAGCCCTTGAAATAGATACTTTAGATAAGGCTTCTTACGGAAATATTAAGTTCAAAGAAGTGGATTACAACATAGTTGGGATTGTGGATACACCTTCATCAAACCTTGAGATATTGTGTCCTATATCATTGATATCAGAGGAACAGTTGATGAATAAACCTCCAAATCTAATATTGATTGCATCATCTGTTGAAGACGTTCCCAAAGTTGAAGACGAGGCGAAAAAATTCATTGACAATAAGTTTGGATCCGACAATGAAGACTTCAGTGTTGTTACCAATGGTTTTCGAGTAAAGCAAGCGAATCAAGGGTTTCTAGTTTTTCGAATAATCATGGGACTCATTGTTGGGATCTCAGTACTTGTTGGTGGGATCGGTGTGATGAATGTACTCTTGATATCGGTTACGGAACGTACCGCTGAAATTGGTGTCAGAAAAGCTGTCGGTGCAAAAAGGAAAGACATAGTACTCCAATTTTTATCGGAGTCTTTAAGCATAAGTTTTATTGGCAGTTTTCTTGGGCTTCTTCTTGGAGTACTTTTTACTCTGGTAGCTGTGCCAATAGTTAAGCACTTAACGGAGATGCCTTTTGAAGCGGCTTATACGCTAGACACGCTACTTGTAATCATGTCTGTAGCGATATTGGTAGGAATTGTCTTTGGCACTTATCCAGCAATGAAAGCTTCAAAGCTTGATCCAGTAGAAGCAATAAGGCGTGAATAATAGGGTTTTGATATTTAATCTTTCCAAGTAGGAAGCGCTAAAAAGAATGTAGTTCCATTCCCAACTTCACTTTCGCATCTAATTTTACCATTCATGGCTTCAATGTACTTCTGAGAGATAGTTAGACCAAGCCCTGTTGATTCAAGATCTCCGTTTTTGAGCGGCCTAAAGGTTTCAAACAAGTAGGTGAGATCTTCTTTATCCATTCCAGGGCCTTCATCTCTAATGAAAATTTCATGTGACCCATTACTTCTCTGAGCTCCAAGGTAGATGGTAGACTTTTCTGGGGAATACTTCACAGCATTATAAAGTACGTTTTCAATCGCTTGGGTCAAGTAGATTTTATCTCCTCTTATGAAAGTCTCTTCTGGAATTTCTGAAAGATCAAATGAGATGTTCTTTTCAGATGCTGGAAGGCTCTGTGATTCAACATTATCTGCCAGAACGTCTTTAATTAAAAGTTTCTCTTCAACGACATTTAGCTTACGACTCTCTATGGCGCCAGCATCGAGGATTTTATGAACCATGTCACGATATCCACCAGAAGATTTCTTGAGAACGCTAACTAAGTGATTAAAATCTTCTGGCAATTTATCCTTGTATTGCTCTAAGATTTGAGAAAGAGAAGTCAAGTCGTTAATTGGCTTTTTCAGATCATGAGCTACCATACTCATCATCAAATTCTTCTCTTTGTTTACTGCAGATAGCTCCTCGTTCTTAATGGATAGATAGCTTCCTTGTTTTTCTATTTCTTCCTTCTGTTCGGCTAGAAGAATGTTTTTACGCTTCTTTTGACGATACTGGACGTAAAGGATAATGATGAAGGTCAGGGTCAGCGCAATGATGGTAATTAGGCCATTTCTAAGTAACCTTTCTTTTTCTAACTGGGCTTGCTGTTCCCGTAAAGTCACTTCATTTAATTTCAATTGCAGTCTTTGGCGCTCTGCAATCTCTTGTGCTCTATGAAGTGAATCTTGAGCAAATTGAAGTTGCTGATTACTATTTTCTAATTCTCGGTCGGTCTTTGCTTTTTCGCTAGCAATTGCAGCAACTTTCTGTTGTGATTCAGATTGAATTTTCTTTGCTTGCTCGTCGCGGAGGAACCGATCTAGAGTTGAATATAAATCAAAATATTCAATAGATTTTTCAGAGTTTCCTAACGCTTGATAGCACTCATAGAGTATTCCGTAAGATCGTTTTGTTAGATTGATATCTTCCAATTCCTGAGCAATTGCTAGCGCTTCAAGTGCTAAGTCAATAGCTTCTTGATTTTTTCCAAGACTTTGACTTACTGATGAAGCATTGATAAGCCCAGAAAGAACATAATTCTTTTGATTTAATTCTTTGGCGAGAGATACACCAGAATCAAATGCGACTAGCGCTTCATTATATTGTTCATTATCTATTCGAACGAGTCCGAGGTTGAAATACGCAGTTTTAATTCCATTCTTATTACCTACTTTCTCATTGTAGGTGATTGACTGCTCAAAAAATGATATGGCATCGTCGAATTTTCTGTTGTTCCAATAGATGTAGGCGATTTTTCCACATACACCGGCGGCATTATCAAACTTAGACTCCTCCAGTGCCTTCTGAAGCGCTTGCTCATACTTTTCTACCTGATTGGAGGCTTCACTACTTAACTCTTGTGCGGTGATGTATGTGGCGATGCAAAAGAAGGCAACACATAAAAATGTCGACTTTCTTAAATTAAGCATGTTCAAATTTAATATTCATCATTCAATATAGAAGGAGATTTCCTCCTGATTTTCATTACCCAGCTTGTCTACGACAATTACATTGATTTTGTAAAGTGTATTCTTTCTAAAGTTCTCAATTAAGCTTCTGTATGGAAGCTTCGAACCACCGTTTACTTGATAGCTAATTTTATCCAGCCCTGCGCCTTTATCTGTTGACGAAAGGAATAAAACTACATGTGGAGGATAAACTGGTACAGTTTGTCCATCGACATCTTTTTGTTTGTTACTGTTTATACTAAACCTGTTATATACCTCAGGGCCTTTATTATCCACAATGCAGATAAATGTTTCTGTACTTGAGTTAGAAAGATTATCATAACCATTATAGGTCACGCTATGGAATCCATCTGATTCAATACTGAACGGCTCACTGTACGTCACAGAAGACCCATTGTCTACTTGATAGTCGATTTCTTTAAATCCTGAATCATCATCAGTTCCTCTTAATCTAATTTTTGTTTCCTTAGAGATATAGGTCGTGTCCTTCACGATAAATGATGGTCCGGAAACTGAGCTTCTTAAATTCGGACCTGCAAGGTCTACATAGCTAATTAGGTTGTTTTTATCCGAAAATTCAGTTGTTCTTATTCTATTGTTAACCTTGTCCATTACCAAAACTTCAATATTTAGGTTTCCTGGTTCAGTCAGATAGAACGGACTTTCATATAATTTGAACTCACCACCGTTAATGGAGTACTGAATATCCTTAACACCAGCTTTATTATCCATGGCGACAAGCTTAAGTTTTGTTCTTCCTGAATAGTATTCTTTTCCGTTCGCAATAAACGTGTTACCAATAATTTCATCAATTACTCGAGGTGCTGATTTATCAAGAAAGAATGCGTATGTTTTCTTTTCTTCACTATTGTCTACATCATCTGAAGCAAAATATGTAACCGTATGCTCTCCCTCGCTAAGATTTGCTATGGCAATGGGTTTTGAATATGAGTAGGTTCTTCCTTCATCGATTGTGTAGAAAATTTTTGGATTTACTGTGTTATTGTCTTTAGATGCAAGCAAAATCGTAGATCTTGCCGAAAGTACATCTTCTGATTTATCACCATCTATTGATAGTGTACTGACTGGTGCTGAATTGTCAATCATCACCGTAACCGATGATACCTCTTCTACATTTCCTACATTATCCACAGAATAGTATTTAATGATTGAAGTTTTTTCATCTGCAAGACTTATTGGACTCGTATACTTGGTAAATGCTCCATTGTCCATTGAATAATAAATTGCTTCAATCCCAGAAGTTTCGTCACTTGATGACAAAGAAACATTCCCTGCTTGCATAATGACTTTTCCATCCATATTGGAAAGCTTTTCAGATTCATAATCAATACTGGTAACTGGCGGCTTACTATCGGCATATAGTTCAAATATTACTTCTGCTTTTGGGTAAACAACTTCTTTTGTTTCTGGATCTACCTGCCATGGCGAGCGGATCGTATTGTATCCCTCTGAATCGAGATACATGGGGCTACTATATTTTGGAGTTTTCCCTTCTAGGATCTCACTGTCGCTTCCTTCCCTATCTGTGGAGACGCTGAGGTAAACAGGTAGTGCCTTGTTTACGTAGACTTTACCCTCATCGTCTTTGTAAATTTTCTTTTTATGCTTGGTGTTATCTTGAGCGAATAATTCTGATGCGAAAAGTGACAAGATTAAAAAACAGCTGACTTGAAAGCTCATGGTTGATTTATGGTTAATTAGTGGTACTTGATCACTAATATATACCGTGTAGAAGTCCTTCGTTTTTTTTATAAGACGGAAATGAATACAGAATCGACCAACAAGCGTATAAAACGATGAAGGGTTTTTTTGAAAAGTCTATTTTTTATAAAATCTTCTTAACTCTTCCTACAATACCGTCTTCTAACATTACTTTAATTCCATGCGGATGACTAGAAGATTTTGTAAGGATTTTTTTAACGATTCCATTTGTTAACTCCCCAGAGCGCTGATGGTGTTTTTGAACAACAGACACTTCAAGGCCAATTTTAATGTTACTGCGATTGCTGCCTTCCATTATCAAGGTTTTAACTTCATTTGAATAAGCTTAAATGCGGAAAAAACAACCCAAACAAAGTTTACTGCGACAAAAGGGAATGCACCATTCATATATGCATTGTATAGAAGGAGCAAGGATCCAATTAGGTTAAGCAACAGGTAAGTATTTGATTCAGCATGGATTTTTTGAAATATGTTCAAAGCAAATCCGATCAAAAGACATCCAGCTCCAAGCCAGCCGATAAGTTCGAGTGTAGACATAATTAGCAACTATTGGACAGCGAATGTAGAATGCTTTTTTGAAAGAATAGATACTTAAATATTATTTATAGAGAGGAAGGTTCTACCAAAACAATTTCCTCTTTTTCCACGATCACTTGTCCAGCAGGAGCCCCCTTAACTTTTCTGACGAATTTTTTCAAAGTGTAGATTACTGGACACAGGGAGTCTGTTTTTCTTTTAGAGTTGGCAGCTGCTAAAGCTGCAGCTGCCTCAATTACCTTTATAGGGAAATTTTGTCCAGGCTTTTGTCTAATTATCACATGAGATCCAGCAACATCTTTTGCATGAAGCCATAGATCATTTTTGTTTGCAACTTTTAGCGTTAGTTCGTCATTGGCCTTAGCGTTTTTCCCAAGAAAAATTTGCCAACCTTCGAATTCAAATTCATGATAAGGGAGGTGCTCGATCTTGGCTTTTTCTTTCCTGCCAAGTCCATGATCCTTCAAATACCTTCTAAGCTCTTTTACATCATTAATTTCCTGTAGGTGGAGTATTTGACGACTAAGCTTATCAATAAGTTTCTCTTTGACTTCAATGTTTTCTTTTAAGGTATCAATTTCCTGATGCCTATTCTTAGCTTTCCTATAAAGAGATTCGGCGTTTTTTTGAGGGCTTAATTCACGATTTAGCTTTATTTCTATTGGCTTATCTGTATAAAAATCGTAAAGTACGGCTTTAGAAAGGCCTGTTTGTAAACTGTTTAGATTGGCCATTAAAATATTTGCAACTTCCTCTGGACTTCTTGCATTCTCTACTTGAGAGAGTTTAATGTTGGTCTTTGAAATGTAGCTTTCCGATTTTTTTATTTTCTGTTTCAGCTTGTTGATTCCTTCTGCTTTTTCTTTTTCAAAGTAGAAACTGCGGACGGTTTTATTGTAAAGCCAGTTGCTTGCTTCTATGGCACTATTCAACTTGTTATCGCTTTCTTCGAGCAGGCTTATTGATGGACCTTCATGAAGAAATATTGGATTGCTATCTAGTTTCTCTAGCAAGGAGTTGAAGTGATCCCATTTCTTATCTGCAGGCAGCTCATAGAATAAGCTATTCTCCAGATAGATTTTAACCTCTTTGCCTAATGCCGGAATAAGATGCGTTGGACTCTGATTACATGTTTCAAAATTTTGCTTCGATATATCCAACTCTTTGTTTAAATCTGAGGGGATAAGTTCGAAATCTGATGCCAAGCTTTTTCTAAAAAGGTTAACAACTTCACCATTCTTCTCATGCAAAATATTGCCTCTTCTGGCATGCATTTTGAAAATGAGCGCCTCATCATTGAATACAATTTGAAAAGATCTTTCGAATTGGAAAATCTTAACTCCAATCACTTCTTTTTCGAGTAGATCTTGGAAAAGGTCAACGCTGTTCTTGCCAGCTCGCGCAAATTCATGAGGAAATGATAAAAGGGATACATTCGGATCGAGGTTGGCCCTTAGCACAAACTCTTTTTCTTGATTCCCAAAAATTAGAATTAGTTCATCTTTATTTTGAGAGAAGCATGCCAATAGGAGAAGTCCTTTTAAAGACTCTTCAAGCTCAGGAGCTAACCGTTTCAGAAAAAAATGATTGTGAAACATGACAAGATCAATCAATTGTCAATTCTAATCCATCCCAGGCAATTTCAATATTTTCAGGGAGTTCGTTGCTTACTTCAGAGTGAAGGCCCATAAAGTGGCCGATGTGAGTTAAATAAGCTTTTTCAGGATTCAGTTCTTGTAATACCTCTAATGCTTCGCTCAACGAATAGTGACTTATATGCTGTTTTTTTTGCAAAGCATTCAACACAATGACTTTTGATCCCTTGATTTTCTCCTTTTCCTCATCAGAAATGTAATTTGCATCGGTGATATAGGTGAAATCACCAAATCGAAAGCCAAGTACAGGCATTTTGTAATGCATTACTTCAATAGGGATGATTCTTTGACCATTTACTTCAAATGGTTCTTTAGTAATGGCATTCGTAGCTATCTGAGGGACTCCTGGGTATTTTTTTTCAGCAAAAATGTATGAAAATTCCTCTTTCAATCGCTCCAAAGTAAATTCAGTTGCGTATACGGGCATGTCTCGTTTTTGAAGAAAATTGTAGCTTCTGATATCGTCCATCCCTGCAGTGTGGTCCTTATGAGAATGTGTGAAAAGGACCGCATCAAGTTTGTTGATCCTAGCTCGAAGCATTTGTTGTCTAAAATCCGGTCCTGTATCTACAACTATATTCAGATCGCCATATTGAACAAAGATTGAGGAACGCAATCGGTTGTCACGATGATCAATAGAGGTGCATACTTTGCACTTACAACCAATAACGGGCACTCCCTGAGACGTACCAGTGCCAAGAAAAATAACCTTCACAGCTGGAGTTGATTATTAGTGATCTCTGAGTATAACTTCTTATTGTTTTCGCTTAGACGAGTAGTGTCTATTTTAATAGATCTAATTATTTCGATTAGGCTATTAACCTTTCCCTCAAGGGCAAAAAATTTATTAACAACAGCAACCTTACTTTCATTTAGAATACAATATCCTGATTGAAAATTTCCTTTTTCATATCTAAGAATGTAGTCAGTTTCAGACATGATGTCTTCTAACTTATTCAGAAAGTGATTGGTGTACTTAATCGTCATCCGTATATTTTTTCACCATTTCTACCACAGAATCATAGTTAAGTGGCTTTGGTATAAAGGCATTTATGCCGACTTGTTCAAAGTCTTCCATTGTATAGTTATTCGCATTTCCTGTTATGGCCACAATTGGAATATTTTGATTGACACCAGGTGCGCTTCTTATTTGTTTTGCACACTCCATTCCATCCATAACTGGCATGTGAATATCCAAAAGGACTAATCCAAATTCGTCCTTTGCAAGCAGATCAAGCACTTGTTGTCCATTCTTAACAGAAGAGATCTCATAATTTAATTGAGATAGAATCTTCTTGGTTAGATTTTGGATCACACTGCTATCTTCAGCAACTATTATTTTTTTACTCATCGGTGACTAATAGGTTTTGGCTACTCTCTTTGAATTCTTGGAACAACGTCCTCAGATGTTGTACCTGACTTTCCAGTCCCTCAAATTTATTTTCTTTTAATCGTTTTTCAATATTCGCAGCTTGTTTAGATAATTTTTCTATTCCAAGAGTTCCTGCGTTCCCCTTTAAGGTATGCAATTCCCCTTTCATCTTATCGTACTGCTTCTTCTTCAAAAACGCTTCAGTATTGCTAACCAAGTCAGTGGCTTCTTGTTCAAATTCTATCAAGGTTGCTTCAATTAGTTCTTGACCGCCAAACTTAGCAAGCTGATTTAACGTGTTTTGATTAATCGCTAAATCTTCTGTTTTTTCTACGAATGCTTCGATGGAAACTTCAATTGGTTTGAAGTCAACCCATTTTTTGATTTTATCAATAAGCATTTCAGCTTTTATGGGTTTGGCTAGGTAATCATCGAGCCCAGCATTCAGAAATCTTTCTCGATCTTCTTCCATGGAGTAGGCAGTCATAGCAATGATTGGGGTATTACCACCATGCTTGAGCTTTCTAACTTCATTCGTTGCTTTAATCCCATCCATCTTAGGCATCTGGATGTCCATAAAGATGAGGTCGTACTTTTCTGATTTAACCTTTTCAATAGCATGAAATCCGTCATAAGCCTCATCTACTTGACAGCCCGACTTTAGCATAATACTGCTCGCTACTTTGCGATTTACGTCATTGTCATCTACCAATAGAATCTTAGGTTGTTTTCCAGTAAATTCTTTCGTGAAAGGTTTGTCTGGCTGAATTGTCTTGATTTCATCAGGAGAAACTTCTTGCCCCATAAATGTGAACCAAAAGGTGCTTCCTAAGCCGGGTGTAGAAACTACCCCAATTTCACCTTGCATGGATTTTACCAATTCCCGAGAAATAGCAAGCCCAAGTCCCGTACCTCCAAAATTCTTCGAGCTACTATTGTCGAGTTGGTGGAAGCTTTGAAAAAGACTTTTTTGATCTTCTTCTGAAATGCCAATCCCAGAATCTTTAATCGCAACCTTAAAAATGAACTGTTTGCCACGCTTTTTAACCAAACGAATACTCATGTTAATGTTGCCCTTGCTTTCACTGAACTTAATAGCGTTCGATGTAAGGTTAGATAACACTTGAATCAGGCGTGTTTCGTCTCCCAAAATCCATTCTGGGATCTTTTCATCGATGTGATAAAAAAGGTTGTTGTCCTTAGATGATGCTTGCTGAGAGAAGAGGTCATAAACTTTCTCAATGGTCTTAATTAAGTGAAGTGGCTGTTGTCGCAGATCCATTTTACCTGCTTCGATCTTGGATAAGTCAAGAATATCATTGAGAATGTTAAGTAAGGTCTGTGATGACTTGTTGATTGTCTTCACATATTCAGATTGTTCTAAATCCAATGTGGTGCTCGCAAGCAAGTCAATCATACCTATGATGCCATTCATTGGTGTACGAATCTCGTGACTCATATTTGCCAGAAACCGTTCCTTAATTTTAAGCGAACGTTCTGCCATATCTTTTGCTCTTTTTAACTCCTCATTGGTTTCTTTCAATTTGGAAATATCTCTTGCCACACCTTCTATTTCAGCAGAGCCATCTTCCTTATTGATTACCCGAATGTTGAAGAAAAACTGAAGAGTATTCCCATCAAAGGTTTTTAATGCACCTTCGACGTTTCTTATTCGCTGCTCTTTGTCTATCCTTCTTCCAATTTCTAATACTTGCCTAGCTTTTACCGCATAGTCCATCACGTTTGTATTGATGACATTTTTAGGCTCATAACCAAGTACTTCTTGAACAGAAGGGCTGATCATTGTTAAGATGCCATCTGTGTCACATCTGAAATAGATGTCCTGAAAAGATTCGAAAATGGTTCTGAATTTCTCCTCACTAGCTATAATCGCACTCTCTGATTCTTTTTTTTCAGTAATGTCGTTCGCTATAATGGAGAGTTCTTCAATTCGTCCATTGTGCAGGAAAATAGGGTTCACAAACACATCCCGCCAAACCATTTTCCCCGATTTGTCAAAGTTGTTAGTTTGAAAGTTTATGAACTTTCCGGTGAATGCTTCATCGTATTTGGAAGACCAAAATCCTTCTACTTCTTTGGAAAGATCCTTTGAGACTTCTTTAAGACTAACACCTATTTTGGGTTTTTGGCCATAGTACCTCTTGAATGCAACTTCATAGTTTTGGTTAAATGACGTAAACCTAAAGTCTTTATCTACAGACCAAATTTCGTGTGTACTACTATCAAATATAGCACCTAGAGTTGCAGCTTGGTTTTCGATTTTTTCCTCCTTATGCTGTCGCTCCATGGCCAGACTAATCTGTCCACCGATATAATCTAGAAGTTCTAAGTCTTTGTTGTTGAAAGCACTTTGATCATTATAACTGCATATGGACATAACTCCCATTTCTGAGGCAGTCCTGATTATTATTCCCAGCCATATTTTAGGTATCGGATCCTTGAATTTGATCCCTAGTTGTTCGCTTATTTTTTCTATGCCATCGCTGTAGACAATCAGTGAACGATCACGCTGTACGGTATACTCCATGAGCTTATGATCAACGTCGAAAGAAAATTCAGATGAATCAGATTTCTCGTTGATGCAAAAAATCTGTCTGTATTCTTTGCCTTCTTTTAACGAAATATGAAAGTTCTGAACCTTCAGCATTTGATTCAGCTGATGGTATATGTTTTTATATAGCTGTTCTAGGTCATTCTCAGTAATCGTGATGTTCGCGATTTGATAGTAGAGACTCTGCGCACTTTCTGCTCTGATACGCTCAGTAATATCATAAAATACACAGCGATATTCTACTGGCTCATCGTTTTCGAAAACTGATGTCAGCTTGCCTGTAACATAGATGTTTTTTCCTGTTTTGGAAATTAATACAGTTTCAAACCTCTCGAATCTGCTTCCAGCGGTAATTTTTAGGATGTTTTGCAAGGCACCCCTTCGATAGTCAGGATGCACAACCTCAAGAAATTTCAGATCAGTGATTTCATCCTCTGTGTAGGATAGCTTGTTTTTAACAGCCTCATTAGCAAAACGTATTTCTCCTGTTTTCCTAAAAATGGTAATTAGGTCATTAGAATTGTCAAACAGGTCCTTCAAGTTTTGATTGGTTTTTTCAACGAGCGTATAATAGTCTCGCTGTGTATTGTCCAATTGTCCCTGGAGATTGGCAATTTTCTTTTTCAGCTCATCGATATCATTTTCCACTTCTGCCATATCGAATAAAATTAGGCATTTTAGCAATTACAAAAGATGACTAAATCGAGCAAACCAATATTAATTTCTATTGTAGGGCCTACTGCGGTTGGAAAGACTGCACTTGCAATAAAATTGGCTCAATGGCTGAGCACTGAAATTGTGTCCGCAGATTCTAGACAATTCTACAAGGAAATGTCCATAGGAACTGCTAAACCGTCTTCTGAAGAACTAAAAGCTGTACCCCATCATTTTATTGATTCTCATTCAATTGATACACTTTATAGTGCTGGTGAATTTGGGAGAGATGCGACAAAAAAAATTGCTGAATTGCATGAAAAAAATCAGTTTGTTATAGCTGTTGGAGGCTCGGGATTATATCTAAAAGCACTTTGGGAAGGATTTGATGAGATGCCGTCTGTGAAACCTGAGATTCGAAAAACTTTAAATGAAGAGTTGAGTAGAGATGGGCTGGTTCGCCTTTTATCTGAATTGAAAGAAAAGGATCCAGAATATTTTGACATTGTAGATCAGAACAATGGGCAAAGAATAATTAGAGCTTTAGAAGTGATACGAGAAACTGGCAAGCCATTTTCTTCATTCCGAATTAAAGAAGAAAGGGAACTTCCATATCAAAATATTAAAATTGGTTTGAATATGGATCGTGAAGTACTCTTTTCAAGAATAAATGAGCGAATGGATGTTATGCTTGATAATGGTCTTTTAAAAGAAGCTGAGGAATTACATGTGTACCGTAATCATAATGCACTTCAGACAGTAGGTTATTCGGAGATTTATGGCTTTATGTCTGAAGAATATGATTTTGAAGAAGCTGTCCGACTACTAAAAAGGAATAGCAGAAGATACGCCAAAAGGCAGCTGACATGGTTTAAAAAATACGATGACATTCACTGGTTTGAGCCCGATGATGAAGAGCAAATAAAAAATCTTATCAAAAAGACGCTTCTCTGAGTAGATTGATTTGTGTTGATTTGCTTCAGCTAATGGAACTTAACCGCAAAATTCTAATAATTTCATACTACTGGCCACCAAGCGGTGGTGTAGGCGTTCAAAGATGGATGAATTTCGCCCTTCAGTTGCAAAGTAGAGGATGGGAGCCTACAGTGCTGACACCAGAAAATCCGCAATTCGAACTAAAGGACGAGAAACTAGAAGAAAGGGTAAAAAATATTCCGGTTATTAAAATTCCAATTTGGGAGCCATTTGATCTTTTTCATAAGCTAACCGGTAATAAAGATCGGAGTAACGTTCAGCAAGGGTTAATTCTCGAAAAGTCTGCTAAAACATTCAAAGACAAGCTTGTGATTTGGATGCGTGGAAATTTATT
This sequence comes from Ekhidna sp., assembly GCF_963691765.1. Classification (GTDB taxonomy): domain Bacteria; phylum Bacteroidota; class Bacteroidia; order Cytophagales; family Cyclobacteriaceae; genus Ekhidna. The sequence continues at coordinate 2,935,477 of NZ_OY829375.1, forward strand.
GGTTCCGGATCCAAGAAGGTTTTGGGTGGGGCCGGCTTCAAAAAAAGCTATAGAATTGGTCAAGAATGAAGGTTTCAATTTGGTAGTAACCACAGGCCCTCCTCATAGCATGCATTTGATAGGAAGGAAAGTTAAGCGATCTACCAATGTTAAATGGCTCGCCGACTTCAGAGATCCATGGAGCAAATGGGATGTGCTGAAGAAGTTGAATACGTCATCATTTGTGATGGATATGCACAAAAGGATGGAAGAAAGTGTGCTTAAAGAATCTGATTGTGCAGTTGCCACCAGTAATAGAATGGCCGCTTGTCTGGGAAATATTAAAGTGTTAAATAATGGTATTACGATAAGTGACGTTTCCAAGGAGGTGCCCAATGAATCTCATTTTACTATTGGATATTTTGGGATGTTAAATGAGATGCGAAACCCTCGTCAGCTTTGGCATTTGTTGGATCAAATGTGTAGAGAAAATCAGGTTTTCGCCAATAAACTAAGAGTAAGAATAGGTGGCATTATTTCAGAGTCTATTAAAGCTGAAATCAATGAATTGAGCCAGCTAAAGCATAAAGTTTCCTTCCTGGGCTATCTGCCGCATGAAACAATTCAGGATGAATATCGAAAATGCAACGTTCTTCTGTTGTTGCAAAACAAAAGCGATAATTCAAGATGGATATTGCCCGTAAAGTTTTACGAATACCTTGCAGCGAATAGATTGATTCTTGCATTAGGAGAGCGTAAGAGTGACCTGGGGGATTTGATGAATAATAAAGATGTTGGTGAAATTCTATCTTATTCTGAGCTGGGTGGAATTAGAGGGTTTATTGAAGATATTTTTGAAAACGATCGATTACCGACATCTAAAGATGCTGAGTTGTTACTAGATCAATTTTCTCATGAACATCTGGTGCAGAAATTAGAAGAAATTTTAACTAAGTGTATGCAGAGTTGATTACTGCCTATTCATTAATCATATTCAATTCATACCATGACAAAAAATACATTTATAGTAGGCGATGCGGGAGGTACAGGAACTCAATGGAGACTTGTAAAAGGTGAGGATATTACACAGTTTGAAACGGTAGGTTTTAATGCCTATACGCATGATATTAACGATTTGATCGCTAGTATGAAAGAAGTATTCGGGGATCAAATAATGGCTGGAATGCCATTATACCTCTATGCTGCAGGTGTAGATACAGATGGACAAGCAGCAGAAGTTAGAAAAGCTTTAACTGATGAATTTGCAACAAACACCTCCGCATTTAATGACTTGGTTGGTGTAGCGCGATCATTGTGCGGAAAAGAAAAAGGCAATGTTTGCATCCTTGGCACAGGATCTAATGCGTGTTACTATGATGGTGAAGCTGTCAACAAGGTTGGTGCCTCCTTGGGCTATGTACTAGGTGATGAAGGCAGTGGAGCTCATTTAGGAAAGAAATTAATGCAGGGGGTTTTCAGAGGAAAATTTTCGGAGGAATTAATAGCGTTGTTTCAAAAAAGGTACAACACAACATCGCATGATGTAATTGAACGGATATACAATCAACCAAAGCCCAATCATTTTTTGGCATCATTCGCTTTGTTTGTGTTTGAAAACCGTAATCAACCTGAGATTCACCAGCTTATATCGGATAATTTCACAGATTTCTTTGAAGCATTTTTCGGGGAAAATATTGATAGAACCGATCCATTCTATTTCTCAGGATCAATTGCATATTACTTCTCTGACATTTTAAGGGAGATCGGTCAGAGTATTGGAATTGTAGTAAAAAACATTGTTCAGTCACCAATATCGGGGTTAGTTTTATATCATCAACGCTATGACTAATAAATCGCTAACAGAGTCTGATTCACACTATGATGGACTGGAAAAAATGGGTCTTTCCGAGTTGTTGCAGAATATCAATAAGGAAGATCAGACTGTACCACTGGCAGTTGAAAAGACTATCACACAGATTGAAGCACTTGTAAGTCAAATTGTACCTAGAATGAAAAGAGGAGGACGTCTTTTTTATATCGGTGCCGGAACAAGTGGTAGACTTGGAATTGTTGATGCCTCAGAATGCCCTCCTACATTTGGAGTGGATCATGGGATAGTAGTTGGAATCATAGCAGGTGGAGACGGCGCAATTCGTAAAGCTGTTGAATTTGCAGAGGACGATTCTGATAAAGGATGGGATGATTTGCAAGCTCTAAATATTGGAATTGATGATACGGTAGTTGGAATTGCCGCCTCAGGAAGAACACCTTACGTTATTGGAGCAATAAAAAAAGCGAGGGAAGAGGGTATTTTAACTGGCTGCATTACATGCAATGAAAACTCAGAATTGGCTCAGGTTTCTGAATTTTCCATTGAAGTTTTGGTCGGGCCGGAGTTTGTCACTGGAAGTACCCGCATGAAGGCAGGGACAGCCCAAAAACTGGTACTAAATATGATTTCTACCAGCACTATGATTCAACTTGGCCATGTCATTGGCAATAAGATGATTGATATGAAGCTAAGCAATGAAAAACTAGTAGAGCGTGGAACTTTGATGCTTATGGATCAAATGAATATATCCAAGCAGGAAGCAAAAGATCTGCTCCAACAGCATGGTTCTGTGCGAAATGTCATTAACGCCAAAAAAAGTTAGCTTTTTTCTGTCAAAGCCAAATTTTGTTTGTTACCTTATTGTTAAAGTGAGCCTTGAAAACTTAAACTTCAAGGAACGTCATCTTACTCAGAAGAGTCTACTTTTGTATTGCTTAATGAAACCTAATATTACCAAGAAGATGAAGAAAATTTTACTGACCGCTTGCCTTGTATTCAGCACATTGTTGCTGTTTGGTCAAGGTTCTACGACATCCGCCATGAATGGCAGGATAACCGACGAGAATGGTGAACCGCTGATTGGAGCCACTGTTCTAGCTGTATACACGCCAACAGGTGCCGAGTACGGAAATATTACCGACCTTGACGGATTTTATAGAATTCCAAACATGAAAGCTGGAGGGCCATATACGGTTACCGTTTCATATATTGGTTTCGAAACTAAGTCCCAAGATGGAATCTCTCTGAAACTAGGGCAGTCATACAAATTTTCAACCGAGCTTTCGGAGTCTGCTACAGCATTGAGTGAAGTAGTAGTGACCGCTAATACAGGAATTATCGATGGTAATAGGACTGGTGCTGGAACAAAAGTTTCAACGCGAGAAATCAATTCTTTACCGAATGCAAGTAGAGGAATTCAAGATTTTACTCGTCTAACTCCACAAGCAAGCGTAACTCCTGATGGAGGATTAAGCATAGCCGGCACTAACAATAGATATAACTCGATTTTTATTGATGGGGCAAGTAGTAATGATGTTTTCGGTCTAGCTGACAATGGACAAAATGGAGGTCAGATAGGAAACTATCCACTAGTTAGTATGGATGCTCTTGATCAAATTAGCGTTGAGGTTGCACCTTATGATGTGACACTTAGTGGTTTTGCTGGTGGTGGAATTAGCGCAGTTACAAGAAGCGGGACAAATGATTATGAGGGTTCGGTATACTACTTTGTAAGAAATGAAAAGCTTGCAGCCAAAACTCCTAAGTTTATTTCAGATCCAGCTGATATTGACAGAGAGAGACTTGCCGAGTTTAGTGCTAAGACATATGGGTTTAGAGCAGGTGGACCAATAATCAAGAACAAATTATTCTTTTTTGTAAATGGAGAAGTTCAAAGAGAAGAAACTCCAGTACCTTTTGATTTCGGCTCATATACCGGAACGTTGACAAGAACGGATGTAGATGGATTAGTGACTGCTTTGAATGGTTTAGGATACGATCCAGGTTCTTATGAAGACGTCGTAAGAGAACTTCAAGCAGAAAGATTCTTGATAAAATTCGATTACAACCTCAATCGTAAGCATAAGATTTCATTGCGTCACAGCTACAATAAAGGAGAAAACTTTTCGCCAAGTGGCTCAAGTACTTCTCGCATAAGATTTGCGAACTCAGGAGTGTTTTTCCCGAATACCACTAACGCAACCACTCTTGAAGTTGCTTCCAACTTTGACAACAAATCAAATAAGTTAATCATTGGTTTTACTTCAGTTAAAGATGATAGAGATCCATTAGGATCTCCATTCCCGTATGTTGATATCAGAGATGGGGATATTGAGTTTGGTAGTGAGCAATTCTCAACGGCCAATTTGTTGGAACAAAAGATATTTACTTTAACCAATAACTTCAACCTTTATAAGGGACGTCATACAATAACAGTCGGTACTCACAACGAGTATTACGATATGAATAATGTCTTTGTAAGACAAAATTTCGGGGTTTATGATTACAATTCGATAGCAGATTTTCTTGCAGACCTTAATGGAGCATCAGGACTTTCCACTCAATTTGAAAGAAGTTACTCTCTTGTAGATAATACGACGGGTGATGCTACTTCTGCAGCTGCTGCTTTCAAAGCATTACAGCTTGGTTTTTATGTGCAAGACGAGTACCAAGTAAGCGATAAGCTAAAGATTACTGGAGGTTTAAGAGTAGATATTCCGATGTTCTTGGATGATCCGGAAGAGGATACATATTTCAACAACACAACGATTGGTCTTATCGAAGCTCAAGGATATGACTTGAAAGGTGCTAGAGCAGGACAAGCACCTGATCCACAGGTTTTAATCTCTCCTAGATTTGGTTTTAACTATGACTTGAATGGAGATCAGACTACACAAATACGCGGAGGGTTAGGAGTCTTTACAAGCCGAATTCCTTATGTGTGGCCTGGAGCAATGTTTAATAACAATGGCCTAAGTGTTGGAGGAACAAGAGCGGAATTAGAAGATGGAGATATTATTGATTTCAATCCAGATCCATTTGATCAGCCAACGGTAAGCGATTTTGGAGGTGCAGATGTTGTTCCTCAGGGTCAAATGGACTTATTCGCTTCTGATTTTAAGTTTCCACAAGTCTTCCGCGCTAGCATAGCTGTTGATCAGAAGCTTCCATGGTGGGGCTTGATAGGAACATTTGAAGCTATTTATACTAAGAATATCAATGCAATCTTCTATGAAAATCTAAATGTTGTTCCTTCTACATCATCTCTTACAGGATCTCCTGATGATAGACCAATTTTCAGCGGTGATGTTGATGGTACTTATTCTAGAATCATATTAGGATCAAATACCAATGAAGGTAAAACATACAACTTGTCTTTAAGCTTGACTAAACCTTGGGAAAATGGACTTACTGCGAATGTTGCTTATAGCTTCGGTAGAGCTGATGCAATATTTGAAGGGACTTCTTCTCAAAACAGTTCACAATGGAGAGGTGTATATTCTATCAATGGTAGAAACAATGCGCCTCTTGGAAGATCAGATTTTGATGTTGCTTCAAGAGTTCTTGCTTCAGTTTCATATAGAAAAGAATACTTAAATAACTTTGCGACAACTATTTCATTCTTCTATAATGGTCAAAGCGGATCGCCATTTTCATATACTTATGATGATGATTTAACAGGTGAAGATTCAAGAGAAAGAGCACTTATTTATGTTCCTTCAACAAGAAATGAAATCAGATTTGCTGATGTTTCTACAGCAGATGAGCAATGGGCAGCTCTAAACGATTATATCAATAATGATGAGTACTTGAGCGGTAGAAGGGGACGATATGCTGAAAAGAATATGGTTAGAACTCCTTTTACAAGTATCATAGATTTTAGATTGTTGCAAGATTTTTATATCGAAATGTCAGATGGGAAGAAAAACACAATTCAGTTATCATTCGATATCTTCAACTTTGGAAATCTTATAAATAATGATTGGGGTAGAAGATACTTCATACCTGATGGAGGAGGTACTTCAGTAGAATTATTATCGTTTGAAGGATTCGAAGATGGTACTAATACTCCTACTTTTTCATTCAACCCAGATGTTAAAGACAAAACTGATTTGCTAGGTAAAGACGATAGTGGATTGGTGAGTTCTAGATGGCAGATGCAATTTGGAATTCGATATATTTTTGGAGGATAATTTTAAAAATTACGAAGAAAACCCTGACCGTGAGGCCAGGGTTTTTTTGTTTGTATACACAAGTATACATTTACCACAATGCATACGATTATGCCATATGACCGCTGGAATCAATACTACAATTCTAGCTACGATGAAAAGTCTCCTTTTTCTGGGAAAGAGTATAACTACGATGTGTATTCCGAAAATATATATGGGTACTACATAGATCCTGCATGGGACTTTTTTGGTTCCGAAACACTCTATATGAAGATCCTCTTTGCAGATTATGAATTGGGCTTTGTTGTTATTGAGATGATAGGGGAGTGGAATGATGCGCTTAACAATGACATTATGCAATTTAAGCGCAACATCTTAGAGCATATGATGGATTTTGGTATCAATAAGTTTGCTATCATTGGTGAGAATATTATGAATTTTCACGGAAGTGATGATTGCTACTATGAAGAATGGTTTGAGGAGGTGGAAGAAGGATGGATTGCTGGAGTAAACTTCCGGGAATTTATCATCGATGAAATGAAGAATTACAACATTGATAATTATGTTAATATGTCAGGCAGTCTTCAAATTGAGAAGTGGAGGACTTTACCGCCACTACGTTTTTACGAACTTGTAAATGGGCTTATACAAAGACGTTTGACTATCTAGTTTTTATTTCTTGCTTTTCTATTTGGTTGATTGCGTCATTGAGATTAACCCTATTCATTCTGGAAATCACTTCATCACTGAGTTTAAGAAAATCTTCAGCAACTGCACTCTGATCAGTGAATCCATAAATAGATTCGATTTGACCATTTGCTTCACTTACTTTTATCGACTCTCGAATTCGCTGATCTAAAATGAGATGACCCAATTCTTGTTCTGCTTCTCTTACAATTTTCTGGTGGAATAATGTGTTTTTTCGAAACTGGTTGAAGAAAATTCCCAGTATTTCAAGAGGCTTTTCTTTCTCTACACTGCTCAAGTAAGAAAGCAATTTCTTGAATCCAGATACTGAAAAAGAACCGGCTGTTGCAGGGATAAGTATGCTGTTAATATTTGCAATAAATGATTTAACAGTAACCCCGAAATGAGTTGGAAAATCCAACAAGATGAAATCGTAGTTACATCTTATAACTGAAAGGAGCTTATAGAAAATAACGTGTCCAAACGATATGAATTCAGTATTAGATTCAATTTCTGCCATTTTATAATCGCCTGGAATTAGGTGCAGGTAAGGATGAATTTCAACAGGCTTTAGCTCAGGTTGTTCATTGTGTAGAAACTTACGCGTATACGTAAATAACGTGTTTGCATGATCCTGATCTGAAAGTGCTTGTGTGAGATTTGCCTGTGGGTCGCAATCAATTACAAGAACTTTAAATGATCGTGACCAACTGTGAGCTAAGCTAAGTGTAGTGCTTGTTTTCCCTACACCACCTTTAAAATTGTATACTGCTATTGTCTGTGACATAATTGCTGGTTAAAATGTTCACTCTTGGTAGCAGTGTATTACGACTGTTAAAGTAATAAATTAATTGCTATTCTGGTAGCTAATAAAAAAGAACTATTCTTCGGTTATCTCCACCTCAGCTAGGTCAGAAATTAAATATTTTTTTTTCGTTTGTATCTCTTGGCAGACTGACCGAGTACGCTTTTTTTCTAATTTGATAAATACTTTTTTATTAAATATGAATACCTCTCCAACAGCAATTTCTTTCAATAGAATTTTGTCAGAAGGTTCATCGAACTGCTTTAGTATTTGATAAAGCACAGGGTCTGAGCAGCTTGATGCCTTCGGATTTCTAAAGTATTTTTTAAGAGCTTCCAGCACGGATTTATGAAAGATTTCTTCTGTCAGCATAGGTTCGGATACCTCCTTAAATGCCTGCTTCCATTCTTTGCCATGTGGTAAGATTCTCCTTCCATATTGTTTGAATGCAATTAAATGACCTACTTCATGTAAATATGTAACCAGAAACGCATACGGGTTTAAATCATTATTGATGGTTATCGTATGCCTATTGGTTTTAGGGTTAAATCGATAGTCGCCAAGTTTGGTTTGTCTTGCTTTCTTGATTTTGAATTCAAAGCCCAATCGTTCATAAAGCTTCACGCAATACTCTATAGAAGGAGTAGGGACAAATTTTTGAAAGACTTCTCTGGAAGTCATTTTTTTCTAAAAACCATTTTTATTGGAACACCTCTGAAATCGAAATGCTCCCGCATTCTATTTATAAGATATCTATGATAGGGCTCCTTTATGTACTGTGGGAAGTTGCAAAAAAATGCAAAAGTTGGTGTGTGAGTTGGTAGCTGTGTAATGTATTTGATTTTGATATAATGTCCACGCACAGCAGGAGGTGGGTAATTTTCAATTTCTTTACCCATTATCTCATTAAGTTTTGATGTGGAAACCTTTCTTGAGCGATTTTCATGGACTTGAAGCGCCAACTCCAATGTCTGCATGATCCGTTGCTTATTCAAAACTGAAGTGAAGATGACTGGAATGTAATTAAGAGGTCCTAGCTTTTCTTCCAAAAACTTCCTGTAGTTATCAGCGGTCTTTGAGTCCTTTTCTTGCAGATCCCACTTGTTTACCATCAGCACCACACCCTTTTTGTATTTGTGGGCAAGTCCAATGATATTCATGTCTTGTGATTCTAAACCTGTCTCAGCATCGATCATTACAATGCAGACATCAGAGTCTTGGAGAGCTTGTATTGCTCTGAGCACGGAATAGAATTCAATATTCTCCTTAACCTTCGACTTCTTACGAATTCCAGCGGTATCGGTAAGGATGAAATCTTTCTCAAATAGATTGTATCGGGTATTAATCGCATCTCTTGTAGTGCCAGCAATATTTGTTACGATACTCCTTTCTTTTCCAACCAGCGCGTTGACGAATGATGACTTTCCAACGTTTGGTCTTCCCAAAATTGCAATTCTGGGTACATCCTCTTTTACAAGTTCCTCATCGCCAAAGGTTTTTACTACTTCGTCTAACAAGTCGCCTGTACCGGTACCATTTGCAGCAGCAATAGGAAATAAGTCTGCTTCCATCCCTAGGTTATAGAATTCATTCGAGGCAAGCAACTTTTCTTGATTGTCAGCTTTATTGGCTACCAAGAAAATCGGCTTCTTGATTTCTCTTACCACATTTGCAAAATCCTGATCCAATCCATGTAATCCTGTATCACAGTCTACCATAAATAGGATCGCCGTTGCTTCTTCTAGTGCTTCTTTTACTTGAGTGCGAATGGCCCCTTCAAAGATGTCGTCCGAGCCTTCAACGTATCCACCAGTATCAATGACAGTGAATTTCTTACCATTCCATTCACCATATCCGTAATGACGATCTCTGGTCACACCAGATTCATTGTCCATGATGGCTTGTTTCTTTTCCACAAGTCTGTTGAAAAGAGTGGATTTACCCACATTAGGTCTGCCTACGATTGCAAGAATATTTGCCATTTACCGGATAAAAATTCAAAGGATTAAAGCGCGAAGTTAAATCAAAAGAATAATCACTATTTGGATTTTGCAGAAGATATGTATTTATCTACTTCAGCTTCTAGAATGGGTAAGGGTACAGACCCATTTCGTAAGATGGCATCATGAAACTGCTTTATATCAAAATCTTCTCCAAGCATCTTTGATGCACGTTTTCTTAATGTAAGAATCGTTAACTCACCCATCTTGTAACTAACTGCTTGTCCAGGCCAGCCAATGTATCTATCAATCTCTGTCGTAACCTCGTGTAAAGACAATGCGGTATTTTTTGCCATATAATCAATAGCTTCTTGACGCGTCCAGCCTTTGTAGTGTAGCCCTACATCTACCACAAGTCTGCATGCTCGCCACATTTCATAAGTATATCTACCAAATAGATCATACGGCGTTTGGTACATTCCCATTTCTTCTCCAAGAAATTCAGAATATAACCCCCAACCTTCACCAAAAGCACTGATGTAGTAGCCGCTCCTAAATCCAGGTAGGTCTTTTAGCTCGTTTGCCATGGAGATTTGTAAATGATGACCTGGAACAGCTTCATGAAGAGATAATGCAGGTAGGGTATAGAGTGTACGACTTTTCAGGTTGTAAGTGTTTACCCAATAGATACCGGGCTTATTTTGTGCCATATTCCCTCCAACATATCGTCCTCCGGTGTACTTCGGTGCGATAGCATCAGGCACAGGCTCAACTGTAAATGGCAGTGAATATAGTTTTGAGAATAGCCTAGGTAATTGACCTTCTGCCTTTTTACTCAACCATGCAGCTCGATTAAGTAATTCCTGACCGGTTTTAGCATAAAATTTAGGGTCTGTTCTCAGAAAATTCAAAAAATCCTCGAAATTCCCTTCAAAAGCCAACTCTTCAATGATTTTATTCATCAGTGCGCGAATTCTGGCTACTTCTGATAGTCCAGTTTCATAAACTGAATCAGGAGTAATATCCAGCGTGGTGAAATGGCGCACCCTATTTTCATAATAAGACTGACCATTACTGATTTCACTGATTCCTACTTTTTCAGGCGCTTTTATCAAGTAATCATCTTCAATGAATTGTTTCAAATCCTGATATACGGGAAGGATAGATTTAGAAATGATTTCCTTAGCTTTTTCTTGTAATTCAAGCGCTTCCGAATTTGAAACGGTTGATGGAATATTATTGAATGGTCTATAAAAAGGATTTTGGGAAACATCGTCATTTGTCCAGGCCTTTAAAAGATCTAGCGTGTTTTTGACAATTACTTTAGGTGCTTGAATTCCTTCTTGAATTCCTCGATTCATCAATTCTTGATTATAATTGATGAAATCAACATAGGATGGAAGCCATGTTAAATATGCTTCATAGTCAGCACTGGTTTCAAATGGTAGATTAGGGAGGAAGTAAGTTGGAGCATTGAAAAATCCTCCCTCTGCATTGAAAGGAATGAGGTAGATTTTATACTTTATCGTGCTTAAAAAATTTCGTAGCTGAAGGATCTTAATTTCCTTATTGATCTTCGCTTGATCAGAAAGACTCTCGTTCGAAATATCCAAAAGAGCTTGTAGCTTGGATTCAAGTTTTTCTGACTTCTCAATATCTACTTCAATTTTTTGAAATGAGTAAGTTGTTGGGTGCTTACCGTTCCAGATTGGATTTGAAACGGAATTTTCATTTTCTATTTTTTTAATTTCCAGAAACAACTTATTGAGTCTCTTGTCAGATTGACCATTGGAAATAAAACATGAAAGAATGAATATCAGAGCGATCAAAGTCTTTTTCATACCACTGAATTTAATTGTTTCCTTCTTTGATAGATAGTGTGTCAGTTTGAACCGTATCTTGGAGCATTCTATTCATATCTAGTGAATCAATACTCATCGAGTCTAACTTAGCTTGTGCCTCTAATTTTGCTTTAGCTATTTGCATAGAGATTTCTTCTTGTGCTACATCAATGGCTTTATTTAAGATTTCGTCTTCACCTGATCGAATTCCGTCTACTGTCGGCAATACTTCTATGTCTGGAACTATGCCAATTCGCTGTGTTTCTCCACCATCTGGGTAGTAAACACCAATTCCGGATATATATGTATATAATCTTTGTATGATTGGAAACCTCGTAACGTTGCCATCTGCACCGGATGTTTGACTTCCTATGATCACTACATTAGGAGCTGTTTGTAAACACATGCACGTAAATTCTGCGTGACTCTGAGTTCTTGAATTTACCAATAGAATAACTTTCCCTTTATAGTAATCTTCGTTCGTTTCACCACAAGTACTCTCACCTGACCAAACAAATTTTCCGGGATAACTAAAATCTGGTCGAGTGAACTTTGCAAACACAGAGCTTTCAGGTTTTAGATACTTAGCAATATCCCTATACGTGCCCTTTGGGTAATTTCTTATATCAAAAATGATAACTGCTTTATCCATAAGCTCTGCCATCATTTTGTCAACTTCTCCTCTAACTAAGCGTCCCATGTCTACATATCCGATTGAATCTGTTAGCATTTTCCATTTGGGTGAGCTGTCTTTCCTAATATTTAAATCAGAATAGCCATACATAGGTATTTCTTGATTGAAGGTATAGGTTCCTCGTTGAATTGTGAGAGTTGCAGACTCTTCGGCATCCATGAAAATACTAAAATAAGCGTGCCTATTCTTGACTTGATCATTAGATCCCCAGATGTATTTTTTACGAGACTCATGAAGCTCAATGGCCTTTCTGCCGTCTACTTCAAGGATCACATCTCCAACTTCTAGATTGGCTTTTCTACACAATTCTTCATTTAAAATTTTAGTAACCACAATTTTGCCTTCAACCACGCCAATGCTTGCTGGGAAGTAGTGCATCTTATTGACTTTTTGAAGCACAGGAGTGTCAAATGCAGCATGGGTGTCGCTTATTTTAACAACCATCTCTAACATAACCTGATGCCACTCGAAAGTCGAATTGACAGCTAAAAATTTCGGGATCATCTCTTTAAGTACATCATCCCAAGATTGATCCATCAAGTACTTGTACGGAAAGAAATATTCAATGTAATTCCAATACCTGAAAAGTGGCAGTAATCGCTGATATTCATTCTTCCATGAGACATCGGCACCTATTGGTTCATTTTTAGGTTCGAATTGGTTTACGTTTCCTTTGCCGATGTAGTAATGATTGCCCTGAAATCTGTTTTTTTCAATTTCTTTCAAACTTCTTCTAAGTTGGTCTGTGAATCTTGGATCTTGAGTCCACGACAGGTCAAAATTTTCAGGGAAGGGTTCATATGCAGCTGACTTATTGCATTTTTTGCATGGAGGCATTTGACCGATGTTGTAAATCCAACGAGCGTAATACCCAGATAACTGCTCGTAAGTCTTCATATCCGAAGTAAGTCTCAACACATTTTGCATTTTCTGGTCCCAATCAAAAAGACCTTTTGCAACTAATGGGTGGTAGTACTTTAAGTAACCCCAGATTTTGCATGTATAGTAGATTCTATCTACTTCAGAAAGCTCATCTTTAGGACTTTGAGCTATGGAGTTATTGGCCAGGAAGGAAGTTAGAATCGCAAGTACAAGAAATTTGCGCATGGTTATGATAGATTTGATCAGTAACCAAACCTACTCAATTTTCTATCGTCTTTTCTCCAGTCCTTTTCAACTTTAACAAAAGTTTGCAGGTGGATTTTCTTTCCAAAGAAGGCCTCCATGTCTTTCCTCGCTTGCATACCCACTTTTTTGATTGATTCTGCTTTTTTACCGATTATAATACCTTTCTGACTATCACGTTCGACAAAAATCTCAGCTTCGATATTGATGATTTTTTCATCTTCCTTGAAGCTGGTTACTACTACTTCAGAGCTATATGGAATTTCTTGCTTGTAGTTTATAAATATTTTTTCCCTTATAATTTCGGCGCAGATAAAACGTTCACTTTTATCTGTAATCTCGTCTTCAGGAAAGAAAGGTGGATGATGAGGTAAAAGCTCCAAAATTCTATCCATCAATTCGTTTGTTCCATGCTCTTCCAATGCAGAAACCGATAATATCTCTAAGTCTGGATATAATTCTTTCCAATAGGCAGTCTTGTCAAATGTCTGCGATCCTTTGTTGAGATCAGTCTTGTTGATAAGAAAGATGACTGGAGCATGGGCATTTTGCGCCATTTCAATAAGTTGAGGGTATTCATTTTTATCTTCTAAAGCGACCATGAATAAAATGACATCTGCATCATCAAGAGCAGTGCGCACATACCCCATCATTTTTTCCTGAAGCTTGTAGGCAGGGTCAATAGCTCCAGGTGTGTCAGAAAAGACTATTTGGTAGTTATCATCATTTAATATCCCAAACATACGATGCCTTGTGGTTTGAGCCTTGCTGCTTGTTATCGCAAGTTTCTCTTTCATCAAGGCATTTAGCAGTGTTGATTTGCCAACGTTCGGTCTTCCGATAATATTGACAAATCCAGATTTGAAATCTTCCGTGTCTTTCATCAGAGGCAAAATTATGAGGATAATCATTAGCATGCTAGCACTTTGCTGCCTTCCTGTTGATAAGGGGGACTCATACTCTTATAGAATGGAAAGTGTGCAAAAAGGCGGGTGTTGAGTGGATTTTCACCTACATATGAAGAATAGTATTAAGGATTAAAATTTCTTTTGCCAATTTGGATAATCTTTCTACTTTTGCCCTCCACATCGCGGGGTGGAGCAGTTGGTAGCTCGTCGGGCTCATAACCCGAAGGTCACAGGTTCGAGTCCTGTCCCCGCTACTAAAACGAAAACCGATTCAGAAATGGATCGGTTTTTTTTGTTTAGCGATATCATGCACTTAATGCTTTGCTCTATTTATTAACTTAATAGTATGAAAGCATACGTCATAACTATTCCAGGTGGTCCAAAAGTCTTGGAGCTTAAAGAAATTCCTAGGCCAAAAGCTCAAAAAGGCCAGGTGCATATTCAAATCAAAGCCTTTGGGCTAAATAGAGCTGAGGCAATCACTAGGATGGGAGGGTCAGGTGAGGCCGTTCCATTTCCACGGGTCATAGGCATTGAGTGTGTAGGAGAGGTGTTGGATTGTCCAGGAGGAGAGTTGAAAGTCGGACAAAAGGTATGTGCAGCGATGGGTGAGATGGGACGTGCATATGATGGCTCATATGCAGAAGAAACCGTGGTTCCGGTTTCTAATGTTTTTCCAATAGAGACATCACTCGACTGGATTGCATTTGCTGCTATTCCGGAGACTTATTTTACAGCATGGGGATGCTGTTTTAGCAGTATGAAACTGGATCAATTTGACAAACCGAAAATTTTAATTCGACCAGGTGCTTCGGCGCTAGCAATTGCAATCACCCAAATTGTGAATCATTTAGGAGGACAAGTAATTGGTGTTACGCGAAGTGAAAGTAAAGTGAACAGATTGCTCGAATCAGGAATGAAAAACGTAATTGTTTCTTCCGGTTCAATTACAGATGAAGTGCTTAAAGAATGGCCCAATGGTGCAGATGGAATAGTGGACACTATTGTTAGTAAGACCACATTAGAAGACGATTTTAGGATACGATCAGAAAAAGCACATATTTGTTTAGCTGGGTCACTCACAGATAGCTATGATACGAATAAGGCCGGGAGTTTCGATAAAGCAATGAGTCAACCAAGGGTTGGTTTTTATGATAGTGGGACTATCTCAGTGAAAAAAGATGGGAAGAATATCCAAAAGATCGTTAGAAGAGTAGAAAAAGGAATCTACAATCCATTCATCGATTCCGTTTTTGATTTTTCGGAATTAAGAAAAGCTCATGAAATGATGGATAATAATGTATTTGCCGGTAAAGTAGTGATCAAAGTAGAGTGAAAGTGAGTTTCTGAATGAAGCTTTTTAGTTTTTTACAAATACTTTATCGCTATTTGGGTAGTGCTTCTGATACATATAATAGTTGATACCGTCTTTTAGTCCAACATCTGGGATAATGATGTTTTTTGCCTTGGCGAATTGCATTACAGAGATGTAGATATCTGAAGCAGGGATGATTACATCAGCTCGATCTGGGTTTAGTTGAAGCCTATTCAAACGATCCTCTAGCGTTAAGTTTTTCAAGACATCTTGAGTTTTCATGAGTGTTTCCAAACTCATTTTTTTACTTTTTAAGTTGGATCCGGAAAGCTCAAATAGCTTATTAATGTTTCCTCCAGTTCCAACTGCTGTGATTTTCTCACTATTCTTAAAAGCATATTCATTTACCCAGTCCTTCATTTTTTGCCAGGATTCTGGCGTATCCTGACCTTCTAATGTTCTTACCGATCCTAGTTTGAAAGATCTGGAGTAGACCTTTTGGTGATTTTCATAAATGTTCAACTCAGTACTACCGCCACCAACATCAATATGGATATAATGTCCATTATCAAGTCCTTGAAGGATTACTTTGTTTATCATTTCTGCTTCTTCCTGACCACTTATAATTTCTAAAGGAAGATCTAGTTCCTTTCTAACTCTGTCAACAATTTTATTTCCGTTTTCAGATTCTCTCATTGCGGAAGTCGCACAACCGTAAAATGCATCAATCTCATACAGATCGATTAAATTTTTATATGCCGTCATTAATTTGAAAAAACGCTCCTGATTGTAATCGCTAATTTTTCCTGTCGAAAAGACATCATGTCCTAATCGAAGCGGGAAACGAACATATTCTAGCTTCTTAAATGTGATAACTTTTTCATATTCCAGTACTCGTGTGATTTGTAGTCGTACTGCGTTTGAACCTATATCTATGGCGGCCAATTTCATCAGGCTAAATTACATTGGATTTTAGCCTTTGATGGGACAATCCAAAGAATATTGACTGGACTTAATCTAAAATTGAAACTCGAACGCTCGGTAAAACCGATTCCGAAATTTCGTCTTGCATCTTGAATATGTATGTCCCCTTTTTTAGACCTAACTCGGAAGTCTGAATATTCCATTGTTTGTTTGAAGTAAGCGGTTTTCTTATCACTTGCTTCCCCTCAATGGAATAGACGAAAAGAGTGGGATTGGAAATTATTTGGTCAGTTTGAATAAATATGTCCTCATCCAAAATTGGGTTAGGAGATATTGTCATACTTAAATTTTGTTCTTGCAGATAGCGAATGGTAATGATAAAATGTAGTTCGTATTGGCCATCAAAATCAACTTGCTTCAACTGATAAAAATAAGTTCCTGGTAATATGTTGAAGTCTGTAAACTTGTAGGTCTTGACTTCATTCGTATTCCCGTATCCTTCGACCCGACCTATTGGATGGAAATTGATGCCGTCACTTGATCTCATTACATCAAAGTAATCGTTGTTAATTTCTATTGCAGTAGACCAATTAAGGATGATTCCATTTTCGATCTCAACTCCATTGAAGTTGATTAGCTCTACTGGAAGACCTGCTTCACCTTCTAATGTAACTGTGGCCCCTTCGTCACTGGTCACTACTGTTCCATATGCTTCCTCAGGAGTCATTGATCCGATTCGGTCAATTGTTAACGATCCACCACTTTCAACATGAATACCGCTTGAGCCTTCTAAAGATGATGCGCCTCTAAAATTATCTTGAATGTTTAAGCTACCACCATCTTGAATTACTATTCGATCATTATCTCCCGGTATATCACTTGAATCATCTTGATCAAAAATTAAGTCGTCGAATGCATCCAAAACTCCTGATACGTATACTGTTGAACTTTGACCGTCATCATTTAGTATCAAATCGTCAATTTGCATATCAAGTCCAACTAAAAGGTTGACTGTTGATGTTCCATAAATTGAAATATCTCCCCATAGATCAGGATCGGTATCGGCTCCTTCGTGCATGTCAATAGAACCACTAAGATTTACGGTTGCGCTATGAAATTCCATATCACGATTAACATTTGTTACAGACAATGTAGATGTAGATGATGTAGTGAATGTCCCGCCAGTTACAATGATGTTGCTATTGAATTGCATTTCTCCGCCCGTCATATTGAAAGTTGAGTTTGTTAATTCAAATTCTTCACTCGGACTGTCACTTTGAAGCCCATTGTTATCCAATAAGCCTCCATTAATAGTAATTGTGCTATTGTTAACAGCAAATTTGTCAGCGACATCTAATTCGCCACCATTTACTTCTATTTCTGCTCCAGTACTTGCAGTTACAAATTCTGCCGTAAAAAGGCCGCCACTATTTATCTCTAGTCTGCTTCCCGATCCACTTACAGTGGTAGTTTGATCTTGAGATACATCCAAAGTATTATTGACAATTAATTGTCCACCATTGATAATACTGATTTGACCAGGAGTAAATGAGGAGGCAATATCAACTGTAGCAGTGAGTCCGTCAATAATTATTGTTTCACCAAAGCTTGGCAAACTTGGATTGCTGCTCCAATTATTTGGGTCATTCCAATTGGCACCACCACCAACCCAGGTGACTTGTGCCTGTGATATTGAAATGGTAAGAATTGTTAAGGAAATAGTTAATAGAATGGGTATTAGTTTCATTTGGTACTCTTTAGATTGAAAGCTCTTTTTTGAATGAATGGGGTGATGCTTTGATTAGCTACAAAAGAAGTTGACCTGAAAATCAGTGTTTAAAAAAGAGGGTGTACATGGTGTGTACAATAGAAAATGCTTATTGGTCTATTCATTCTCATGCTTAGTAGAATGACGAAATGAATGTTTGCTAAAAGCTTTTGGAGTATCTAAAGCTGATTATATTTGCTTCACTTATCAAGAAAGACCGAGGGAATGGGCCCGAAGACGTCTTAGCAACCTGATTGCCAGCGAGCAATTTCCGGTGCTACTTCCCAACCTGCAGCTGCGGGGCAGATGAGCCGATCCAATTGGAACTTTCTCTGGTAAGTAAGCTTTAAGCCAGAGAATGAAGAATTTAATTAACACTTTACATAAAAAAATCTTGGTGCTCGATGGAGCAATGGGTACCATGATCCAACGCCATAAACTGGGGGAAGAAGATTTTCGAAATGAAGATCTTAAGAGTCATGATAAACCCTTGAAAGGGAATAATGACCTGCTTTCCATTACCAGGCCTGAAATAATAAAAGAAATACATTCAGCATATTTTTCAGCAGGCGCAGACATTGCAGAAACCAATACATTTTCAGGGACTACAATTGCGCAGGCAGATTATGGTCTTGAAGATTTAGTGTATGATATCAATTATGAATCAGCGAAGATTGCAAGAGAAGTAGCTGATGAGTTTTCTCAAAATGAACCAGATAAACCTCGATTTGTTGCTGGGGCAATGGGACCTACGAATCGAACAGCCTCTCTTTCACCGGATGTTAATGATCCTGGCTTTAGAGCCATAACTTTTGATGAATTAAAAGTTGCGTACAGACAGCAAGCTGAAGCACTGATAGATGGGGGAGTTGATATGCTTTTGGTCGAAACAGTTTTTGATACATTAAATGCCAAAGCTGCATTATTTGCAATTGAAGAAATTAAAGAGGAACGAAAAATTGAGATGCCAGTTATGGTTTCAGGCACAATAACTGATGCTTCCGGAAGGACGCTTTCTGGGCAAACGACGGAGGCATTTCTCATTTCTATTTCTCATATGGATTTACTGAGCGTAGGTCTAAATTGTGCTCTAGGCGCTTCACAATTAAGACCTTATTTAAAAGTTCTATCCGATAAATCAGAGTTTTTGGTTAGTGCCCATCCAAATGCAGGCTTACCCAATGAATTTGGCCAGTATGATGAAACTCCTGAAATGATGGCAGATCAAATAAGACAATTCCTTGATGATGGCTTAGTCAATATTGTAGGAGGTTGTTGCGGTACTACACCAGATCATATTTCAGCTATAGCTGAACTAGCATCCATGTATGAACCAAGAAGAAAGGAGGCTTTAGTTTGAAGCCATTAATACTATCAGGATTAGAACCATTAATCATTAATGAGTATACCAACTTTGTGAATGTTGGAGAGAGAACTAATGTTACGGGTTCAAGAAGGTTTGCAAGATTAATTGCAGAAGATAAATATGATGAAGCCCTTGAAGTAGCTCTAGATCAAGTAAGGGGAGGAGCTCAAATATTGGATGTCAATATGGATGAGGGTATGTTGGATGGCAAAGCTGCGATGATTAAGTTTTTGAACCTTGTTGCCTCAGAGCCTGAAATTGCTCGAATTCCAATAATGATTGATTCATCAAAATGGGAGATTATCGAAGCCGGACTTCAATGTGTCCAGGGTAAAGGTGTTGTTAACTCAATTAGTCTAAAAGGAGGAGAAGAAGAATTCGTCGATCAGGCAAAAAAAGTTAAGCGTTATGGCGCAGCAGTTGTTGTAATGGCGTTCGATGAAATAGGACAAGCTGATAGCTATGAACGAAGAATTGAAATATGTGAAAGAAGTTATCGAGTCCTCGTTGATAAAGTTGGCTTTCCACCTCAGGATATCATTTTTGACCCCAATATATTTCCGGTAGCAACTGGAATAGATGAGCACAACAACAATGCATTAGATTTTTTTAATGCCACCAAATGGATAAAGGAAAACCTCCCAGGTGCCAAAGTGAGCGGAGGAGTAAGCAACGTATCGTTTTCATTTCGAGGTAACAACATTGTAAGGGAGGCTATGCATTCGGCTTTTCTTTTTCATGGTATCAACTCAGGCATGGATATGGGAATCGTAAATGCAGGGATGATCGAAGTGTATGATGAAATCCCAAAAGATTTGCTAGATCATGTAGAGGATGTTTTACTTAATCGGAGACCAGACGCTACCGAACGTCTTCTCTCGTTCGCTGAGAATGTTAAAGGTTCTGGCAAGCAGAAGGTTGAAGATTTGAAGTGGCGCGATTCTTCCGTGGAGAAACGTCTCTCACACGCCTTAGTGAAAGGAATTTTAGATTTTATTGATGAGGACACTGAAGAAGCAAGGTTAAAATACGAAGGTCCTCTTAAGGTTATTGAGGGCCCCCTAATGGATGGGATGAATATCGTTGGGGATTTGTTTGGTAGTGGTAAGATGTTTTTGCCCCAAGTAGTAAAAAGTGCCAGGGTTATGAAAAAATCCGTCGCATTTCTCACGCCTTATTTAGAGAAAGAGAAAGCGAGTGGTAGTACGAAAGGCAAAATATTACTAGCGACAGTAAAAGGAGATGTGCATGACATAGGGAAAAACATTGTTGGTGTGGTTATGGCCTGCAATAATTTCGATATAGAAGATATGGGAGTGATGGTGCCTGCAGATAAAATCCTTGATAGGGCACAAGAAGTTGGAGCAGATATAATCGGTCTAAGCGGTCTAATTACCCCTTCGCTTGATGAAATGGTTGGTGTGGCAGAAGAAATGAACCGAAGGAAGATGGACACTCCTCTGTTGATTGGAGGTGCAACCACTTCTCGAATCCATACAGCTGTTAAAATTGCTCCAAAGTATGATAAGACGGTAGTGCACGTATTGGACGCATCCAAAAGTGTAGGGGTATCAACAAACCTTCTAAGCGATCGAGCGCCTGAGTTTAGCAAGATGATTAAAACTGAATATGCTGAACTAGCAGAGTCTCATGCGAATCGAACGGAAACGAAAAACTACATCTCTTTAGAGGATGCTAAGAAAAATCAAATGAAACCTAATTGGGAATCAGTTTCGATCGAACCACGAAATCTGGGAACTACACTATACGATGATTTCAGCCTTGCGGAGATAAGAAAATATATTGATTGGACTCCCTTCTTTTCAACTTGGATGTTGAAGGGTAAATATCCCGCAATTTTAGATCATGATGTTGTCGGAGATGAAGCTAAAAAGTTGTTCGCCGATGCACAGCAAATGCTTGACGAGATTGTAGATCAAAAATTACTAAAGGCAAAAGGAGTAGTTGGACTTTATCCTGCGACGAGAAATGGCGATGATGTAATTGTAGATTCAGACGGTAAGAATTTCGAATTTCATTTTCTGAGACAACAGGGTAAGAAGGCCCCAGGAGTTCCTAACCTTTCATTGGTGGATTTTATTAATCCCAATCAACAAGATTATATAGGCGGATTCGCAGTTACATCTGGAATTGGCATTGAGAAACTCATTGAAAAATATAAAGCGGATCATGACGATTATAAAGAAATCATGGTAAAGGCTCTAGCAGATAGATTAGCCGAGGCTTTTGCAGAATTGATGCACGAGAAGGTTAGAAAAGAACTTTGGGGTTACGCTAATAACGAGAGCTTTTCAAACGATGAATTGATCAAAGAGAAATACGCTGGAATTCGTCCGGCTCCAGGCTATCCCGCATGTCCAGATCATACGGAGAAAAGAATACTTTTTGATCTTTTAAATGTTGAGAATAATACGGGAATAGAACTAACAGAGTCATTTGCTATGTACCCGGCATCCTCAGTAAGTGGATTTTATTTTTCTCACCCAGAATCAAAATATTTTGGTCTAGGAAAAATTAGTAGGGATCAAGTCGAGGATTATGCAAAACGAAAACAAATGACTGTGTCAGAAGTTGAAAAATGGCTGGCTCCAAATCTTAATTACAGCGGATAAAAAATTTAGAATGAAAGTAACAGATCATATAAAAAGTGCTAAAAGCACCTTGTTTTCTTTGGAGATAATTCCGCCTAAGAAGGGAGATAGTATCAAAAATCTTTTTGATCAAATAGATCCATTAATGGAATTTAAGCCTCCTTTTATAGATGTTACCTATCACAGAGAGGAGTATGTTTATAAAGAACGTGAAAATGGTTTGCTAGAAAAGCGAAGCATTAAGAAACGGCCTGGTACTGTTGGGATTTGCGCAGCTATTCAGAATCACTATGAAATTGATGCAATCCCTCATATCATTTGTGGCGGATTTTCAAAGGAGGAAACAGAAAATGCACTCATAGATTTGAATTTTCTAGGTATCGATAATGTGCTAGCACTTAGAGGTGATAATATAAAGTCCGAACCGGCATTTGTACCAGAGCCTGATGGTAATGCCTTTGCCTCAGAGTTGGTTGAACAAATTTCTTCCATGAATCAAGGTGAATACATCGATGAGGAGCTTCAAAATGCCATACCTACAGATTTTTGTGTAGGCGTAGCCGGATATCCGGAGAAGCATTTCGAAGCACCTAATATGAACTTTGACCTTAAATGGCTGAAGAAGAAAGTGGAACTAGGTGCTGAATATATTGTCACTCAAATGTTTTACGACAATAAAGCTTACTTCAAGTTTGTAGAGGATTGCAAAGCAATTGGGATAGATATTCCAATCATTCCAGGATTAAAACCTGTAGCAACCAAGAGCCATCTCACTATGCTTCCTAAGATTTTTAAAATTGATCTTCCAGATGAGCTGGAGCAAGAAATTGGAAAATGTAAAGACAATGCCGCGGTCAAAGAACTTGGGATAGAATGGGGGATTCAACAATCTAGAGAGTTGATTGAAGCGGGTGTCCCAGTACTACATTTTTATAGTATGGGGAAATCGGATGCGATCCAGCGGATAGCGAAAGAGTTTTTTTAGTTTTGAGCTAAATAAACACAGCACACCCTATCTATTAATGAAAATCATTGAATGTCCACGTGACGCCATGCAAGGTTTGCATGATTTCATCCCTACAGAGACGAAGGTTAACTATATTAATCAGCTTCTAAAGGTTGGTTTTGATACGATCGATTTTGGAAGTTTTGTTTCGCCTAAAGCTATTCCTCAAATGCGTGATACAGCTGAAGTGTTGGCAGGGTTGAATCTTTCAGAAACTCGATCTAAACTCTTAGCTATCATAGCTAATATCAGGGGCGCTAAAGATGCATGTCAGTTTGATGAAATTGGATATTTGGGTTATCCACTTTCTTTATCCGAGACTTTCCAACAGCGGAATACTAATCGTTCTGTTAATGATGCCTTCAATGATCTTGCTGAAATGCAAGAGCTGTCAGATGACCATGAAAAGGTTCTTGTTGTTTACTTATCTATGGGCTTTGGCAATCCGTATGGCGATCCGTATGAAATGGACTATGTTGGTGAATTTGTAGACCGATTGGATAGTATGGAAGTACAAGTAATTTCTTTAGCTGACACAATTGGAGTTTCTAATCCAAAGAATATTTCAATGTTGTTCGAAACACTGATTCCAAAATTCCCTCATATCGAGTTTGGAGCGCATTTGCATTCAACACCTGAAACAATCTCTGAAAAAGTGGAAGCAGCTTATAATTCTGGGTGTAGAAGAATAGATGGTGCAATCAAAGGTTTTGGCGGTTGTCCAATGGCCAAAGATGATTTAACTGGAAATATGGCAACTGAAAAAATGCTAAGCTTTTTTGATTCTGAAAGTATTGAGACTGGTTTGAACATGGAGGAATTCGAAAGGGCAATGAGCCTGAGCTCTTCAGTATTTAATTGATGGTTCGGAATTTTTTTCCTGGCAAACTTTTCACAAGACTTTTAAATTCAAGACTTAAAAGAAGTGCGGCTACTTGATTGATTGGAATTTGAGATTGAAAAGCTATCGTGTCAATCTCGATGGCTGATCCAATTTCATGTAGAAGATGATAGATTACATATTCGTCGTCACTTAGATCTAAATCTTGTTCAGACTTGATCTGATCATTTGCATCAATGTCCCAATTGAGATGATATATAAGATCTTCAACTCCGGTATATATCAACGCACGTTGCGTAGCAATAAGTTTATTTGTCCCTTCAGCATAAGTGTTACCTACCTCACCAGGAACAGCAAAAACCAATCTGTTATAAGAATCAGCTATTTGGGCTGTTATCAATGCACCTCCTTTTTCAGCCGCCTGAACAACTATTGTTGCATCAGCCATTCCTGCAATTATTCTATTCCTCGCTGGAAATAGATGCGGATCGGGTTTAGTTCCAGGTATGCTTTCTGAAATTACAGCTCCGTTCTCTAATATTTTTTCAGCATACTGCTTATGCACAGATGGATAGATCCTATCTAAACCTCCCGCTACAATTGCCATTGTAGATACGTTGTTTTTTAAGCATCTCTTGTGTGCTTGGATATCAATACCATACGCAAGACCGCTGATAATTGAAACATCTAATTTGCTTAAGTCATCAACAATTTTATCGGTAATACTTTTACCATATTCTGTTGCTTTTCGAGTTCCTACTATTGCAACAGTTCTTTTAGGAGAAAGCGCTGATGAGCCAGTTTTATATAAAATATTTGGTGAATCAGGTATTTGTTTAAGTCTCTTTGGGTATGCAGGATCTGTATAATGAAGAATCTCTGAATTTATTTTTTCAGCACTTCTAAGAATTTCTTCAGCTTTTTTGAAGGGATTCGATTTAATAATGGCCGTAGCCATTTTTTCTCCTACACCAGGAATTTTTAGCAGCTTGCTTTTATTGCACTTGAAAACTGCTGATGCGGAACCACAGTAACTAATCAACTGCTTTATTCCTTTATTTCCAATACCGGGGATGAGTTCCAGTGAGATCTGGAAAACCAACTCTTCGGACATGAGTTAAGGAAGTTCGTTTTTGATTTCTGTTAGGAATTTTCGGATCTTTTTCAGAGACTCGATCATTTCCATTTTACTAGAAGCCAACTCGCCTCCGTTAGAAATAAAATCACGAGCACCTTGAAGTGTATAGCCCTTCTCTTTTACCAAATGGTAAATCAGCTTTACATTTTGAAGATCATCTTTGGTGAATTGCCTATTGCCCTTTCTGTTTTTCTTCGGTTTGATATTATCAAACTCCCCTTCCCAGAAACGGATGAGTGAAGTAGCAACACCTAATTCATCGGCAACTTCGCCGATGGTGTAATACTTCTTTTCAATTTCCTTTTCCTTGTAGGGCACTGTTGGTGAATAGGCTTATTTTGATTTAAAAACAATACTCCCACTGTCGTCAATTGTAACTGGATTTTCAGGGAAGTCTTCCAAAGATAGTCGTTGGATTGTTTTTATCGAAGAAAGATTAGAATCATTTCTTGGACCAAGCGAATAACTTTGTCGAAAAGCATGGATTTTACCCTCTAAAAACTTTCCAGAAGCATCTGTTTTAACCTCTAAGATGGGAGCTTCACCCGCTAGTCCTCGAAGATTAAATCTTCCATAGGTTAAAAAATTACCTAAGCTGTAAGCAATGATTCGATCTTTGTACACTTCCATTGCTCTTACAATATGTGGTCCGTGCCCCAGTACTACATCGGCACCATTATCTATCATTAAGTGAGAAAGTTCGTACACATTACCACGATCTTCACCATAATAATATTCTCGTTTTCTTGTTACATGCTGATGTTTAGATCCTTCAGCGCCGGCATGAAAAGAGGCTATTACTATATCTGCTATTGTGTCTAGGTGCTGAATAGTTGTTTTTATATTTTCATACTGATGAATGCTTACAGTGCCTCTATTTGGAGCAAAAGCACAAAATCCTATTCTTAGATTGCCGATTTTTGAAATAGTGTAGGGCTGATCTAACGATCCTGCATGAGCAATACCTAAAGAGTCCAACACGCGCTGTGTGTTTTTCCTCCCGGTAACCCCAAAGTCATTTGCATGATTGTTGGCTACACTCATCAAATCAAATCCGCAATCCCTGAAATTTTCTGCTAGGTACTCTGGCGATCTGAATAAATAACACAGTTTAGGATTATTGCATTCTTTTTGTTCTCCGCCATCATCAAGGATAGTTCCTTCTAGATTGCCGAAAGTAATATCAGCATCCTGCAGAATTGGGCGTACTTGATCCCATAAATAGGCGCCTTTTTCTCTTGGTAAATAAGATTTATCAGGAAAATTTGTTCCTCCCATAATATCTCCAACAGCTACAATTGTTACAGAGTCTGGAAGTAAACGAGTTAAGGTAATATCTACTTCTTCATCCAGGCTGACTAACGTGTCACCTGCATGAGTTATTAAATAGGTAGTGTCAGGCTCTACTATTAATGGTATAGTTTCTTCAACTTCAACAGTATCATCAAGAACTGGCTTTGTTGTTTTACAAGCAAAGGCAATACAAACAATCAGGAGGTAAGATCGAAATTTCATTTTGCTCTAAAATAAAAAAGCGGTCGACCTAATGGTGCAACCGCTTTAATTTTTTTGGAGGCTTCTCTTAATAATATCCCATTGATTGGTTTTCCAATGACGATAGCCTCAAAATTTCAGCATATTCTTCATCACTTAGATCTTGATAGAAGAAATTGACTGGATTTAATTTTGTATTGTCTTTCACAACTTCATAGTGTAGGTGAGGAGCAGTAGAACCTCCTGTATTTCCAGAATATCCGATCACTTGACCTCTTTTAACCTTTTGACCAGGCTTAACAAGGAATTCACTTAGATGTGCATATAGTGTTTGATATCCGAAGCCATGCTTGATTTTAATGTGTTTACCGTATCCTGAAAATTTAGTCTTAGTATAAACTACTTCCCCGTCTCCAGTGGCATACACTTCTGTGCCTGTAGGTACTGAAAAATCAGTGCCTTCATGCATTTTTCTTACTTTGTAGATAGGGTGCATTCTATAACCAAAACCTGACGCCATTCTCTTTAATTGCTTATTTGACACTGGTTGGATAGCAGGCATGCTTGCTAGTAATGCTTCTTTATCCATGGCCATGCTCATGATTTCATCATAAGACTTTGTTTGGATATACATCTGCTTCTTCATCTTGTCGATACGCTTCATGTTGCTTAAGATCAACTCCTCTCTCTTCAATCCCTTTTCAAGAAGTTCTCTATATCTATTAGATCCACCAACACCAGCGCCTCTGATTTCGTCAGGAATAGGTTCTACTCCAAATACTACTCTATAAATATCATCATCGCGCTCTTCCAATACCGCGAGCATTTGATTGGTTTCATCCAGATCATTTTCTAAAAGCTCATAATATAGCTTTAACTCATCGTTTTCTTTTCGAAGTGCAGCTTTAGCAGGTGACTCGAAATAATGATCTGTCACGAAAAAAATTCCTAATCCTATTATGGAAGAAACTACAAGAAATCCTAGTAGGTTGAGCACGATGTCCCATGATGAGACTTTTATGCGCTCATAACGACAAGATTCTGTGTCGTAGTAGTACTTAATTTTAGCCATGGGTTGATAGGGTAATTGTCGTAATTTTGTAAAATAAATTTTGCAGGTGGTTTACAAAATACGGTTGCAATTTACGGATAATTGAGATTTTTTCATAATTACAAGATTTTACATTAACATTCTAATTTTTCTTTCCTAAATGGATTCCAAAATAATCAGGAAAACTTTCCTAGACTTTTTCGAAAGCAAAACCCACAAAATCGTCCCTTCAGCACCAATAGTGGTACAAAATGATCCAACATTGATGTTTACTAATGCGGGAATGAACCAATTTAAAGACTATTTTTTGGGCAATAAGGTTGCGGAAAATAAAAGAGTTTCTGATACGCAGAAATGTTTAAGAGTCTCCGGCAAGCATAATGATCTTGAAGAAGTAGGTATTGATACGTATCACCATACCATGTTTGAAATGCTTGGAAATTGGTCTTTTGGAGATTATTTCAAGAAAGAAGCAATCGAGTGGGCTTGGGAACTTCTTGTAGATCGATTCAAACTACCGAAAGATCGATTCTATGCTACCATCTTTGAAGGTGACTCCAGCGAAAATCTTGAAAAGGACAATGAAGCAAAAGATATATGGCTTCAGTTTTTACCAGAAGATCGCGTTTTAAACGGTAATAAAAAGGATAATTTCTGGGAAATGGGTGATACAGGTCCATGTGGTCCGTGTTCGGAATTACATATTGATCTTAGACCTCAAAGTGAGGTTGATAAAATTCCTGGCAAAGATTTGGTTAATCAGGATCACCCTCAGGTTGTTGAGGTTTGGAACCTAGTATTCATACAATACAATAGGCTAGCAAATGGTAGTTTGGAAAACCTTCCTGAAAAACATGTAGATACTGGGATGGGATTTGAAAGGTTAGCAATGGCTATTCAACAAAAGCAGTCAAACTATGATACGGATGTTTTTCAACCACTCATTCAATGGGTGGCAAAGAAAGCTGGCGTAGCATATGGTAAGGATGAAAAAATAGACATCGCAATTCGGGTAATTTCAGATCATATTCGAGCAATTTCATTCACGATTGCTGATGGACAACTGCCGAGCAACAATAAAGCTGGTTATGTGATTCGAAGAATTCTCCGCAGGGCTGTAAGGTATGGATATACTTTTCTGGGCTTTAAAGAGCCTTTCTTGTTTGAAATGCTTGATATCCTAGTCGATCAATTTGAAGGAGTTTTTCCAGAACTCACTGATCAGAAAGACTTCATTGCGAAAGTAGTTAAAGAGGAAGAGTTGTCCTTTCTACGAACGCTTGATAACGGATTAAAAAAACTCGATACCCTTACTTCAGGAAACTCGAAGGTTATTGAAGGTGAAATAGCATTTGAACTATATGACACGTACGGCTTTCCTCTAGACTTGACCGCATTGATTGCACGCGAGAACGAAATGGAAGTGGATGAGGACGGTTTTAATAAAGAAATGGAGGTTCAAAAGAATCGTTCAAAAAGTGCGGGAAAACAGACTACTGGAGATTGGAATCTTGTAAATGAAGGAGAGGAGACGCTGTTTCTTGGATATACTGATGTTGAAGCTACAACTCAGGTGCTTCGGTATCGAGAGGTTAAACAAAAAGATAAAGTTCAGTATCAAATAGTACTTGAGAAGACACCATTTTATGCTGAGAGTGGAGGACAAGTAGGAGATACTGGATACTTAAGATTTGGTGGAGAAAAAATCGAAGTAATTGATACGAAGAAGGAAAATGACCTTATTGTTCATTTCGTAAAAAAGCTTCCTGCTGAGCTTAATGGATCGGTAGAAGCTGTAGTAAATGAGACCAAAAGGAGGCTTACGGAGAACAATCACTCAGCTACACACTTACTGCATGCGGCACTTCGTACAGTTTTAGGTGACCATGTTCAACAGAAAGGGTCGCTCGTAAATGATAAAGTATTGCGATTTGATTTTTCTCACTTTTCTAAGATGACAGATGAAGAAATCTCTGAAGTTGAGAAAATTGTGAATAGCCGAATAAGAGCAAACATTAAACTTGACGAAAAACAGAATGTGCCAATCGAGCAAGCTAAAGAGATGGGTGCAATGGCACTCTTTGGAGAGAAGTATGGTGATTTTGTTCGTGTCATCACATTTGATAAAGACTATTCTGTTGAATTATGTGGAGGTACTCATGTTCCACGAACTGGAAATATTGGAATGCTGAAAATTGTGAGTGAGGGATCTACAGCTGCTGGAGTACGAAGAATAGAGGCAGTCACCTCTTTTCAGGCTGAAAAATATTTCAATGAAAAAATTAGTTTGCTTACAGAACTGGAAGAGATGCTTAAGCATCCGAAAGATCTAAGAAAGACCATTGAAAACTTGATGAACGAGAATCTTACTAATCAGAAAAAGATTGAGGAGATGAACAAGCAACAGGCTGGTCAAATTAAAGATCAATTGAAGAATGCAGTTAAAGAAGTGAATGGAAAGAATCTAATTACCTATAAAGGTGAGTTCCCTTCGGCTGATAGCATGAAGCAAGTATCTTTCGAACTGAAGAGAGAGGTTGAGAATCTTGTTTTATTAATTGCCGCTCAAATCAATGATAAGCCTATGCTGACTGTCATGATCTCCGATGACTTGGTAAAAGATGGGATGAACGCAAATGAGATTATTAGAAAGATGGCTTCTGCGATTAAAGGCGGTGGAGGAGGTCAGCCTTTCTACGCTACAGCAGGTGGTAAAGATCTTTCAGGTCTTGATGAAGCTTTGAAGTTAGGTGAGGAAATGATAGCTGCATCATAGATGAAACCAGAATTTGAATATCAACTTGTTGTTGGACTAGAAGTACATATCCAACTGTCTACGGTAAGCAAGCTTTTTTCAGCTGATTCAAATTCTTATGGTCAATCGCCAAATACAAATACAAGTGTAATAACATTGGCACATCCCGGGACAATGCCGATGCTAAACAAAAGAGCAGTAGAGTTAGCAATCAAAATGGGGCTGGCTTGCAACAGTGAAATATCTAGATATTGTTTTTTTGATCGCAAGAACTATTTCTATCCAGATTTACCTAAAGGATTTCAGACAACCCAAGATAAAACGCCAATATGTGTTGGAGGCGAAATTCCTGTTACATTAAAAGATGGTTCTGAAGTCACTGTTGTACTCAATAGGATTCATCTGGAGGAAGATGCAGGTAAGTCGATTCATGATGATGAGACTGGTGATTCGCTCATTGATCTAAATAGAGCTGGTGTCCCATTAATTGAGTTGGTAACTGAACCTGTCATTTCTTCTTCTGAGGAGGCCATGTCTTTGCTTTCTGAGATTAGGCGGATAGTTAGATACCTGAATATTTGTGATGGCAATATGGAACAAGGTTCATTAAGATGCGACGCCAATATATCAGTTAAGAAATCAGGTGAAAATGAACTAGGTAAGAAGGTTGAAGTAAAGAATATGAACTCTATTCGCAATGTTGGAAAGGCGATAGAGGTCGAAAGAAATAGACAGATTGACCTTTTGGAAAGAGGAGAGAAGGTGATTTCTGAAACACGGCTATTTGATGCGGCAACAAGCACTACAGCAAGTATGAGGACCAAGGAGGAATTGAATGATTATCGATACTTTCCTGAGCCTGACTTAAGTCCATTTGAAGTTTCTCAAGATTGGTTTGATGAGATTAAAGCGGATATGGTTTTGACGCCACGCCAAATGAGAGAGAAGTTTGTGAATGAGTTTTCTCTTTCAACTTATGACGCAGGAGTCCTAACGGATG
Organism: Ekhidna sp.; assembly: GCF_963691765.1. Taxonomy (GTDB): domain Bacteria; phylum Bacteroidota; class Bacteroidia; order Cytophagales; family Cyclobacteriaceae; genus Ekhidna. The sequence goes on from NZ_OY829375.1 coordinate 2,966,729, forward strand.
ATCTTGAAATAGCAAATTTCATGTTAGGGGTAGCTGAAAGTACAATACACTATAAGCAGGCCGCTAATTGGATTATGGGACCTGTCAAGTCTTTATTGAATGATAGGGATGATCTAAATACAACTATTCCGATTTCATCCAAACAGGTTGCTGACCTTGTTAATGCAATTGCTGATGGTAGAATCAATTCGACAATTGCAAGCAAAAAAGTTTTTCCACTACTTGTTGATCAATCTACATCTGTAGATGAATTATTGAGTGAGCTTCAGATTTCAATCAAGACAGCAGATGATATTTCGGAAGTAATTTTGCAGGTAATCGATGCTTATCCAAACGAAGTGAAAGCGTACAGAAATGGTAAGAAGAATCTGATAGGGATGTTTATGGGGGAGGTAATGAAGCGGACCAATGGTGCTGCTGACCCTAAAAGGTCGAACGAACTTTTGCGCACTGCGTTGGATCAAAAAGAACTAACATAAAATGATCAAGAATACTCTAATTATTGCGTTAACGGCCCTTGTCTTTGGATGTAGTCAAACTTCAAACGAGGGCATAAAACTATCAGGATCACTTGAGCAGTTTACTGATAATAGTTTTATATATCTGGAGCTGGTAGGAGAGAATGGAATAGAGCCTGTAGATACTTTGGATGTAGATGCTAGCGGGGTTTTTAGTGAGTATTTGGTTATCAATGAACCTGCTTTTTACCGTCTCAATTTTAACGGCCGTCAAATTGTGACGCTAATCCTTACCGGAGAAGAAATGGAGGTAGAGGTTCATGTTGATGGTAATGATCCTAGAGGATTTTCAGAGGTTTCCGGATCTTACGATACAGAATATAAAAGGCAGATGGATAATTTGATGCAAGAATACCGTCAGCAAATCCAGGTGCATCAACAAACTCAAAGGCAGGCAAGAGCAAATAATGATGCTGCATCTTTCCAAGATGCTCAATTTAAAATGATGGATTTGGCAAGGACTGCCGAAATGAATCTAAAAGATCAGATTAGAAACGCCAGCCCTTCATTAGCAGCATTTTATGGGATTCAAATGATTGATGCTGAACAAAATGTTGGTTTCATTGATTCGATTGCTGCTGAGCTTGAAGCAAAAATGCCTACTAACTTTCATGTTGCTGGTTTAATTGAACAAGTATCAAGTAAAAAGAGGTTGGCTATAGGAAAAGAAGCTCCTGAGATAGAACTTCAAAGTCCGGATGGTGAACTCATTAAGTTAAGTTCACTGCGAGGAAATTATGTTTTGATTGACTTTTGGGCAGCATGGTGTCGTCCATGTAGAGCCGAAAATCCAAATGTTGTACGTCTTTACAATCAATATTCAGACAATAACTTCGAGATATTAGGTGTCTCACTTGATAGAACCAAAGACAAGTGGGTACAAGCAATAGCTCAAGATGGATTGCCATGGTTACACGTCTCTGATCTGAAATATTGGAGAAGTCAAGCGGCCATGGACTATCAAGTTGGAGCTATCCCTGCAACATTCCTAATAGATCCAGATGGAATAATTATAGCTAAGAATTTAAGAGGCGTTACTTTGGCAGCAAAGCTGAAAGAGATATTCGGATAAGTAATTATCACTCTCTATTTATTGACAAATTAGGGGTTTTTGGAAGGTTGATTGACAAAGATGTATGAGACCAATCCTAATTTACTTCTGCGTGCTATTTGCTCTATTATCACCATCCGTATTGGCAGCACAGAAAACTGATTCAGTTAAAGTTAAAAAAACATTCTTCACAGGAAGGGACCTTAGAAAAGGTCAGGTAAATTGGCTGGATCAGCAAGGTTTTCAAACTAAGGGATATGAATGGAATGATCCTACTATCAAACTAGAAATTAGAAAAGCGTTAAATAGAAGGGATCTTAGCTATGGACTTGGCATAATAGGCGGTAGTGTTCTTTTTACCAAAGCGATTCTCAGTATTTTACTTGCTCCAATTGCAAATAGGAATAGCGATTCAGGTAGTTCAACCAATTCGAATGCAGCCTACTACATCGGTGGCGCTATGGTCGCTACCTCAATTGGGTTGAGTTTTGATGCCAATAAGAGGGTTAAGAAAGCCAAGAAAGCCAGGGAGAAGAAGTTCAAATAATTCAATCTCTCTTTGGCCGCGTGATTATGCGTTTTTCAGGTTTACTTAAAATCTCCTCTTCGACTTTTTTACCACGATGTTTAATTTGCAAACCCTGAAGAAAATTTCTCAAAAATTGATCTTTACAAACTCGATATTGCTTTTGTGAAGGATTTCTGAAAATCGCGTTTATTTCATGTTTGCTTACTTCGAAATCTGCCAAATCCATGATTTCTACAATGTCATCGTCTCGTAAGCTGAGTGCAATTTTTATCTTTCTGAATATTTGATTGTTGTTAAGGCTTTTTTCGGGTTTCGGATTTTCACCATCTTTTTTTCCTCTGTTTTTTATGATTAACCCATTTAAGAAAACAGCCAAGTCAATGTCATAAATTGGTTTTTGATCTTCATCATCATCTTTTTTTAACCAATCGCTGATTTCAGCTCTCGATACTTCTTTACCTCCATGTTTGAAAAGCTTTGTTACTTTATCATCACCAAGATTGAAGATGTAGCGAATACGTCGTAGGATGTCGTTATTATTCATTTAGTTGATTGACAAACTTCTGCAATGCTTCCCAAAGCTTAGCTTTTTCTTGTACATCCCCTGATATTTGATCCAGCGGCTTCGAACATAGAAATTCACTGTTTTTATATGGTATTGGAGAGTAAAATGCTTTTGCCTCAGGTACAAATACCAACGCCTTTTTAAAGCTGATAGATTGATCAAATCCACCATCAAAGATTTTATATTGATCTGAAGGTAGTTTACATGCGGCGATGATCTTATTTAATAACTCTATATCAGATTCGTCGTTGCTACTATGAAACACAGCGAATGAGATCTCCTTAATGGATTCTGTTTCTTGCTTAGGGATTTTAGGAGATTCTGCTACCTTTTCTTCTGGATCCTGAACTTCATTTGATTCGGTTGTTTCAACGGTTTCTTCTTTCTTAGAATTCTCAGATGCAGGTTCGTGTACCAACTCTTGTTTCGCGGAAACTTCTTCTACAGATTCAACTATTGCTTCTTGTTCTATAGAAACTTCTTCTTCAGTTTCAACAACCACCTCATGTTCTACCGAAACTTCTTCCTCAGATTCATTAGATGTTTCATCTTGAGGAAGCATATAAATTTCTTCCGTTATTAGTAGGTGAAGGTTTTCTTTTTCCATGGATTATTCTTCCATATCAAATATAGACTTAAGTTCTTTAGCTTCACTTGGTTTCATCCTTTTACCAAGCACTAGTCTCAATTGTCTTCTTCTAAGTGCACCTTCATACAATTCTTTTTCAAGGTCAGTTTCAGGCTCCACTTCAGGAATATCTATCGGTTTTCCAGATTGATCAACTGCCACAAAAGTGAAAAAGGCGAGGTTGGTGTGTACTTTCTTATCAGCAGGAATATCTTCAGCCACTACTTCCATGTAGACTTCCATAGAAGAACTAAATGCACGAGTCACAAATGCTGATATTGTTACTGTGTTACCTTTTCTTATTGGTTCTGAAAAAGAAATGTTATCAACAGAGGCCGTTACTACAATACGGTTTGAATGTTTCTGAGCAGCTATGGCGGCAGCTATATCCATCCAGTGCATTAGACGTCCTCCCATTAAATTGTCAAGTCCATTGGTATCATTGGGAAGTACCAATTCTGTCATTGTCACGTATGAGTCCTTACACTTTTTCACCTTTTTCATATGCTTCTTTTTAGTCAGTCCATCCTTTAGCTCCACGCAAAGGTACAAAGCTAAAATTGTCGAATTGCTTCTTTTTTATTTTGTTTTCGTCCGTTTTTTCTATCAAAACCATAGATTGTATGTCATTGTTCCCGACAGGTATAACAAGCCTTCCTCCAATTTTTAACTGCTGAATGAGTTCTTCCGGTACGGTAGGTGCCCCTGCAGTAACAATTATTCCATCGTAAGGCGCAAATCTGGCCATTCCCCTAGAACCGTCTCCACTATACATGTGAGGTTGATATCCCAGTTTGGGTAGAAATCTTATGGCCTTTTGATACAATGCTTTTTGATACTCGATGGTATATACTTTGGCACCCATCTCGACAAGTACGCAAGCTTGATATCCAGAACCCGTGCCAATCTCTAAAATTTTATCTCCTGGTTTTACATTGAGCAATTGTGATTGAAATGCTACGGTGTACGGTTGACTTATAGTTTGTCCTGAATCGATAGGAAAAGCCTTGTCCTCATATGCATGTGAATCAAAAATTTTGTCAAAGAAAAAGTGACGTGGAATGCTGCTTATTGCCTTTAAAACAGCTTGATCAGTAATTCCTTTCTGCTGTATCTCGGAAACAAGTTGTTTCCTCAAACCTTTATGCTTGTAGGTATCTTCCAATTCAATTATTTTGAGGCCTAAATTTAATCAGCGTGTTTACAGGAATTGTTGAAACTGTAGGGAAAGTAGAAGAAATAAATCATGATGGATCCAATGTGGACTATTCAATTTCTTCAGAGATATCAAATGAGCTTAAAATAGATCAAAGTGTCTCACATAATGGTGTTTGTTTGACTGTCACTAAGGTTTCTGAAGGAAAACATTGGGTTACTGCTATTGATGAAACACTTAAGAAGTCGAACCTGGGAGCGGTAAAGGTGGGCGATTCACTAAATATTGAGAGGTGCATGAAGGCTGATGGTCGATTTGATGGTCATATTGTTCAAGGACATGTGGATTCAACAGCCAAAGTAGTTTCTATCGAAGATGAAAATGGGAGCTGGTTGATCACATTTGAACTGGCAGAAGAGGGGCTTGTGGTAGAAAAAGGAAGTATTTGTATTAACGGTACCAGCCTCACTTGCTTTAACGTTGAAAAAAAAATCTTTTCTGTGGCAATAATTCCATATACATTTGAATATACCAACTTCAATCAGCTAGCGGTTGGTAGTGTTGTTAATATTGAATTTGATATTATCGGAAAGTACATAAACCTAATCTTAAATAGAAAATAGATGGCACTCAATTGCATGGTGGTAGACGACGATAAAATGTCGCGTCTCGTTATCAAAAAATTTATAGATAAGACGGATACACTCGTTCTATCTCACGATCTGGACAATACGCAAGAAGCTCATGATATCCTTCTTGGTGAAAGTGCCAATGATGTAGACATTGTATTTCTAGACATAGAAATGCCTGGCATGAGCGGGCTTGAGTTAGTTAAATCCCTGCAGCATGCCTACAATGTGATACTTGTTACTTCCAAAAAGGAATATGCAATCGAGGCATTTGAAGATTCTGTTGCCGACTACTTGGTAAAGCCAGTAGAATATGAGCGTTTCATGAAGGCGGTGAATAAAGTGAAGGAGAATCTTGAGAAAGAGAAACTAATCGCTGAGCAAGAAGATCATATTTATGTTAAAAGTGATGGAAAACTTTTCAGGCTGAGCTACGACAACATCCTATTTGTCGAGGCATTGGCAGATTATGTGATATTCAATACTGAAAGTGGTAAGAAACATATCGTTCATCATACAATGAAAGGTATTGAGAAAAGGCTACCTGAAAGTATATTCAGCAGGGTACACCGTAGCTACATAATCAACCGAAATAAAATACATAAAATTGAAGACCTTCAAGTTCACATAGGTGAGAAGACATTCTCAATCGGAGCTTCCTATAAGGAGTCTTTAATGGAGAAATTCAATCTTCTGTAAGAAGTATTAGAAGAATAATAAAGGTATTGATTGATTCTATTGAATCCAGTCAATGCCTTTTTTTAATGATTCAAGTGTTTGCTTTTGTAGCGTTGTTTCAGGTGTATGGCTATATTCCCAGTTTGCTTCGGGGGGCAAGCTCATCAGTATTGATTCGGTTCTGCCGTTTGTATCTAATCCAAATTTTGTCCCTTTATCGTGTACTAGGTTAAACTCTACGTACCTTCCTCGACGTAGTTTTTGCCATTTTTTGTCTTCCTCAGTAAATGACTTATTTCTTAGCTCAGAGACAGCATCGGTATAAGCAGGTACAAACGTATTACCTACATCTTTTACAAATTGCCATTGTTGATTTTTGGATCGCCCATCACTATCGCTTAAACGATCGAAGAATATTCCCCCAATTCCTCTTGTTTCGTCTCTGTGCTTTACGAAGAAGTAGTCATCCGCCCACGCTTTGAATTTTGGATAAAAATTTGAATCATGTTTGTCACAAGCGTTTTTTAAATGTTGATGGAAATTCCTTGCCAGTTCAGGAATTACATAGTGAGGTGTTAAATCGATTCCACCGCCAAACCACCAAATTCCATTGCTCATTTCAAAATACCGAACATTCATGTGAATAATCGGCACCCATGGATTATTTGGGTGTAGTACTATAGACACGCCAGTTGCAAAGAATTCAGCCTCTGGAAGTTTGAGTGCTTGAAGTATTTTTTCTGGAGTAGGGCCTGAAACGGCAGAGAAATTCACACCACCTTTTTCAATCAGATTTCCATTCTTGATCACTCTAGATCTGCCACCGCCACCTTCTGGTCTGTCCCATAAATCTTCTTCAAAAGAGGCATCTCCATCTAATTCTTCAAGAGAATGACAAATTGAATCTTGTAGGCCTTTAAACCAATTGGCTATACTTTCCTTAGTAATTGCTTCCATTAAAACGGGTATCCTATTCCAATATTTATTTCTGAATTTCTCCCAAAGTTTGAAAAGATCTCGTCTCCAACAAAGCGTTCTCCTTTTTTCTGTGCTGGATCAAATAATTTCATTCCAAGATCTACTCTGAAAATTAGAAACTGTAAATCAAAACGCAGTCCGACTCCTGTTCCAACAGCCATTTCATTCATGAATTCATTAAATCTGAAAATACCATCATCACCCTCAGGATCTTCCGTTGGTTCTACCAATGAGTTTCTAATCGTCCATATATTTCCAGCATCAATGAATATTGCTCCTTCTAGAAAGCCAACTAAGTCTTGTCTTAACTCAACACTGGATTCAATTAAAATTTCTCCTCGTTGCTCGTTGCTATAGTCAATAAAATCTGTTGGATTTTCATTAGAATCCGTCTCAAAAACTCCAAATGCGCCAGGTCCCAATCTTCTTGGTCTCCAGGCTCTAATGCTACTACTACCTCCAGCAAAGAAGTACTTTTCATACGGAAGCGATTGGTTAGTGCCGTATGGATATGCAAGGCCTACATTTAAGCGAAAAGCAAGATTGCTTTTTCTGCTTAGTCGTTCAATTTTACGAAGGTCTATTTGAGATTTAGCATATTGAAACGTTAGTGTGTCTCTTATACCAATAATGTTATTTAAATAACCTCCTAGTTCCGCATCAAATCGAACATATCCACCATCTTGCCCATTGGCGTATTCACCGAGGTTAAGATCGAGCCTAAATGCACTACTGGTCACAGTTGATGAATTAAATGCTAAGGCATATGGATTGTTTTGGTCTTCAAGATTGTCCAAAAATTCTCGAAATTCATCTGTGGTCTCAGCGTCAATAAGGCTTAATTGAAAAGGTGTGAGGGTATATTTAATTTGGTCTCTCACTTGCCAGCTATACGCCCAAGTACCTCTATAAATAAGTCTTAGATATTCATTTGCTCTATCTTCAAATGAAAAGTCGAAGGATATTCTTGTCTTCGGGTTGAACCGTCCAATCTTATTTTTATAATAAGATCCGAGAGGGAATAAGAACTGGGGAAAGGTAATTGCTGCTTCTGCCCCAAACTGACGTGAGGTATAGTTTCCATCAAAGCCAGTTTCTTCTCTTACCGACCGCAGATCTTCCAGTTTTGCATTAGCATCTAAACTCAAGATTTCTAAGGTTCTAAAGGTATTTCTGTTTTTCAAGTTGACATTCACAAATGGACCCGGTCTACCTTGAGATCTTGCGAGTCCAAATTCACTTGAAGTCTGGAATTTTTTAAATGGAGATGTAAATATGTTGGCTACAAAATAGTTTCCCGTCGTATCATAATTGATGTTGATGAATTTAAAATTGTCGAGATAGGACAGTTGCCTTTGTGTCTCTATTGTTAAATCTCTGCTATACGGATCATCTTGTTCTAGTGGTACTCGCCACTCCAAGACCTTTTTTGAATACCTGTTTCTTCCAAACTCAAAAGTTATATCCCTGTATTTTTCTTTTGTCCGAGCAAAGGTTTCTGTCACACTGGCATCAGTATTAAAGACGATGGAATCCAGATAGAATATCTTATGCTCCGGTTTACCTGGTGGATTCTTTATTATTTCTCTAACAATAAGTGTATCTCTGCCCAATTGAATTGAATCGATTTTAAATTCAATGTACTGTTTTGAGAATTCAAAGTATCCGTTATTTAGTGCTAGGTCATAAATGAAGTCTCGTTCATCACTTAGTGTTTCTTGATTGTAATATCCCTTTCGCAATGGCAAGTTCTTCTCATTTTCTTTTATTAATGCCAAGAGCACGGTGTCTGCTATATCATATTGAATAGAGTCTATAACATATCTTGTATTTAATGCGATGTTGTAGTTTAGGTTGATATACCGATCCTTATGTCCTGCCCATCCACTAATCCAGTTTCTTACATTCCGTCCAAATCTTGCTACGGAACCAAGGCTATCAAAGTCGGCGGTGTCAATGTCAACGGTTGCATCAAAGTATCCATGTGACGCTAGGTATTGGTTTATTTTATTGGCAGTAAGTCTTGATCTGGAGTGATTATATATAGCAACTGGTTCACCCCATCGCATGAGCTGATTTCCTTGACGTACTTTTCTGTTTTTCTTGTCGTATTTCTTAGCTCTTTTGTTTCTGAGTTTTTGCTTTTTCTTGTCTGTTTCAGCACGTGCTATTTTACGATCATATTTTACCGCTAAAGAATCACGTTTAGCAATGGCTCGTTCGCGATCGTATCCTTTACTCAAAATCCAACCATTTTCTCCAAGTTTATATAAATGGTTTAGATGGGTAAATGGATAGTTGCCGAATAAAATTCTACTATTGGCTTTTTGCTCGTAAAGTCCTCGTGCTTCATCCTCAAATGAGCCTGATATTCCATTAATTTTCTGCTTTGCAAGTATCTTTTGATCATCGACTAAAAACTTAGAGCCGAGGCAGGAGGTAAGGAATATGCCTGCGAATAGTGATATTTGGCTTAGTTTAAAAAATCGCTTCAAATCAATGCTTTCTAGGAAGGATCAGAAATTCATAAAATCACTCAAAGTTAAGAAGTACCGAACTCGTGAGGAACGCTTTTTGGTGGAAGGAACAAAAAATGTGCAAGAGTTGCTAAAATCTTCATTTTTTGTTGAAATGGTAGTTGGTACAGAGCATTACTTTTCAGAGAATTTGAAGACTGGTAGCCATAGAAATGAAGTAGTGGAAAGTAGTATGCTAACACAGCTCGGAACATTTAAATCCAATGAGGATTGTCTAGCTATAGCAAGAATGAAAAATTGGACGCTAAAGGATATAGACTATAATGATCATTTGTTTGTATTAGATGGGGTGGGAGATCCAGGTAACGTTGGCACTATAATAAGGACATTGGATTGGTTTGGCTTTAAGCAACTGCTACTATCCCCAGAGTGCGCTGAGTTTTATCATCCTAAAGTGATCAATAGTACAATGGGATCGTTTACTAGAATAAAAGTCATTACAAATAGTCTGGAAGAATTTTATTCTGATAATCAATTACCAATCTATGCGGCTGATATGAATGGGACGAATCTGCAAGAAGTAGATTTTAAGTCAGCCTCTGTCATTGTAATGGGAAGTGAATCACATGGGATTAGCGCTATGACGCGTAACAAAGTTTCGCAATTAATAACAATACCTCAGTATGGAGATGCAGAGTCCTTAAATGTAGGAATAGCAACAGGCATTGTGGCCGGTCATCTACGCATGTTCTGATATTGTTTCATTAAAGACTTTGTAGAAGAATCGTGATCACCATCTCTTTGCTCTTTGATCTCTGATAAAATTGGTTTGGATAGTTGCTTGCCAAGTTCAACTCCCCATTGGTCAAAACTGAAGATGTTCCAGATCAGTCCTTGAGTAAAGACTCGATGTTCATAATATGCAATCAGTTTGCCTATGTTAAATGGGGTCAATTCCTTTATAAGAATACTTGTAGATGGACGATTTCCTTTGAACACTTTGGAGTTCTTTAAAATGTCATTTGAATCACTGCCAATTTCATCTATTACTTGATCCAGAGATTTTCCTTTCAATAGGGCCTCTGATTGGGCGAAAAAGTTAGCCAAAAGCTTCTCGTGATGATCTTCGTGGGTATGTGCTGGTTTAGCGATGGCAATGAACTCACAAGGGATCACTTTTGTGCCTTGATGTATAAGCTGATAGAATGCATGCTGTCCATTTGTTCCTGGTTCACCCCAAATGATTGGTCCGGTCTGATGCGTGACTTCAGTGCCAGATCTATCTACATATTTTCCATTGCTCTCCATATCTACTTGCTGAAGGTAAGAAGGTAGATATCTTAACCTGTGATCATATGGCAACACAGCCATTGAGTCGTAGTTTCGGAAGTTATTATACCAAATACCAATTAGGGCAGAGATCACTGGGAGATTTTGTTCAAAATCGCTGGACTGAAAATGATCATCCATTTCGTTAGCGCCTTTCAATAAGGATTTAAAATGTTCAAATCCTACTGCACAGGAAATACTCAGTCCAATTGCAGACCACAATGAAAATCTTCCTCCAACCCAATCCCAGAATTCGAACATGTTTTCACTTGATATTCCGAATTCATTAACAGCTTTTTCATTGGTGCTGACAGCTACAAAATGTTGGCGTATCGTTTCTTCACTGCCGCCATTTTTTAAAAACCACTCTCTCGCTGACAATGCATTAGTAATGGTTTCTTGAGTAGTAAACGTCTTTGATGCTATAATAAAGAGCGTAGTCTTTGGATTTAGCCCTTCTAATGTTTCAACCATTTGAGCGGCATCAACATTCGATATAAAGTGAGGGGTAATTTCCTTCCAAAACGGTCTTAATGCATAGGTTATCATTTTAGGTCCAAGATCTGAGCCTCCAATACCTATGTTCACTACATCGGTGATGGTGTCACCACTAAATCCTTTAATATTTCCGCTGTGAAGCTGGTTGCTGAATTTCTCAATTTTATCTAGCTCTCTTTTAACATCTTCGTTAGTTTCACTTCTTAAGGCAACATGATGTACGGCCCTATTTTCAGTTTCATTGATTGACTGACCATCAAACATTGCACTAATGCCTTCTTCCAGTCCACATTCTGACGCTAATTGAATTAAAGTCTTCAAAACTTCATCAGAAACCTCATTCTTTGAAAAATCGAAATGAAAATCTTGATGATCAAAAGTGAATTTTGCAATTCGATCGGAATCATCAAGTAAAGTTTGAATATCGCCTTGTTGTAAAGCTAAATCCTTGAGTTTTGCCCATGAGACGGTAGTCGTGGGGTCAATCTTTGGAAGCATGTTAATTGAATTTTAGAATAAACCTGGAAAGATTCCTTCTCTTACAAAGAGATAATAAGAATATGCTAGGAAGCCAACTATATATATCATTCCTTCAGCTCTATCCAGTTTGTACTTGTTTAAAGTAAACATGAAAATGAATAGCAGGAATGTGCCCAGCATTACAATATACAGATCGATGTTTAATGATGGGGTGTAGATCAGTGGTGAATGAACTATTGAAGTTGCACCCAAAACAAGTAATAAATTGAAAATATTTGATCCGACAATGTTACCTACAGCTAAATCTGATTTTTTATGGAATGCTGCAACAGCGGATGTAGCTAACTCTGGGAGTGAAGTACCAGCAGCTAAAATCGTAAGGCCAATCATCTTGTCGCTTACATGATAGAACTTAGCAATAGTCACTGCATTTTCTACAATTAAATTTCCTCCGAACACCAATCCTACAATTCCAAGAACGATCATGAGCGTAGTCTTCAAGCTTCCATGAAGCTCGATGTCTTCCATTTCAGCCTCAGGATTTCGGCTCAGGTTCATGAAAATATACACGATGAACAAGCCGAACATTACTAATAAAATAATGCCGTCTCTAACGTCTAGTGAATTGGTATCTGAACCAAAAAACAATGCATCATTAACCAGGATGAAGAATATGAATGTAGCCAACAATGAATAAGGGACTTCTTTCCAAAGGGCATTTCGCTCAACAGTTAATGGGTAAATGATGCTGGCTATTCCCAGAATGAGAAAAATATTAAAAATATTCGAGCCTATAATGTTGCCAAAAACGACCTCATTCGCTCCACTGCCACCATCTTGTACAGAACCTGAAATGATGTTCACAACTAACTCTGGAGCTGAGGTACCCATTGCCACCACAGTCAAACCAATGGCTATGTCAGAAACATTAAAACGTTTGGCTAAAGAAGAAGCTCCGTTTACTAGGTAATCCGCTCCTTTGATAAGGAGGACAAACCCTACTATTACAAGCAAAAAATTTAGTAATACGTTACTCAATTCAGTTTATAGGTTAGATTGGTGACTCGCTCTTTGAAAGACCATTTATCTTCTTCCTTCTAATCTTCGCAAATTAACACTTTTGGTTTATTTAATCCAATAATTTGCCTTTTCATCACAAATTCAAGTCATTCAATAAGTTATGTATTTTATTTTTCAACTTCTCTTCGGTTTTATAAAAGTCGCCGCCCTCTAATTTGCTCATAACCGAAAAATAGAATTTTATCTTTGGTTCTGTGCCAGATGGGCGGATGCTAACTTTAGTACCATCTTTGGTAAGGTATTGAAGTACATTCGATTTTGGAAAACTGACAGCAGCTTTTTTATCATCTGTCTTGTTTTTTACTTCATCTAAATAATCAATTACTGCCGTAACCTCAGATCCTCCTAAAGTTTTGGGTGGGTTCGATCGGAAATCTGACATCATTTTTTTGATCTCTTCAGCTCCTTTTAATCCCTTTTTGGTAATTGATTTAAGCTCCTCATAATAGACACCATACCTTTCATAGACCTTGAGTAAGAGGTCGAAAACGCTTAGATCCTGTTCCTTAGCCCAGGCGGCCATTTCTGCAATTATTGCGCAGCTAGCCACTGCATCTTTATCACGAACACTTTCTCCGATCATGTAGCCGTAACTCTCTTCTCCACCTCCAATGAAAACTTCTTTACCCTCTTTTTGCTTAATAAGATTTGCTATCCATTTGAAACCAGTGAGCGTATCATAGCAGGTTGTATTGAAGCTATTGGCGATATCTCTGATGAGTTCAGTAGTTACAATAGTCTTTCCAATGTATTCATTCCCCTTCATTCCTTTCTCATTCCACTTTTCAAGTAGGTAATACACCAAAAGAGAACCAGTTTGATTTCCATTAAGAAGTTGAAAATCACCTTTTGAATTTTTAACAGCTATACCCACTCTGTCAGCATCTGGATCTGTTGCCATGACAAGATCTGCGTCAATTTTTGTCGCCTCACTCAAAGCAATAGCCATTGCTTCGTTTTCTTCTGGATTAGGATAGACTACAGTTGGGAAATTTCCATCAGGAACCGATTGCTCCTTTACAGTATGAACATTTGTAAATCCTATTTTTTCCAAAGCCCTTGGCACCATTGTAATACCTGTACCGTGGATTGAAGAAAACACAATTTTTAATTCACTGTTGGATTTAATGGCATCCGGTGATAATGAAAGACCGGAAATCATTTCTAAGTAAGCATTATCTATTTCTTCACCAATACTTTCAATTAAATCTGTGTTTGAATTAAAATTGATTTCATCGATGGAGTTGATTCTTTTCACTTCGTCAATGACACTTTTATCGTGAGGTGGGACCAGTTGTCCTCCATCAGACCAGTAAGCCTTGTATCCATTATACTCTTTTGGATTGTGTGAAGCTGTTAATACTACTCCCGCTTGACATCCAAGGTGCCTTATGGCAAAAGACAACTCCGGAGTTGGTCTCAATTCCTCGAATAGATAGACTTTTATCCCATTTGCTGAGAATACCGCTGCAGCTGCCTCCGCAAACAATCGGCTATTGTTTCGACTATCATGGGCAATAGCTACACTAATATCTCCGTCAAACTCCTTTTTCAAATAATTCGAGAAACCTTGAGTGGCCATTCCAACAGTATATTTATTCATTCTGTTGGTTCCTATTCCCATAAGTCCTCTTAAACCACCTGTGCCAAATTCTAAGTCTATTTGAAATGACTCTTCAAGCTCATCAGAATTGTTCAACAAATTTTCGATTTGCTTTTTTGACTCCTCGTCAATGTTGCTGGCGTTTAGCCAAAGTCTTGCTTTTTCTTCTGCTCTCATTATATTTTTTATGCAAATCCTAATTTCGTCTTTACTCTATTCAAGACATCATTCGCTACATCCGAGGCCTTTTCCTCACCTTTCTTCAATTGATCTTCTAGTTCATCAATGTTAGACATGTAGTAATCATATTTTTCACGCTCATCTGCGAAGGCGTCAAGTAAAATTTCAAATAATTCTTGCTTTGCATGACCGTATCCGTAATTGCCACCCTCATACTTTTTCCGCATTTCATTGGTTTGATCTGAGTTGGCAATGAGCTGGTAAATGGCAAACACATTGCATGTGTCTGGATTTTTTGGTTCTTCGAGCGGTGTGCTATCAGTAATTATTTGCATTACATTTTTTCGAAGCTTTTTTTCAGGAAGGAACACATCGATGATATTCCCATAACTTTTGCTCATTTTTTGACCATCAGTTCCTGGGATAGTCATTACCTGATCATCTATTAAAGCTTCTGGAATGGTGAAAGTTTCGCCAAACTGATGATTGAAAGATGTAGCGATGTCTCGTGTCATTTCAAGATGCTGCTTTTGATCCTTTCCAACGGGCACATAATCTGCATCGTAAAGCAGTATGTCTGAAGCCATTAATACTGGATAGTCAAAAAGGCCGGCATTCACATCAGATAGCTTATCAGATTTATCCTTAAATGAATGTGCATTGGCAAGCATTGGAAAAGGAGTGAAGCAATTCAAGTACCAAGTCAATTCTGCACAAGCGGGCACTCTTGATTGCCTATAAAAAGTATTTTCATTTGTGTCGAATCCACAGGCTAACCAGGCCGCTGCCACAGCATTAGTATTTTCTATGCGTAACTTTGGATCTTTAATGGTTGTGAGTGAGTGAAGATCAGCAATAAAAAAGAAGGACTCATTGTCTTTATTCTTAGATAACTCTATGGCAGGCATGATTGCCCCTAATAGATTACCTAAATGCGGCTTCCCTGAACTCTGTATACCTGTAAGTATTCGTGACATTTATTAAAAAATTTGTGCAAACCTATATAATTTGGGGCTTTGTATATCGCCTTAGAAGTGAAGCAAACTGAAATTTACAATGAGAACTTTTTTTTCAATTTCTACTCTTTTATTCTTTCTGACAAGCTTAGCTCAATCTAAGTTGGAATTTATCACCCTAGATCATGATTTTGGTGAAATAAGAGAAGAGGCTGGACCTGCAGAATTTACGTTTCATTTTGTTAATAAAGGAGAAGCGCCTATTCGAATAACTCATGTAAAAGCCTCTTGCGGCTGTACTACTCCTGGCTGGACTAAGGAAGAAGTTATGCCTGGGGATTCTGGTTTTGTCAAAGCGAAGTATAACCCAAGAAATAGGCCCGGTAAATTCAGAAAATCTCTTAGAATCACAACAACTGATGCATCTTCAAACAGAAGCTTGTATATATCTGGATATGTAAAGCCAAAGCCTAAAACTCCTGCTCAACAATTCCCAGTGAGCTTGGGCGTGATGCGTATAAAATATCGCGGAATGAATATGGGGAAGATTACAACCGAAAAACCAGTAGAGAAGGTTTTTGATATTTACAATAGCTCCGATACACTAGCAACTTTGTCCTCAGAAGGAATGATTTTACCTGAGCATATCTCAGTAGAGTTGTCGAAAGCGTATTTAAATCCACGCGAGGTAGGTGAATTGAAATTAATTTATGACCCTGTTAAAAAGAATGATTTTGGATACGTAAGTGATAATATTCAATTAGAACCTGATTCAAAGGAACAACTTTCAGTCATTGCTGTTATTGAGGAATATTTTCCAGAAATGTCAGCTGAGGAGCTAGACAAGGCTCCGAAGCTCGAGATTTCAGATAGAATTCATGATTTTGGTACTGTTAAATCAGGAGAAAAAGTTGAAATAGAATTTGATTTGACTAACCAGGGAAAAGAGAAACTCTTTTTCAGAGCCGTGAAATCTAATTGCGGATGTGTTACCTACGATCTAAAAAATAAAGGTATCAAAAAAGGTAAGAGTCAAACGCTCAAGGTCTTTTTTGATACCTCAGAAATGCGAGGGAATCAGTATAAGTCGATCACTCTGTATTCGAATGATCCCGTTACCCCGACTCAGATCATCACCCTAAAAGGTAAGATTGAAAAGTAGGAGGATTAATTCTCCCACTTGTTATTTTCTCTATCAACATCAGCTAAGTAGCCGCTTTCATCAATTTCAATTGATTGGATGCTGCTAAGAGGAGTGTCTATAGAAAACGTGTATGTCGGATGAGTCCATGACCAATCATTTAGAATTTCTCGATCTAAATCCGATTCGTTTTCTTTTTCACCTCTCATAATTGATAGTGGCGCATAAAATATCTTTTTAGAGCCATCTTTGAAAGTGACATAGATGTCCATAGGCATTGGCATCTTGCCGTTTCTTTTCAATGTAACCATAGATTTCCCATCTTCTTCAATCACATTTTCAATGGCATAATCAATGGTATGTGTTGTATTCATCCAGTAATCAAGATACCAGTCTAATTCAATATCTGATTCCTTTTCAAATACTCGTATCCAGTCTATTGCATCAGGATGTTTATATCTCCATTGATAGTAGTATTTTTTCAATGCACTAGCTGTGGCTTTCTTACCTATTAGGTAGTTCATTTGAGCCAAAGCGATTGCTCCTTTATAGTATGATCCAAGCCCATATGCAAGGTTAGTTTCAAAATGATCTGAATGAGTACTTAATGGCTCTTCTTTACCTGACTGTGTTAGATAGAAATATGTTCTATAATTCCCTTCTTGGGTTCTATTAGACCCTTCAAAAATACTCGCCATGGTTTCAGCTGTTGCGTATGTTGTGAAACCTTCGTCCATCCAAGCGTAATAGCTTTCATTAGTCGCTAATAGTCCTTGATACCAGCTGTGCAGCGCTTCATGGACAGTTACTCCCAATAAGCTCTTTATATTTCTGTTGCCTGTAATTAGGGTAGCCATTGGATATTCCATTCCTCCATCACCGCCTTGAATTATTGAATAATGAGGAAAAGGGTATTCTCCATAATTATCTTCTATGAATTCAAAAGCTTTTACAGTCAAATCAGGAAGTTCATTCCAAGCTTCTGTTTCAGATCCTTCTTGATAGAAGAAATGAAGTTCAGGTCCACCTTCAACCATAGCAGTTTTGTGTGCATAGTCTGGATCTGCTGCCCATACAAAATCATGTACATTTTCAGCTTTGAATCTCCAGGTTAAGGTCTTTCCTTTTCTTTTAACTTCAACGCCTTCATCTTCATACCCATATCCTATTTCGTTTGGATTTTGTAATACACCAGTACCTGCAACAATATAATTTTTTGCAATAGTCAGGTCTACTTCATAGTCGCCCCATGGCGCATAAAATTCTCTCCCTACGTATGGGTGTGTGTGCCATCCCCTGCGATCATATTCTGCTAATTTGGGAAACCACTGAGCCATGCTATAGTCGATGCCTTCTTTATTATTGCGACCACTACGTCTTATTTGATTTGGAACCTGGCTTTGAAAATTCATATTTAAAACGGTTGCGGAACCTGGAAGAAGAGGAGTAGCCAGCTGTACCTCTAATAAAGTTCCTTCGATAATGAAGTTCACATTAGCATCATCTTGTGTCAAAGACACTATTTTATGATATCCAATCTCAGAATCATTCAATTTTGAGATTCGGTCACCCACACGCCCATCAGGGTCTTCAATTGTCCTACTTCGTGTGTCCATCATGCTCTCTGGTTGAAAAGCATTGAAATAGAGGTGGTAGAACACTCGCGTAAGTGTGTCGGGGCTATTATTGAAATACTTCAAAGACTGTTGACCAGTAAATTGATGATTTTTCACATCAAAGTCTATGTCCATTTTGTACTCCACTCTTTGCTGCCAGTAGGTTTGAGAGTAACTCAGTGACGTGAGGCTGACAAATAAAAGTGTGCAAATTGCTTTCTTAATAAAATTATATTTCATAATCGAAATTTAGTTAAACAATCTCTCCTTAAAGTGGTTATTATTTCCGTATATTCAAGGAATCAATTAACCCCCTAAGAGAATGGAAAAAATTTTAGACTTCTTTTTGCTGATCATATTCGCCTTCGGATCTGCTATCCTTTTTACGTTTGCTGTTCTATGGAAATTTCTTCAGGCAATGTATCAGGTTATTACTTCAAAATAATCAAACGTCGACGTTTGCGTATTTAGCATTTTTCTCAATGAACTCCCTACGTGGTGCCACTTCGTCACCCATTAGCATTGAGAACAAATGGTCAGCTTCCGCAGCTGATTCAATTGTCACCTTTTTAAGGCTTCTATGCTGAGGGTCCATTGTTGTTGTCCAAAGCTGTTCTGGATTCATCTCTCCAAGCCCCTTGTATCGCTGTACACCAATAGAATCTTCCTTGCCATTAGGGGCTATCTCTTTGATCACCCTAGCTCTGTCTTCTTCCGACCAAGCATATCGTTCAGATTTACCTTTCTTAATTAAGTAGAGTGGAGGTAGAGCGATGTATAAATATCCACTTTCAATTAGTGGTCTCATATATCTGAAAAAGAAAGTCAGTATCAATGTTCGAATGTGGCTACCATCAATATCAGCATCCGTCATAATGATGATTTTGTGATATCGTAGCTTCTCTAGGTTTAGTGCTTTCTCATCTTCCTCAGTGCCAAAAGAAACGCCAAGTGCGGTGATCATATTCTTGATCTCATCATTGTCATAAATTTTGTGTTCCTGAGCTTTTTCTACGTTCAAAATTTTACCTCTCAATGGTAAAATTGCTTGAAACTTTCTATCTCTTCCCTGCTTAGCAGAACCTCCTGCAGAGTCACCCTCTACAAGATATAACTCACATGCCGCTGGATCTTTATCAGAGCAATCTGCAAGTTTGCCAGGGAGACCAGTTCCAGAAAGTACATTCTTTCGCTGAACCATTTCACGCGCTTTTCTTGCCGCATGTCTTGCTTGAGCTGCAATTATTACTTTCGAGACAATCTGTTTTGCTTCTTTGGGATGTTCCTCTAGGTACTCATTTAAGATTTCACTAACACATGTGTCCACAGCACCCATCACATCTGAGTTACCTAATTTGGTCTTTGTTTGACCTTCGAATTGAGGCTCAGCAACCTTTACCGAAATAACAGCAGTTAATCCTTCACGAAAATCATCTCCCGAGATATCTACTTTGACTTTATCCAGAAGTCCCGATTTATCAGCATAACTTTTTAATGTCCTTGTAAGTGCTCTTCTAAATCCAGAAACATGGGTACCGCCTTCGATGGTATTGATATTGTTAACATAGGAAACCACATTCTCTGAATAGGAGGTATTGTAACTAAGAGAGACTTCTACTGGAACAATACCTTTATCACTTTCCATGTAAATAGGATCCGGGATAAGTTTTTCACGAGTCGAATCTAGATACGAAACAAATTCTGATAACCCACCCTCAGAGAAAAAAGTCTCTTTCACTGGATTTCCAGATTCATCAAGATCGCGATGATCAATCATGTGGATAGTGATTCCAGCATTTAGGTATGATAGTTCGCGTAGTCTTGACGCTATTGTCTCAGAATTGTATTTATTGGCACTGAATATTTCCATGTCTGGTTGGAAATGGATAATAGTACCGCTGATATCTGTTTTTCCTATTTCTTTAACAGGTGCTTGAGGAACGCCAATTTTATATTCCTGCTGGAAAATTTTACCGTTTCTATGCACAGTTGCTGTTAGATGTGAGGATAAGGCGTTCACACATGATACACCAACTCCGTGAAGACCACCAGAAACTTTGTAGGTGTCCTTATCGAACTTACCACCGGCGTGAAGTACTGTCATTACTACTTCTAAAGCGCTTCTGTTCTCCTTTTTGTGCATATCTGTTGGAATCCCTCGTCCATTGTCAGTAACTGTGATGGACTCGTCTGTGTTGATTTCAACAGTGATTGTATCACAATGACCTGCCAATGCTTCATCGATGGAGTTATCCACTACCTCCCAAACCATGTGATGCAGACCTTTTACCCCAATGTCCCCAATGTACATTGCAGGTCTTTTTCTAACAGCTTCGAGACCTTCTAAAACCTGAATATTACTGGCAGAATAATCCCCTTTGTTGTTTTGCTTATTTTCTTCCATGTGCAGTGATTAAAAAACAGTGCTGAGAGTTAAAATTGGTTGATTTTACAATTTTTTGGATTAGCTCTCAATTGTTTAAAATGTAGTCATTTTCAATGTTCAAAAGTACGAAAATTATATCGATTTGGCGAGGTTTTTGTTCTTTAAAATTGACCTTTAACATCACTCAATAACCAAACCTGTAATGCGCGTCTTTAAATACCTTATTATTCTCCCTATTTTGCTGTTTTCCGAGGATCTTTTTTGTCAAGAAACCATAGATAAATCAGATGCAAATAGCCAGGATAGCGTAGCAATTGCGCGTCGGAAAGAATACGAGGAAGCTCTGAAAAGAATGGAAGAAAATAGAAGAAGGAGAGAGGAGAACCCTGAAAGATATGCCGACTCTGTGGCCAGTGTGAAAGAACAAAGAACATTTGCCAGAGCCTCGAAAAGAATTGAAGGTTATAGAGGTCAAGATCTAAAAGAGATTTTGGAATTGGATTTGACAGGAGCCAGGTTGAAAGAAATTCCAGAATGGATATATGATGCTGAAAAACTTGAGGTGCTTGTATTGGATCAAAATCAAATTAGTGGATTGCCAAACGAACTGTCAAGATTCAAAAATTTGAAGCGTATTTATTGGAGAAGCAATGGGCTAGTGCATAATGGATTGAAAATTCCGAAACTTGATGGAATTGAAAAAATTGATCTTAGTGACAACGCATTTACTAAGCTTCCAAAAGTACATAGGCTTAAAGGTTTGGAAGAATTGATTTTGGAAGGAAATCAATTTACCAAAATTCCTACTTGGCGAGGTAGGAGGTTGAAAGATTTGAAAGAGTTAGACATGTCACGTAATCCAATTCAACTTGATAAAAGGTGGTATGGAATGCTTGATCATATTGAAATTTTGAAATTAAATAAATGTGAATTAACAGCTATTGATCCATCTATTTATAAAATGAGAGGACTCCATGAGCTGCAGATTCAGGTGAATAAACTCGAAAATATTCCAGAGGGGATTTCAGCTTTTCAAGGACTAACCAAACTTTCTTTCTATAAGAATAACTTGAATCAGTTACCTACTGACTTTTACCAATTATCTCAACTTGTAGTTGTGGATTTCTATTATAATGATTTTGAAATAATACCTGCAGATATCGGTAAACTCACCAATCTGGAAATTTTATATCTGTCTTTCAATAAGTTATATGATCTGCCGAATGAGATTGGTAACCTTGTCAAATTGAGAGAATTGTATATTCATCACAACAGGTTAAGCGAAATTCCTGAAGATATTTCGAATCTAGGCCGCCTTAGAGTTTTACATTTTCAAGAGAATTATATCCCAGAATTTCCAGCTCCCATCTTAGCAATGGATTCTATAAAAGACTTAGATATTTCTAATACGGATATTAGAAGAATTCCTGAAGGAATAACCAAGCTGCCCTTAAAGAATTTCTACTGGAGAAATCTGGAAATCAACTTAAATAACCCCGATAACGATGAGTCAAGAAGGTCGATAATGGAACTCATGAGCAAAGGGACGAACGTTGTTCCTAAGGTGTCCATACAAGAGATTTCGTCCAATTAATGGAGATTTATCTTGAAAAATGAATTTTTTTACTTGAAAAAGTTCAATTTTGGTTGGTTAAGTCCAACGTATGAATCAGCTATCACCAGTTATTGCACTGATTTTAATATTGTGTGCATTAGAATCATTTTCCCAGTCGGGTCCTGCTGCGCCACAAGAGAAGCAGATTACCACCAGCACTGGAGTATGGCTTGGTTTTTATACAAAGTATCATTTCAATGATAGATGGGCTTACTACGGCGAGTATCATATTAGAAAGCGGAATGGGTTTGACGATATGGCCCAAGTCTATCTCAGGTTTGGTGCTACTTACAGATTGAAAAAGTACTTAGATGTAACGATAGGAGTTGTTCATCCCTTTTATTGGGCACCTAACCAAAATGATCCCAATGTGGATAATGTGGTGGTGCAATATAGATTGTGGCAGCAAGCAGTTTTAGCTACTCCATTTGAGCATATAAAACTATACCATCAATTACGAACTGAACAAAGGTGGAGAAGAGGATTTGAAAAGGGCTCTTCTTTTGAATTGACTCATAGATTTAGATACAAGATGACAATATATGTGCCTCTCAATAAGCCAGCTTTTGAGAATCATACATTATTTCTGGCGTTATATAATGAGGTGTTTATCCAAGCGGGTAAGACTGTAGTATACAATCATTTAGAGGATAACAGAGCATTTGCTGGAGTAGGGTATAATTTGAGCGAACAGTTTCAAATACAGGGTGGCTACATGTTTTCATTTAGGCACAATGGATCACCCTTTGATTATGTGAAGCGACACATATTTAGACTTAGCCTATATCACCATATGGACTTGCACTTAAATAGGCATAGAGAAGAAAGGGATATTCCGATTCATTAGTAATACCTATTTGGTGTAATATCATTATCTATTCTAATTTATTAGAATAGATATTCGAAGATCACTTTGATTAACATTTATCGGAATTAACAACTGCTTGCGCTAAAGCTTGTTCGATATTCTCATGGTACAAAAACTAATGAGGGTAATTGCTTGCTTTTTGATGATCTTATTATCTGTCAAAGATTCTTATGGTCAGGATTTTTATTTTATAAACAGATACCAATCTGATTTTCAAGATCATAGTATTTATCAGGCATTACTAATAAGTAATAGCAGTTTTTTGGATAATTGGGGCCTTTCTGCTTTTTCACTAGTCAGTAATACCGGATTTTCGCAATTCTTGATTGGGCCATCTTATTCTGTGGCTGGGTTCAAACTTATTGGGCGCTATGGATTTGCCAACACTGGTTCCATTGGAAACAGGTATCAGGTTTTTGCTGCCTTTAATCTCAAAAATATAAGTGGGTATGCATTCTTCATTGATGGCAATAGATCGGAACACATTTTCGATTACCATATCAAAAGGTCCATTATCAAAGATGTCAAGTTGGGAATTCACGGGAGAAGATTCCTTGGGCATGGTCCTCGATTAGATTATTCCAGATACCCGATTAGTTTTTGGACTTCAATAAACTTCTACCACGGAATGGGAAGAAGATCTAGGTCAAGCTTTGGACTCATATATACATTTTCAAATAATTCAAATAAAACATAAATCAAACTATACATATCATGAAAACAACCATTTTTCTATTCTGTATTTACATAGCCTTTATCGGGTATGGACAAAACAATGAAATAGAGCAAATTATCCAAACTGCAGATAGGTATATAGCCGCGACTAAGACAGGAAACATTGATCTGCTGGATAGTGCATTTAATGAAAGTGCGATACTTATGTCCAGGGCACCTGATGGAAGGTTTCAAGAATTCCCTTATTCAGGTTACAGAAATTTTGTTAAAAGCAGAGGAGCTTCTAATCATAAAGGGAGAGTTGAGTCTGTGGAATTCTTTGAGTCAGTGGGCATAGTCAAAGTCATTTTGGATTTTGACTCTTATTTCTATGTCGACTATTTATCAATGATAAAGATTGGTAATCAATGGAAAATAGTCAATAAAGTAGCTCATAGACAGAATCTTAAAAGCAATTAGAGTGATCATCAGGAGCCTATTTTCATATCTAATGGTGAGTATTACCATTAGTGCTTTCTCCCAGAACTATAAGTTTATTAATGGTAATGTATATCAGTCTGATGGGGGTTTTGAGCGTAAAGCATTCCACGTTATTGATGGGGTATTTTCTTTCAATTTTTCAGGCGAGGCAGATACCATAATTGATCTGTCCGGGAGGTATGTACTTCCTCCCTTTGCAGACGGGCATCATCATGGAATTAATACACTTGTAGGTCTGGATGAGAAAATTCAGACGTTCTTGGATGATGGTATTTTCTATGTGAGAAATCCTAATGTCATAAAAGAAAGAATATCTGGGATCGCAGATTATATCAATGATGCTGGCCAATTGGATGTTGTTTTTTCAAATGGAGGGCTTACGAGTTCTGGTGGACATCCAGTAAGGCTTCATGAAATGCTGGCGAAGAGAGGAGTATTTAGTCCCTTTACGGCTGCTGACATGGAGGGCATCGCCTACCACATTATCGATTCTGAGGAGGATTTACAAAATAAGTGGGATTACATAGTCTCAAGAAAGCCTGACTTCATCAAAATATTCTTATTGCATAGCAATAGGCATGAAGAAATGAAAGACAATCCTAAATACTATGGAAGAAGAGGATTGTCTCCTAAGATGGCAAAACGGATAGTCAAAAAAGCTCATAAATCAGGTCTTAAAGTATATGCTCATGTGGAAAGTGCGGCCGACTTTGATCTTGGGGTTTCAATAGGGATTGATGGATTCATGCATATGCCTGGTTATTCCTACTTCCTTAGTGGGAATGAAGAAGATTACAGACTCTCAGAAAAGTCTGTAAAAAAAGCTGCAAATAAGGGAATAGTTGTGAATCCCACACTCGCTGTAACACCCAGAATGCATCCAGCCGATAGTAAAAAACTCAATGGTGTCATAAATCTTCAAAAAGCAAACTTTGAGGTGTTAATGAAGCATGGAGTACCCATTATTATAGGAAGTGATGGCATAAGTGGACAGAATCCTATGAGAACAGCCATGGAAGAAGCTAAGTACCTGGTTGACAATGGTTTTTTGTCTCTTCAAGAACTTATAAAGTTTTGGTCGGTAGTGACTCCTCAGGATATGTTCCCGAAAAGAAAAATTGGAGAAATTAAAGAGGGGTATGAAGGAAGTTTTTTAGTATTTGATCAAAATCCTTTGGAATCCATTGATTACTTAGATCAAGTTTATTTGAGTATGAAGCAAGGAGTTTTTGTTAATCAACCGGAATGATGCAGTGCATTTTTCAATCCAGAATTGAAAAGGCCATCTCGTTTTGAGATGGCTTTTCTAATCAATTAATTATTATTTACTCTTTTTGAGATACAATTTATTATTGCCTATGTCAATGATAGCTCCGTATTCTCTCAAAATGGTATTTCCTAATACACCATTTATTGGAGCTTCACCTCTTCTTTCATGAGCTGCATTTACATGTGCAAGGTTAAGAACCATTGCATCGAAGTTTGAAGTTTTCCAGTTGCTAATCTGAAGCTTATCAATAGAAGTTTTTTTCGGTTGCATAGTTCCACCTGCACCTCCAACTTTCAGATCAGAATCTTTTACTTCAAGGCCATACTTCTCCACACTCGACTGCTCAATTACAAAGAAACTAGCACCAGTATCTAAGACAAATCGTCCTTTTATTCCATTCACTTTAACTTCTACTTGATAACCACCTACTGCTGTTCGTTCAATAGGAATTTCTGCATATTCATCCAAATTTAGGCTTAAATTCTGAGCGATAGTTCCATACCCCAATCCCATTACAGCGATAAAGAGTATACACTTAATACTTGATACTTTAAATAATTTTTTCATGGTTAAAATTTATTTTTTGATTTAATCTTGATCACGTGCATAAGTGATCATTAACCTTTAAATCCGATAAATTTTAACCATTTATTTTCTTATTGATTTCAAAAATTCAGCAGGAGTATGGCCAGTATTTTTTTTGAAGGCTTGATAAAATGATACTTTGTTTCCGAAACCAACATCAATGTGGAGATAGGTAAGTTTTATATTTTTAGTATTTTCAATAATTTGTTTTGCTTCTTCAATTCTTTTGGTATTGACAAATTCGGTGAAACTTTGACCTTTTTCTTGATTGATTAATTGGGAAGTAGTATGAGTGGAGGAGCCAATATGTTCAGATAAGAATCTTAAGCTTAGATCTTTATTCAAATGTATCTTGTCATTATCGAATGCCTTATTCAGTTTTTTTAGCAGTTCATTCTTCAAACTCTTATTTAACGGAGAGTTTTGATACTTCAGCTTTTCGCTTATTAAATTATCAGAGTCTTTAAGTCCCAAGTAACCAATGGCATAGATACTAATGGAGGCAAAAAACATAATAAAGTAGCATATCCAGACATAGTTTGGAGAACTATTAAAAATTGCAATCCGATATATTGTGAAACAAATCGCATAAAAAAGAAAGCCATAAGTACTGAATTTTATCCATCTAAATCCAACTCCGCTTTCATGCGTTTTTCTTTGGACAAATCTTAAGGAATAAATTCCGTAAATAAAAAGATGAAGGATTATTAAGCCAGATAGGATAATGAATAAGTTGGGATGTGCAATTAAAGTAGAACTACTACGTTGAATTTCAAGAAGTTGTATCTTTTTTTCTGCAGACGATAAGTACAATGGTAGGTTTAGTATTGTAAAGCAAAGGAATGGAAGAAGCTGAGCAAAAAATGACCAAACTTTTATTTTCCTATTAAAGTAGCGAAAAGTATAAGTCAGAAAAAGTGGTCCATATAGGAGAGGAAACGGGTACGAAACTCCCATTAAATGAGGGAATATGTAATACCAGCCATCATATAAACCATAAATAAGAAGGATATTTATAGAGAATACTAGTAAGAATAGTCCGAGATAATTCTTTGCTTTCTTATTTGATTTGGTGCCGAGTAAGTAAATGGAAAGTATGATTCCATGTACTCCTCCTAGTAGATACAACGTATATATCAATTTTACCATTTCAAACGACCTAATATACTTTTGTACTTAACATCACCAGTGTGCAGGCGTTCATTACTTCGATTCCCGCTGAGCTCGCCTTTTCTGCAAGATTCTGATTTTCGGAACCTGGATTAAAGATGATTCTTCTTGGTTTAAGGGATAAGATATATTCTTCCCATTCTGCCTGATTTTTGGGTCCTATGTACATGGTGACTGTGTGAATATCTGAAACTGCGGGTTTGTCACGTAAATTCAATATTTCCTTACCAAATACAGACCCATTTTTAATACCTATTGGTACAATCTCATGGTCCTGAGCTGTTAACCTGTCAGCTGCGAAATAGGCATACCTATGACTGTTTGGAGTTGCTCCCAAGATGGCTGTCTTCTTGCTCATTGCGTTTTACTTTTACTTTTAGTAGTGGCAAATCCAAAATTCAGTCCTATTATAACCGGAAAGTGAATGGAAGATTTGATCTCTTGATCAAAGTAATTGTCTAAGACCTGAATTGGTTCATATTGTTTGTCAAAAGATCTTGCAGATACTCCTATTCCCAAAAATGCATCTATTGTAAATCCCGATGTGCCTGCGTCTTTCATCCATCTGGAACCGACAAAAAGTCCATAACCATAAGATGTCTCGACGAGGTTACCAAACCTACGTGGCTCTTGAACGATCAGGGTATCTGTGTGATTAACCTGATTATTCAAATATTTGAAATTGAATTCATGACCGAAGTAAAACATTCCGAGCTTTGAGTCGGAATGATAGAATTTTTGTTTTAAATGAATTCTAATCCCTCTCCTGAACACTTGATAATCTCCAATTTCATTGTCTGGAGTGAAAAATGGAGATCTCAATAGATCAATTTGAAGTTCGTAGCCTAACCGTTCTTGAATGTAGTATTCAATCGCAATTGGAAGCTCATCATCTAGGAGCCATAGGGGATTAGTACCTACAATTATGCTCTTGTACTCATTCACCCTAGGTAAGAAATATCTCAATCCTCGTTTCTCTGGATGATAATTTGGCTTGTCTAATGATTCTTTTTCAATGAAGTCGGACGTGATTCTTGTCTTAAATATTGGTTTTTCATCTTCATAAATAGGGTGATATGTTCCTGCAGTACTGCCATCTGGATTGAATAATGTCCATTCTCCAACTCTCTTATCATCTTTAATTTGACCCTTCATTTTAGTAGTGCCATCTGGATAATACCCGATATACTCACCCTCGCCTTCAATTAGATCTGCCTCACCTTCCAGGTGACCTTTATCACTGTAGTAATACCATTTCCCCGATTTTTTGCCATTGAGAATCTGTCCTTTGGCTTTTTGATTGCCGCTCGGATAATATTCATTGAATTCTCCATCTCCTTTCGCAAATTGTGCTTCCCCTAGTACTTCTCCGGTTGGATAGTATAACTTCCAATACCCATCTTTTTGATCATTAATTATGTTTCCAGATTGGCTTAGTTTGCCATTTTCGTGGAAATATTTCCACTCGCCTTGTCTTGATCCATTCCTATAATATCCCGATGCTGATCTTTCTCCGTTCTTATGATAATATATCCACTCTCCAATACGAAGTCCATTTTCAAATTTCCCAAATGCCTCTATTTCACCACTTTCATAATAATAGATCCATTCACCTTCACTTTTATCATTGATATTTTGTCCTTCCATTCTTCTATTGCCGGATGGATAAAATTCTGTGTACTGTCCTTTGCCCTTATCAATAACTGCTTGAGCTTTGATAGAACCATCTTCAAAAAAGTAATTCCAAATACCTTCTTTTTGATTTTTCTTGTAATTCCCGCTGCTTTTTTCGCCATCATTTTCAAAATAGAAT
Source organism: Ekhidna sp. (assembly GCF_963691765.1). GTDB lineage: Bacteria > Bacteroidota > Bacteroidia > Cytophagales > Cyclobacteriaceae > Ekhidna. The sequence continues at coordinate 2,995,683 of NZ_OY829375.1, forward strand.
TTCCAGAATCCTTCTTTTGAACTGCCGTTTAATTTCCCCTCAGACTTAATATTTCCGTTCTCGAAGTAGTATTTCCAGTCACCTTTGGGGACTCCTTTTTTAAATCTTCCGATTGCTTTCTTACGGCCATTTTCGTAGTAATACTGCCAAACACTATCTGGACGATTTTTTTCATACCAGCCATAAGTTTTTAATGACCCATTGAGATAAAATGCTTCGTAAGTGCCTTGTAGAAGAGAGTCTTTAACTGAATAATGGTATACTTCGCTTACCTGTAGACTATCTGAATCAAAGTAGTTTTTTCCCTGCTTTATTTGGGAGAATAATAGATTTGATATACTCAATATGACGATATAGAAACCGAGCTTACGCATGCGGACTTTCTAATGCTCTTTTGAATTTTTGGCCCCATTCTTTTATCTCTTCATCCTTCCATAATTCTGGGTAGAATATGATCCTTTGTCTTCGTGGGGGCAAATATTTTTGCCAGTTAGTACCACCAGATGCTTTTATTACATTTGGATCTCTTTGCAAGTATCTTGTAGCTGATTTGAGATGCTGAAGAGGCCAATCAACATTTGCTTTTTGGTCAAGCTTTTTCATTTCCATTATGATCTCTTCGTTCCCTTCGTAATGTTTTTCATACTTCTTATAAATGTTGCAATCGGCAGTTCTGGTTCCTAGATCAATAAATTCTTTCCCATACTTGGCTTCAAATTGACGAAGTGTTAATGTCTTCTTACCTGTTGCTAGCTCAGTTGCTCCGGCCTTCCAATAAAGGAATTCATATAGCGAAGAGATATCAGACTCTTTTTTCAATTCTTCTCTTTTCTCCAGGTTCAGAAGATTTTTAAAGTCTGTTGAATAAATTTCAATTTTGCGATACTGGGCAGATTGAAAACCACTAGCCGGAAGGAGCGCCATTCTAAAGGCCAAAAATTGATCTTGGTCCATTCCATCTGTCATTACATCAAATGAGTCAATAAGATGGTCTAGATACCTGTTAATACGTTTAAGCCTCTTCAAGAAAGTATATTCACCAACAGGATCTGTAAAAACAGCTTGCTCCATCTCATTAAGAATCATCCTAAAATAAAGTTCAGTTACCTGATGATATAAAATGAAGATTTTCTCATCCGGTATTGCTGTTCTGGGTGATTGCAGACTTAGTAAGGTATCCAAATGAATATAATCCCAGTATGTGAGATAGTCGGAGTAAAGAAGTCCATCCAAGTAGCTCGAAAGATCCTGACCCATTGCCTCATATTTTTCTTCAAGTTTGGTCAGTTGCTGCCTTATAGATTCATCAATCTTCTTTTCCGCCATCGTAGTGTTTTTGTTGTGTTTTAAGGTTGTAAATTTGGCCAAAATTTTAACAACAGATATAAAAACCTTCCCCTCTGATGAGTGCAGAAAAGCGAAACTTTGTAGACGAATTTGAATCACCTGATTTTTACGCCCTTGACGACTTGCTCACCGATGAGCATAAACTAATACGATCGTCTGTTAGAGACTTTGTTAAAAAGGAAATTACCCCATTTATTGAAGGTTGGGCAGAGAAAAATCACTTTCCAGAAGAAATTGTAAAGAAGTTCGGTGAGGTAGGTGCATTTGGTCCAACGGTAGATACCAAATACGGAGGTGGTGGATTAGACTACATCTCATACGGGTTGATCATGCAAGAGATTGAAAGAGGTGATTCTGGAATGCGATCTACAGCTTCAGTGCAAGGTTCTTTAGTGATGTATCCTATTTATGCCTACGGTTCTGAGGAGCAAAAGATGAAATACTTGCCTAAGTTGGCTTCAGGAGATATGTTAGGATGTTTTGGACTGACAGAGCCAAATCATGGATCAAATCCAAGCGGCATGGAGACACACTTTAAAGACATGGGCGATCATTATCTTCTCAATGGAGCTAAAATGTGGATTTCTAATTCTCCTAAAGCTGATATTGCTGTAGTATGGGCAAAAAATGAAGAAGGCCGTATCCATGGGTTAATAGTTGAGCGAGGTATGGAAGGATTTACAACTCCTGAGACTCATGGAAAATGGTCGCTGAGAGCATCATGCACTGGAGAGCTGGTATTTAGTGATGTGAAAGTTCCAAAAGAAAATCTTCTACCTGGTAAAAATGGATTGGGCGCTCCAATGGGTTGCTTAGACAAAGCTAGATATGGAATTGCCTGGGGGGCTATCGGCGCTGCAATGGATTGTTATGATTCAGCCAAACGATATTCATTAGAAAGAGAGCAATTTGGAAAGCCTATTGGATCATTTCAGTTGGTGCAAAAGAAGCTGGCAGAAATGCTAACAGAGATTACAAAAGCACAATTATTGAATTGGAAGCTAGGGAAGATGATGGAGGAAGGGAAAGCGAGTACTTCTCAGATTTCAATGGCCAAAAGGAATAGTGTAGAAGTTGCTTTAAATATTGCAAGAGAAGCTAGACAGATTCATGGTGGTATGGGGATCACGGGAGAATATCCTATGATGAGACACATGATGAATCTTGAATCTGTAGTAACCTATGAAGGGACACATGACATACACCTGCTGATATTAGGTGCAGAAATCACAGGTATTCCTGCCTTTAAATAATATTTATTGTATCAATGAAATAAAAAGGTCCGACACTTGATCTTTTTGAGATTTGCGTCGGACCAACCAACTATCCTTAGATAGATTTTTCACTTGGTAGTGTTACTTTAATGTCTATTACAATTCGAGGTTAATCACTTTATTTGAATTGGCATTAATGGGGTAAGTGAAAACTTTAAAAAATACCCTAAAATGGGTATCATTTTCCGTTATTTATTATCATCTGATAATATAAATACCATTTTTCGGGTATTTACTTTACTTTCAGTTGCTAGTACCTTGCAGCCATTAATTTCACCTATTCACACCACAAAATGTCATCGAAATTTATTTGGCTCGCTCTTATTTTATTACTGTCAATTGGTGGAGTCGTCGCTCTTCGAAAAACTAATGATAAAAAAGAGATGGCAAATCTTGAAAGCACTGAAATTCAAGGCTCGAAAGTTAACATGGAAGAGTATTGGCCTTTTCCCAAAACTCTTAGTGCAACAGATCCATTTGTTTTAGAACTTGAGCAGATGAATCTTCAGAATTGAAGCTAACCACTTATAGGTTTTTAATCAATTCTTGAATTAATATCACCAACTCTTTTTCAGCATTTTTTGCAGTCGCGATGATATCTTCAATATCGACTGGTTTCAAGTTTTCTGGATCGCATTCATCTGTCAGTACAGAAATTGCAGATACAGGTAGTCCCATTTGATTTGCTGCTATTACTTCCGGTACAGTACTCATACCAACCACATCCGCTCCAATCATTCGGAGGAATCTGTATTCAGCTTTTGTTTCCAAACTTGGACCGGCAACTGATACGTATACACCTTTATTTAATTTTATTCCTCTGTCATTAGAAATTGCAGTTATCCTTTCATTCATGTCTTGATCATAAGGACTGCTCATATCTGTAAAAATCTGACCGAAAGCGCTCGCTTCATGTCCTCTAAGCGGATTATCTGGCTGTAAGTTGATGTGATCTTCTATTAGCATCAACTCGCCCTTTTTCCAATCTAAATTCATGCAACCTCCTGCATTTGAAATAATTAGCTTTTCAATCCCAAGTTGTTGCATAACTCTAACTGGAAAAACCACCTGTGCCATACTATGACCTTCATAGTAATGAAAGCGCCCTTGCATTGCTACGACCTTCTTACCCTCCAACGTCCCATAAATAAGCTTTCCTTTATGAAATTCAACAGTAGCTATTGGGAAATGAGGGATGTTTGAATACACAAACTCATGCTCGATACTAATTTGATCTGTAAGTGCGCCCAGTCCCGTACCTAGTATTATTCCGACTTCTGGAGATTCAAACCCTTTTTCTTTTAGAAATTTTACCGCTTCACTTACTTTCTCTATCATGTGCATATCAAGCTATCTTAAATTTTTAACATTGATTTATTAGAAATATCTAAATTGACCTGAAATTAAACAGACTCTTAATGAAAAAAATTCTTGTTGCAGTGTTTTTATTCACTGTTTTAACCAGTTTCTCCCAAACTCCGCTTACATCTACAGAAATGGAGCTTTATGGAGATCATATTTTTATCCATCTGAGTGTTGATGGGTCGGAACCGTTAGATTTTGTTTTCGATACTGGTGATGGTCTGCCCGTTATTGATTTAGATATAGCTCAAAGTTTGAATCTTGATCTGAATCATTCTGCATCAAAGACCAGTGCTCAGGGGGCAATCAAAGGAGCGTTAATTGATCATAATACTATTGAGTTAAATGGTATTCAACTTGAAGAAGATATACAACTATATGCAACAAGCCTTCGACATCTGGAAATGAGTATTGGAAGAAACATCGATGGGATTATAGGCTATGATTTATTGCATCACTATGTTGTAAAGCTGAATTACAGCAATGGAATGTTCGAACTATATCAACAGGATAGCTATGACCATGATGGCGCTGGAGAAAGTTTTAAATTCAAACTTGATAATTATATACCCCACATTGAGGGTGAAGTAGTGCTTAATGATGGAGAGAAACTGAATGGTGAGTTCTTTCTAAATACGGGTGCGGGAACAACGCTTGATTTCAATACGAAGTTTGCTAAAAATGAAAATATCGTTGACCGTACAGGTGAACATTTTTCCTATCCGGTAGCGGGACTTGGAGATACCGAAACAATGCATTTTGAAGGCCGAGTAAAAAGTTTTTCATTTGGCGCATTTGCATTTAACAATATGCCTATAGGAATTAGTACAGCTAAACATGGCATCCAGAACAATAAAAAGGTAGCAGGTATTTTGGGTAATAAAGTGCTCAATAGATTTGACATCACTTTCGATTACTCCAGAGAAAAAATCTATTTCGAGAAGAATGAGAACTTTTCCAACTCATTTAATGTGAGCGCAAGTGGAATATACCTTCAATTAAATAAGGAAATGAATCAAGTACTTGTTCATCGAGTTTATGAAAATAGTCCGGCTCAAGCTGCAGGGATAAAAATTGATGCTCAGATTTTAAAATTCAATGGTGAAAATGCAAGTGATTATTCGCTCCCGCAAATGAGGGAGTTATTGAAACAAGAGAATAAGAAAGTTGATTTAACAATCCTTCAAAATGGAGAGGAAAAAATCGTAACCTTAGAGTTGAAAGAACTTATATAGAAGAATTTATACTGAATCAATAGCCTGTAAGACCACCTTACAGGCTTTTTTAATTTCTTCTTTACTAATATTCAATGGAGGAGCTATTCTCATTGATTGATCATTGAAGAGAAACCAGTCTGTAACCACTCCCAAATCAATAGCTTTATCAATGATTGGCTTTAAAACATCATAGGATTCAAATTCTACAGCCATCATTAGCCCTTTACTCCTTATCTCTTTGATCTTATTGTGATTTAGAAGATTATGGAATAATTCTTCCTTCTCTGTTATATCATTCAGTAGGTTTTCATCATGGATTACCCCTATTGTGGCAAGAGCCGCTGCTGCTGAGACTGGATGTCCTCCAAATGTAGATATATGACCTAAGACTGGATTTTCCGTGAAAACGTGCATTATTTCTTTGTTCGAAATAAAACATCCTATTGGCATTCCGCCACCCATTCCTTTTGCGCTAACCACAACATCTGGAATTATTTCATAATGATTAAATGCCCAAAACTTTCCAGTTCTTCCAAATCCGCATTGTATTTCGTCCAATATTAAAAGAGTGCCTGTTTCGTTACATCTTTTTCTCACTGCTTTCCAGTATTCAGAACTTGCATATCTTACACCTGCTTCTCCCTGCACCGTTTCGATTACAAAAGCAGCTGTTTTTTCGGTTATAGAATTTAGGTGATTAATGTCTCCAAAATCAATGTGTTGAATACCTGGTAGTAGAGGACGATAGTTGCGTTTAAATGATTCACTTCCTGTTAAAGAGAGTGCACCATGAGATGAACCATGGTATGAGTTATTGCAACTAATAATTTCTGATCCACCCGTATATCTCTTGGCCAACTTTATCGCTCCTTCAATGGCCTCGCTTCCAGAATTTACAAGATATACGGAGTTCATGCTTTCTGGAAGAGTATTCGTAAGAGCTTCTGCTAACTTGACTTGAGGGCTTTGTACAAACTCACCATAAACCATCACATGTAGATGCTTATCAACTTGGTTTTTGATTGCCTCTACAACTTTCTTATGCCTGTGGCCCACATTAGATACACCAATCCCAGAAATTAAATCAATGTATTCTTTCCCATTAACATCATGCATATAAATGCCTTCCGCAGAAATCATTTCTAGCATCAATGGACTGTCGGAGGTCTGAGCTAAGTGTTTAAGAAAAAGCTGTCTTTGAGATGGCATATTGCAAAGATGCAGGACAAAAAAAGCCCAGACAATAATCTGGGCTTTCAATTACTAAATCTAAAATTTTAACCTTTTCGTTGCATTGCTTTTTTGGCTTTTTCAACTATGTCATTGGCACCGAGACCATATTTATCTAGTAGCTCTTCTGGTTTGCCACTTTCTCCAAATTGATCATTAACAGCTACGAACTCTTGAGGAACTAAATTATTTCTTACAATCGTCTGAGAAATACTCTCACCAAGACCTCCTGCAATTTGATGCTCTTCAGCGGATACAGCACAACCGGTTTTTGCAATTGATTTCAAAATAGCAGCTTCATCTAGGGGCTTAATAGTATGGATATTTATTATTTCTGAAGAAATTCCTTGTTCAGATAAAATTGCCTCGGCTTCAATTGCTTTCCACACTAAATGACCGGTTGCAAAAATTGTAACATCAGTTCCCTCAATTAGTGTAATTGCTTTACCGATTTCAAATGGTTGGTCTTGCATAAACATAGGCCACCCAGGCCTCCCGAATCGCAAATAGACAGGGCCGTGATGCTCGGCTATTGCGATTGTTGCAGCTTTAGTCTGATGGTAATCGCATGGATTGATTACTGTGAAATTTGGCAACATCTTTGTCATCCCAATATCCTCTAATACTTGATGAGTTGCTCCATCTTCACCTAGTGTAAGACCCGCATGTGATGCGCAAACCTTAACGTTTTTTTCGGAATAGGCGATTGATTGCCTAAGCTGATCGTAGACCCTACTCGTAGAGAAGTTTGCAAACGTTCCTGTAAATGGAATTTTACCAGCTGTGGCTAAGCCCGCAGCTATCCCCATCATATTTGCTTCGGCAATACCTACTTGAAAGAACCTTTCGGGAAACTCTTTCTGAAATGCATTCATCTTCAATGATCCAGTTAGGTCAGCACACAGTCCAACTACATTAGAATCTTTTTGGGCTGCTTCAAGGAGTCCATCACCAAATCCTGATCGTGTATCTTTTTTTTCTGTGAATGTAAGTTTGGTTTTCATTTTCTCTCGATTTGGCGATTAATAGTCTCCTAAGGTTTCTTCTAATTGATTCAGTGCATCTACAAGTTGCTCATCATTAGGTGCCACACCATGCCACTTGTGAGTTCCTTCCATAAAGTCAACCCCTTTACCCATTTCTGTAGTCATCAGTATCATAACTGGTTTACCAGATCCTGTTTTGGATTTAGCATCTTCTAAAGAATCGATCAACTCTTGCATATTATTTCCATCACATGATAAGACGATCCAGCCGAATGATTCATATTTAGCTTTCAAGTCTCCAAGCCCATTTACTTCCGATATTGGACCATCGATTTGTTGACCATTATAATCTATTGTTGCGATTAGATTGTCTACTTTATTGTGGGCCGCAAACATTGCAGCTTCCCAAACTTGTCCTTCTTGCTGCTCACCATCTCCCATAAGTACAAAAACATGATGACTATCATTATTCAATTTCTTAGCTAATGCAACTCCGACAGCAGCAGATAAACCTTGTCCTAAAGATCCAGAAGCTATTCTAACTCCAGGTAGTCCTTCTTCTGTTGCAGGATGTCCTTGCAGTCTAGATCCTATTTTTCTAAACGTTGCTAATTCGGAAACTTCGAAAAAGCCAGATCTGGCCAAGGTGCTGTAAAAAACAGGAGAAATATGACCGTTTGATAAGAAAAATACATCCTCATTATTCCCATCCATATTAAACGATGGATCAAAACTCATGATGTGATTATAAAGTGCAACAAAATACTCAGTACAGCCTAACGAACCACCAGGGTGGCCTGAATTAACAGCATGTACCATACGAACAATATCTCTACGAACCTGCGAGCAGATTTTGTTAAGATTTTCTAGGTTAGGAGGGTTTGACATAAAAGAGATTTTTAAGTCTGCAAAACTATTGTTTTCGGCGAGAATATCTGAGCCCTATTTAAAAATGATCTTCTATGCTTAGTTATATGCATTTATGTCTTACGTATACAATCAGTATACCCGTAGTATAATCCAATGAATAACCTTCCTCAGATCAAAAGACTAGGTCTAATCTTGATTCAATAAAAATGTTGCAATTAAGATTTAAAAGGTATCGTAGAGGACTTGTATAAATTAACCGGTATCTCGGGAAGGAAATATGAGGTTTTAATTCCTGATAATAGAGGAGAACTATTCATTCCATTGGAGGCTAGCGTTGAATATTACAGAATAGGTAACCTCAAAAAGCTGACTTTCAAGAGAAATAATTGCTATTTCAGTATTCCACCCCGAAGGGGAGCTTCAATTCAAATAAAGGAAAACCACAGCCTACTTTTAATAAAAATAAATCCCTTGTTAACCAGTAAAATAACCCAAGAGTTAAGTGAGTTTTCAAGAGGTATTTATACTTTAGATTTATCAAAAAGGAATAGGACTATTCTAATAAATTCTGTTGTTAAAAATGATGTGAATAAGGTAAATGATGTTCTTAATGAAGTATTAAAAACCTCAGCAAATTGTAGTAGTTATAATAGTACAGTTTTTAGTTCAATAGAACAAATCAGAAAAACATATGGCAGAACATCAATTAAAGATATTTACTCATCCCTAAACGTAAGTAAATCCAAATTAGAACATGATTTTAATAAAGAAGTAGGCCTTACGCCGAAGGAATTTTGCAAGATCGAAAAGATTAATTTCTTTATAAAATCATACCTTAAACAACCAAATCAGACATTAACAAAGCTTACATACCAATGTGGTTATTACGATCAATCTCATCTTGTAAAAGATTTTAGATATTTCCTAGATCTTAGCCCTAAGAAATATTTAACTCAATTGCGTTGATTAGAAGAGTTGTCTTAGTGACGTTTTTAGCAATTAAAAATATACTCTATTGCCAAATATTTAAATTGAAACTTAAATTCAAGATTTCATTTAAAAATACTTCAATGAGAATAATCTTATTCGCTCTATCTGCAATTATCTCTAGTTTTTTATTTGCCCAGCATCCTTATGAAATCATAGAAAATATAAGTGCTGAAAGGATAGAAAAAGATATAAGAAAGCTGGTTTCCTTTGGTACAAGACATACTATGTCCGAGACAAAATCTAATACTCGTGGCATTGGTGCCGCTAGAAGATGGATTCAAGCAGAATTTGAAAGTATTAGTAGTGAATGTGGAGGTTGTTTAGAAGTATCTACCCAAAGAACGTTGGAAAAAGGAAATGAAAAGACCCGAATAACTAAAGATACAGAAATTGTTAATGTGATGGCAGTTATTCGAGGCACTAAATACCCTAACAGATATGTAATTATGTCTGGTGACATTGATAGCAGGGTTTCAGATCCTTTGAATTATACAGATGATTCTCCAGGTGCAAATGATAATGCTTCTGGTATGGCTGGAGTGATTGAAGCAGCTCGTGCCCTTTCGAAGTATGAATTTGAAAGTTCAATTATGCTTGTTGGATTATCAGGTGAAGAGCAAGGACTCTATGGAGGAAAACATTTGGCTGCAAAGGCGAGAGAAGAAGGATGGGAAATTGTTGGAGTACTGAATAACGATATGATTGGGAATATTCAAGGCGTAGATGGAGTAATTGATAATCGAACATTTAGAATATTTTCTGAGCCAACAAATTTGAAAGACTCAGATTTTGAAAAACGATTAAGAAGATATTATGGTGGCGAAGTTGATGGTATTTCAAGACAGCTTGCTCGATATGTTTACAGCACGACTAAAATGTATATGCCTGAAATGAATCCGATGATGATTTATCGCCTAGATAGATTTGGTAGAGGAGGGCACCATCGCCCATTTAATGATGAAGGATTTGCTGGTGTAAGAATTATGGAAGCTCATGAAAACTATACACAGCAACATCAAGATATTCGAGAAGAAGGTGGGATCAAGTATGGTGACGTCATTGAAGCAGTTAATTTTGAGTATGCCAAGAAGCTAACTGCAGTTAATGCAATAACACTTGCTTCCTTAGCATCTGCACCCCCATCTCCTCAAAATGTAGCCATTAGTGGCCAGGTACAACCTTCAACAACTCTTTATTGGGATAAGATTAATGATGATAATCTAAAAGGCTATAAAGTTTATTTTAGAGATACAACATCACCTACATGGGATAATTTTTATTCTGTCGATAAAGACAAAACTGAATTTACTTTGGAAGGAATAGTAATTGATAACTACTTTTTTGGTGTAGCAGCTGTTGGTAAAGACGGACAAGAAAGTTTGGTGGTTTTTCCGAAAGAGGTGAAAAGGTAGACGTTTGTTTTTTATGTTTCTGTCTTTTCGATTATAAATCAGTTACATACAATTATATCTATCTTAAGCATTAAATTTGACCCTTCTTTTTTACAAAAGATGGTATTAAAGCATTGATAGAATTAATGGTATCAATAACTAACTGTAAATCTAATTTTTCTTCGTTTTTAGCCGATTCAGGGGTAAAATCAGGAGTAATCGGTATCAAATTAAATTTTTCATTTCTGGAAATAACCTTAAGAAAAATATGTCTATTAACATATTAACCTTATAAATCCTTGAGTATTAGGTTAGAATTAACTTTCTTTAACGTTTTAGTAACTTAATTTTAACCTAACTGAGTAAAGTATGAAGAGGATTTTACTACTTGCTGGTATGTTCTTTTTTGCTATTTCTTATTTGATGGCACAAAAGACAGTATCAGGCAAGGTCACCGACGATGCCGGTGAAGGACTACCTGGTGTGAACGTTGTGATTAAAGGCACAACTACCGGTGTTACCACAGATTTAGATGGTAACTTTCGCCTGTCCGTAGAGGACGGTGCTACGCTTGTTTTTTCTTACATTGGTTTTACTACGCAAGAGATTGCCGTTGGTTCTAGAACCACGGTTGACGTAACAATGTCTGGGGTTACAGAACTTCAAGAGGTTGTTGTTACTGCGCTAGGTATTACCAAGGAAAAAGCATCACTTGGTTACAGTGTGGCTAGTGTGGGTTCACAAGATTTGGTGAATCGACAAGAAACTGATGTTGCGAGATTACTTAGGGGACAAGCTCCTGGAGTTGACATTACGCAAACATCTGGTCTAGCTGGTTCTGGAACTAACGTTATTATTAGAGGGTATTCTTCCATATCTGGAAGCAACCAACCATTATTCGTAGTGGACGGTGTACCTTTTAATACGAGTGCGAATTCTGGAAATCAAAGTTTTGGAACTGGTAGTGCAACTGCCTCTTCTAGATTTCTTGATTTAGATCCAAACAACATCGCTGATGTTTCAATCCTTAAAGGACTTTCAGCTACCGTATTATATGGTGAAGCTGGTAGAAACGGTGTTGTTTTAGTAACTACCAAGACAGGAAAAGGTGGTTCTGATCTAAGCAAGAAGACAGAGGTTAGCATTACGCAATCTGTTTTCCAAACTGAAATTGCTAATCTTCCTGATTATCAAGATTCTTACGGTAACGGTTTTGGAGCATTCGGATTCGGATGGTTCTTCTCAAACTGGGGACCAAGATTCGATGATACAAGAGAGTCTTCTTACGGAGATAATTTTAGAGGAATTGGTGAAAATGGACAAGTTCAGATTGTTCACCCGCTAGATCAATCTCAATATAATGATGATGTACCTCAATTCATTGGGCAAGATTATGATTATAGACCATATAGGAGTGTTGAAAACTTCTTCCAAAAAGGAGTTTCTTCCAATACATCAATTTCAATTTCAAGCAGAGTTGACGAAAATACTTCTGTTAGTTTGGCTTACTCTTTCTTAACTGAAGAAGGTTTTACTCCAAAATTGGATGAGCAAAGAGGTGGTGGAAGATCCAACTTCCTAGATAAGCACAACTTCTCTGTTGGTATGCAAACTAAATTGAAGAATGGGTTAAAAATTCAGCCTTCATTCAACTTTGTGAGAACAGAAAGATTGACTCCAATTACAGCCCCTTCATTTGGTGGTGATGGAAACGGCTTATTTGCCGCAGTTCTATTTACACCACGATCTGTAGATCTAATAAATTTACCTTATCAGTCTCCAATTGATGGATCAAACATTTACTATAGAAGAGGTTCTCCAATTCAGAATCCATTGTGGACGCTAAACAACAGTGGCCAAACTGAAAATGTAAATCGTTTCTTCGGAAATATTAATCTCGGATATGACCTGTCGGATAACTTCTCTGTATTATATCGTCTATCTCTGGATAGCTATGATCAGAAAAATTCACGTTACATCAATAAAGGGGGTCCAAGACAACCTGGAGGTGAATATACAACTGCAACTGAGACAAACTTCTTATCAGATCAAATCTTAAACCTTGTTTATAATTTTGATTTGAATAGTGATTTCTCGATTGATGGAGTTCTTGGATTCAATTCCAGAAGGGAAACAAACAACCTAGCTGTTGCTAGTAGTCAGGAACAATTTGTGTATGATTTATTCACACATCAAAACTTTACGCAGTTCCAAAACTTCAGTAGATTCATTGAAGAGAATACTTTAGGAGTTTATTTTACTTCTACTATTGGATATTCCAAGTTCTTGTACTTGAATTTACAAGCTAGAAATGACTGGACTTCTACATTGGAGAGTGCAAATAGATCAGTATTCTATCCTTCTGCTAGTTTATCATTCCTAGCAAGTGATGCAATTGATGCAATTGCTCAAACCAACATGATTAATTTCTTGAAATTAAGATTGGGTTACGGTACTTCTGCCGGTTATCCTGATCCTTATAGAACAAGAAATTCATTGGCTGCGAATGCAATCGCATTTACTAATTCAAATGGAACAACTGTTGGAACTAATAGTGTTCGAAACTTCTTAGCTAACCCGGATTTAACGAATGAGCTAATTACTGAATTAGAATTTGGATTAGAAGGTAGATTCTTTAATAATATTTTAGGAGTAGACCTTTCCTTGTATAACAAGCAATCTAGTGATTTGATTGTGGATCTTCCTTTAGATCCTTCTACTGGTTATACTTCTACAACAATCAACGCTGCTGATATCGAGAACAGAGGTATTGAGCTTGGTTTAGATGTAAATGTTCCTCTTCCAGGTGAGTTGAAGTGGAATGTTCGATCTAATTACACTAGGAATGTTAGTGAAATAAATAGTATCCTTGAAGGAATAGATAGAGTTCAGATTGATGCTACTGCATTTAATCAGGCAGGTATTGATTTCGTTGGAAACTATGCCATTCCTGGAGAGCAATTTGGAGTATTCTATGGAGAACAATTGTTGAAAGATGAAGATGGAAACTTGATTGTTGATTCAGAAGGCTCTTACCAATTAGGTTCAGAGTTTGGTGTGATTGGTGATCCAAACCCAGACTTCCAAATGAACTTTTTCAATACACTCTCTTGGAAAGGATTTACTCTTGGATTCCAGTTTCAGTACGTAAAAGGTGGAGACGTATTCTCATCTACTGCTGCGGCACTATTGGCTAGAGGTAACTCTGTAGATAGTGATATCGATAGAAATATCCCGGTGATCCTACCTGGAGTGAAGGAAGATGGAACTGAGAATGATATTCAAGTTTATGTTGGAGATGAAGCATTCAACTCGTTCTTCAATGGTGAAGGATTCGTATTTGATGGTACCGTGATTAGATTAAGACAAGTTTCTTTGAACTATGTGGTTCCTAAGAGTATCTTATCTAAGACTCCATTTGGAAATGCATCTATTACTATATCTGGAGAGAATCTTTGGTATAATGCGCCAAATACACCGGAAGGTTTGAATTTCGATCCTGAGATATCAAGTACTGGTGTAGGTAATGCTAGAGGATTTGACTTTAGAACTGCACCTACTGCTAAGAAGTACGGTGTTACTTTGAATCTTACGCTTTAATATTTCAATATAAATTGATATGAAGAATAGAATATTATTATTATTCACGGTCATCATGTTATGTGCATCTTCGTGCGATAACTTTGATTTAGACCTACAAGAGGATCCCAATTTCCCAGCAGTAAGTGCTGGAGATATTGACGCTCTATATAACAACATTCAGTTAGAATTTGCAGCTATTCATTTTACGCTGGAAGACCAAACTGGTGAGGTTACAAGAATGTATAATGCTACTTCAACGAACTATGGAGCAGCTACTTTGCCATCTGTTTTTGATGGATTATGGCAAAATGTTTATGCAGATTTTTTACCAGATATTGCTTTGCTTGAAGAACTTGGAGGTACAGGATTCCCTGTCCATGTTGGTACCGCTAAAATTCTACAAGCGTATGTATTGATGGAAATGGTAGATGTGTTTGGGAACATTCCATTGACAGAAATAGGACAAGGTTTGGAAGAGTTGAGTCCACAATTAAATGACGGAGCAGATGTATATGCAGCTGCAGACGTATTGTTGGATGATGCAATCGTGTTGTTAAATGATGCAGGTGACATTGAGCCAGCATTTGATAATTTTTACGGGAGTGATGTTGAAAAGTGGATTACGCTAGCAAATACAATTAAGTTAAGAGCAGCATATCTTACTGGAAATTCGACTGCATTTAATAACATTATCTCAGCCGGTGATTTTATAGATGAGGCGGATGAGGATTTCCAATATAATTATGGAACAGGTAGAAATCTACCTGAATCGAGACATCCTCGATACATAAATCAGTATGAGCAAGCGGACGGTGATTACATGTCAAACTATTACATGTGGTTGCTAAGAGCAGATAAGTTAGAAACTGATGGTACTACTGAGATCAGAGATCCTAGATTGCGTTATTACTTTAACAGAAAGGTAAATAGTTCTGACAGACAACCTACGGATTCGTATGGCTGCGTTTTATCAGGATTACCTGATCAAACTGCTAAGCCTAGTTCATGGGATGCAATTGATCCAAGATTACCATATTGCTATGCAGCAACTGATGGCTATACTGGTAGAGATCACTTGAATGGATCAGGTATTCCGGCAGATGGAGCAATTAGAACTGCCTATGGATTGTATCCTATGGCTGGCTCGTTCGATGGAAATGAGTTTGAAAATACGCAAAACCTAGGTGCTGACGGAGGTCAGGGAGTAGGAATTCTTCCACTTATTTTATCATCATTTGTTGATTTTATGAGAGCAGACATGACCTTCACTGGAGGTACTGGTGATGCTCGAGCATTGATGATTAGTGGAGTAGGAAAATCGCTAGCGAAAGTGAGAGGTTTTGAATCACTTGTTTCTAATGATTTGAATGAAGCTATCACAATAGGTGGTATTGCAACTACAAAAGGAGCAGCTTTCGCTATGACTGATACTGATGTGTCAGACTATGAAGCTACTGTGGGTAGGTTATATGATGAAGCTACTTCTGATGCTGAAAGAAGAGATGTAGTAATCAAAGAATACTACATCGCAGCTTATGGAAACGGGCTAGAAGCATATAACATGTATCGTAAAACTGGTTATCCTGCCAACATGCAACCGAGATTGCAAGCAGGTACTGCTGAAGATTTATTTCCAAGATCTATGAGATATGCAAATGCTTTCGTAGATAGAAATATTGACGTAGAGCAAAAGTCAGAAAGTGAATTAGTTTTCTGGGACCCAGGAACATCAGATGTTAGATGATTTAAATGAATATTAAAATGAAACATATATATAGATCATTATTAGTTTGCATGATCGCTTTATTTTCATGTGAAGATCCTGATTCTGGGCCACTATTTTTGTATAGTGATTTGGAAACTGGGACGTACATTAGACTAGTTGAAAACAGTAATAATCCTCTTGTTGATCTTGATAATTTTAGCAGCTATACTTTTACTTATACAGTAGAGTTTGTAGGAGCAGATCAAGGGGCAAGTGTTCAGAGTTATACTGCAGACCTAGTTTATCGAAGCGGTACAAATGAAACAACGCAAGAGGATTTTATTTCGCTTCAAGCATCAGACTTTAGCGTAAATGACGATGGATTTGTAGAAGCTACGATTTCAGTTACATCTGCAGAATTGATTGGAGCTTTTGGCATAACTGAAGCTTCATTATCTCCAGAGGATGAATTTGAATTCTTGGGTGAAATTGTTACTCCTACGAGAACGTTCAATAGCGTGAACTCTTCAGCAACAGTTGAAGGAGCCTTTTTTCAAGGTTATTTTGATTTCACACTTTTTGTGGGTTGTCAGTCATCTCTTGAAGGAGAGTATACAGCAACTACTACTACAATTAATTGTAGTACGGGTACACCTGGCTCTGCTAGTGTGACTTATACAGTTGAAATTTCTAATGCTGGAACGATAGCAATTGGTGAGTACGAAATGAGTGATTGGACTTTTGGAGTTCTTGAGGATTGCTTAGGCGATGGTGATGGGGAAGACGATCTTGCTCAGGAAGGATTCCAATTCCAAGATGTTTGTGGAGTTGTTTCGTTCTCTTCAACATCCGATGAATTCGGTACTGCATGGAGTTATTCGTCAGTGGTTAATGGTAATGATTGGGAAATTACCTGGTCAAATCCTGATACTGGAATGAGCGGTTTCACCGTAATAAACTTCCCTAATGGAGTGCCATTTACAGTTATGTAAAATCACAGTATTTTGATAATAAAAAAGCAGCTATTAAGCTGCTTTTTTTGTTTTATCTTTTCAAGATATCAGATTAAACAACTTTATTTCAAGATTTCGTACGGTTTATGTTAAAGAATTTCACACGCTTTTCACTGATTTTAATTTTCCTTTGGTCCTGTGAATCTCCGTCTGAAGAGAAGGATATTTCTGCGTTTAAGGTTTTTGAAAAAATAGATTCTTCGATTTCTGGTATTGATTTTATCAATCAAGTTGAGAGTGATATAAATACGAAAAACAATATTTTCGACTTTGACTATTTCTACAATGGAGCTGGAGTGGCTACAGTAGATATTAATAATGACAATTTATTGGACCTTGTCTTTGCCTCTAATCAAGGCGAAAATAAAATTTATCTCAATCTAGGAGATTTAAAATTTAAAGATATTACCGAAGGGTCAGGAATTAATGATGGCAAAGGATGGTCTACGGGTATTTCTTTTGCTGATATTAATAATGATGGTTGGCAAGATATTTATGTATCACAGGGCGGCCCATATCATGGTGAGCTAAGTACTAATTTGCTATTTATCAATCAGCAAGATCTGACATTCAAGGAACAGGCCAGTGAATATGGGCTTGCAGATCCTTCAATCTCCAGTCAGTCCAGTTTTTTCGATTACGATAAAGATGGTGATTTGGATTGCATTGTAATGAATGAGAACCTGCTTTATGGAACTGGTCCAGATAGGTTCTATAATTTCATGGAAAATAATGAGGAACTAAGACATCATAGCTCCAGTCACTTATATAGAAATGAAAATGGAAAGTTTATTGATGTTACAGAAGAGGCAGGTCTTCTTTCACCAACATTTGGATTAGGTCTAATTGTAAGTGATATAAATGAGGACAACCTTCTTGATATATATATCGCTAATGATTACTATGTTCCGGATGCACTTTATATCAATAATGGTGATGGTACTTTTTCAAATCAAATTAAGAAGTATACAAACCAAGTCTCATTTTTCGGAATGGGCGTTGATATAGCTGATATTAACCAAGATTCGTATCAGGATATTTTTGTTTTAGATATGGCGTCTTCGGATCACTATAGATCTAAGACTCTAATGGCCTCTATGAATGTTGATGCATTTAACCTTCTTGTTGATGAGCTTAATTTACACCATCAGTACATGTTTAATTCATTGCAATTAAATAGTGGAGACGGATATTTTAAGAATATCGCTCATATGACAAAAATGTCTAAGTCTGATTGGAGTTGGTCGGTTTTGTTAAATGACTTTGATAATAGCTCAACCAACGATGTTTTTATCACAAATGGATATAAAAAATATGCGCTCAATAATGATGTGAGAGCCAAGGTTCTGATGGCTAGAATGAAATATAAGAACATTCCACTGCGCGTAAAACAGGAGTTATATGATGCAATGCCATCAGAAAAACTTCCTAATCTTCTCTTTAAAAATAGTGGTTCATTGAAATTTGATGATGTATCCGAGGATTGGGGTATTTCTGATTTATCATTTTCAAATGGAGCTGCTTATGCAGATCTTGACAATGACGGTGATCTAGAATTAATTGTTAACAACATTGATGAAGAAGCCTTTCTATATCAAAATATGACTATTGAAAATGATGCTGGGAACTATTTGAAAGTAATGTTCCCTGATTCAGTTCAAAATTTTTATGCAAAGGTTACGGTCATAGCCAATGATTTAGAACAAAAGAAAGAAAGCAATTCTGTTAGGGGGTATTTATCTTCTATGGATAAGAGTGTTCATTTTGGATTAGGCAATGCAGATAAAATAGACACATTAAGAATTGAATGGCTTTCTGGTAAAGTAGAAGAGAGATATGCTGTAGCAGTAAACCAAGAAATATTGGTGAGTGAGGAGAATGCAACTAAGGCTACACTAGACCATAATGATATTGCCTACCAATTTGACGTAAGCGATGGATATGATTTCAATATTGAATTTATCCATTCAGAAAATAGCTACAACGATTTTGAAATAGAAACACTGCTCCCATATAAGCAATCAACATTGGGGCCTTTTATTAGTGTAGCAGATGTAAATAATGACAACCTTGATGATTTTTATATAGGTGGAGCTATCGGACAAAGTGGGAGGCTTTTGATTCAAACATCAGATGGAGTCTTTTCAGATGTTACCTCTGATGCCATCAAAGCTGATTTTCTACATGAGGATATGAACTCCGTTTTCCTAGATATAGATAAAGATGGAGATCAAGATTTGTTTGTGGTAAGTGGCGGTTATGAGTTTGAGAATGAACAAGATGCTTACCAAGACAGACTTTATATAAATAATGGATTTGGACTCTTCGAAAAAGCAATCGATGCAAGCCTCTCTGAAAAAAGGAGTAGTGGTAAGTCCGTGTATTCTTTTGATTATGACAATGATGGTCTACAAGATTTAATAGTAGGAACAAGGATAAAGCCGGGTCAATATCCAATGAGTGATAGATCCATTCTTTATAAGAATACAGGTTCTAATTTGGAGCCAGTTACTGATGATGTAATACCAGAATTAAATGATTTTGGAATGATAAATGACATTATTGCGGTAGATATCGATAATGATTCATGGCAGGATCTAATTGTGGTTGGAGAATGGACCCAAGTTGGAATTTTTAAAAATGATAATGGCATTTTTAAAAACATTACTGAAGAGAGCAATTTACCAGAGAGCTATGGTTGGTGGTTTTCTATCACAGAAACAGATGTTAATAATGACAATCTTCCTGATTTTGTTGTCGGTAACCTAGGCCTAAACTCAAAGTATAAGGCAAGCGCTGAAGAGCCTCTAAAAATATATGCTTCTGATTTTGATGAAAATGGAACATGGGATATTGTCCTTAGTAATAGCTATAATGGAAATTATGTTCCTTTAAGAGGTAGAGAATGTTCATCTGGTCAGATGCCTTTCATTGCCCAAAAATTCCCTTCTTATGACCTTTTTGCAAAAGCTACATTAGAAGATGTATACGGTGATATGCTTGATGAAGCGTATCAGAAACAAGTAACTGATTTTAGTTCCATAATACTGATCAATCAAGGTAACGGAAAATTTAAGTTAGGCACTCTTCCTCCCGAAGCTCAAATTTCACCTATCCTTGATGCCCAATCAGTCGACCTGAATGGAGACGGTTTTGAAGATCTAATTGCTATTGGGACACTCTACAATACGGAAGTAGAGACACCTAGGCTAGATATGGGGTCAGGGTTGGCGTTGATTTCAAATGGTTCCGATGGATATTATTTCGACTCAAAAATTAATAGAAATCTCAGGATTGATGGAAATTTAAAATCAATAGAGAAGATTACGATTAATGGCGAAAATCATTTAATACTTGGTAGGAACAATGAATCACCAGTAATTGTCAAATTAAATCTCTAAGCCATTGGATTGCGCAGCAAAGATTGGAATCTGTGCTGCTCTGTAATTATTTAAGTATCTGAGCAGTGTGATCTTTAGTTTTCACCTTTTCAATTACTTCTTCAATAGTACCATTTTCGTCAATTATGAATGTGGATCTTAATGTACCCATGTATTCTTTACCCATGAATTTTTTCAGATCCCAGGTTCCAAAAGCTTCATGAACACTTTTATCTTCATCGGCAATGAGTTTGAATGGTAATTCATACTTAGCAATAAATTTTTGATGAGATTTTTCTCCATCGCTGCTAACACCTAAAACTTCATAGCCTTGTTTTTGAAGGACTTCATAGTTGTCCCTGAGGTTGCAGGACTCTGCCGTGCATCCAGGTGTATTATCTTTTGGATAGAAGTATAGAACTACTTTTTTTCCATTGTAGTCCGAAAGTTTGATCGGATTACCATCTTGATCTTTGCTTTCAAAATTTGGGGCTTTATCTCCAGGCTTAAGTGTGATCATAGTGTTTTAGTATAAATAGTTTCGTTATTTGAATTATCAATTACCTCCAATACAAACTTACCTCTAAATGGAATGTTTTGATTTAGTTTCTTAGACCATATCAATTTCTTTTTTGGTTCATATTGCATAAGAATATATTCCCCATTTATTGAAGCCTTAAAAGTCTTTATTCCGGACAATTCGTCACTAATTTTGAATTTTAGCATTTCGGAATTGGCCATTTTCATTTCAATAGAGGGAGGAATGCTATCTTCCAAGATTGTATAGCTGACTAAATCTCTAGTTGAAAATGTGATTTCGTTATCCTTCCATTCACCTCCCATGTAATTAAACCTTCTTCCAAAAACAGAATAAACCATTGCTTTCTCTTGATTATAGGACTTTTCTGGTTTTAAAGAAATCTTCATATCGGATCTAAATGGCTCTGTGGGATTTTTAAAATGGAATAACTCTAAGTTTTTGATGGTGTCAATCTCTTTTTTGAAAGCGAGATAAAGCGTGTCAAATAATGATCTATTAGTAAGATCTAGTGTGAATTCTGGTTGTAGATAACTGATTTTCTGATTTGATGGAAGCTGTCCAACCAAATCAGTATGAATAGTCTCACCATTCACAAAAATGCTTTTTGGTGCACCATCTCTTAAATCCCAGGTGTAATAGTGATCATCCTCATTTCTCATATAAGGCTCAATATTTATCCACTCATCAAGCAGGACAGATGCCTGTTGATTAGACTTGAAATGAAGATAATTTCCTATTTTTTCTGGTTTAGTAAGCTTGGGTGGATTGTTAACCTTAGTGCTATTTATTAGGATTCTCGTAGTGGAGCTATTCTTATAACTGTCTTCAGTCTCGATTAGAATTTCTTTTTTATCATCAAAGTTGATTCCTCGATTAACGGAGGTATACATGTTATGTTCGTTACCATCAGCTAAGTAAAGTCTATTAAATCTCCTACTTCCTTTCTTGTATGCCGAGTAATTGTAGTGTACCAGTACATTTCTCTGTTTACCGAAAGAGAAAATCTTTTTGTGCTCGGAGAAAATTGTATCCCCATCAAGTTGAAAAGTAGTTTTTACTATTCCGTTTTTATTAGGGATTCCATCCATTGGGTCGTAAGAGTAAATTTCAACACCTATATTTCCCTCAAGGTGAATGGGTTCTTTCGTTTGATACCAGCTTGTAGATTTAATTAGGTTAAACTCATACCTGCCAAAGAAACCATTGATCCTTGCATCCTTATCAAGGGTTACGAATGCCACCTTTTGAACCACAGGAGGCTTGCTGTCACGTATTTCTTTAAATCCAAGTGTGAGGACATCAATGGGTTGATGATTGGCATCTCTGATCTCAAAGTGAAGGTGTGGCCCACTAGAAGATCCCGTATTTCCTGAAAATCCAATGATATCGCCTTTCTTGTATTTGAATTGATCGGCCTCTGGAAAGAGGTCAACTTCAAAAGATTCTTTTCTGTACTGTTCCTTTAAAGTCCAAGCGTCGATTTTTGAACCAAACGCCTCCAAATGGGCATAGACGGAGAATGTCCCATTTGGGTGCTTCATATAAAGTGCATGCCCATAGCCTGATGCAGATACTTTTATCCTGGATATATAACCATCAGCTACCGCGTATATTGGAAGACCAGTACGGCCACCTGTTTTCACATCAATTCCTGTATGAAAATGAGATCCTCTGATTTCTCCTACAGTTCCTGCTAAATAATTTTGCTGGCCAGGATTTATTGGAAATTGATATTCAGCGGATTTGATATCCTGACTTTGGACTTCAAAGAGCAATAGATAGAACGCAAATATGAATATTCTTTTCACAGATTATCGTACCTCAAAATCGAACATAACTTGATCTTCCAAATATCCTACCAAACGATCTCCAATTTGCACAGGGCCAACACCTTTTGGAGTTCCGGTGAATACGATATCACCAGTTTTTAGCAGGATGAAATTTGAAACATAAGAAATTAGTTCATCGATTGGCCATAACATTAAACTAGTATTTCCTTTCTGTTTTTCCTCACCATTAACTTCAAGTTTAAAATTAATGTCAGTCATATTTCGATCCCCCTTTTTGATAAATTGAGATACAGGAGCTGAGCTATTAAATGCTTTAGCTAATTCCCAAGGATGACCTTTCTCTTTGGCCTTGGTTTGCCAATCCCTAGCCGTGAAATCAATTCCTAACCCAATCTCATCATAATATTGATGAGCGAATTCTTTTTGTATTGATTTTCCTTCTTTTTTTATTTTGACCAAAACCTCAACTTCATGATGAATATCTTTTGAAAAGTCTGGGTAATAAAATGGATCATTACTTTTAAGAAGAGCTGTATCCGGTTTCATGAAAATGATCGGATGCGCCGGGCGTTCATTTCCTAACTCTTCAATATGTTCTGCATAGTTTCTGCCGATACAAATTATTTTCATATCAATTCTCTGTTGAATCAAAAATAATCAGCAACACGGGTCAAATAAGATTGTAAGTGAATCTTTTTATGAATGGCTTTATTTAGTGGGTGAAGATTTCTTCCGCTTCTTCAACCTCAACATGCCCATTGGAGTTTATTTCTTTGAGCATAACGTTCTTGACTTCATTTATAAGAATCGGATCATACTTAGCTGCTACTCTTACATAGTTTTCAGTAAAACCATGCATGATTCCATCTTCAACATCTTCTTCAAATAAAACTTGGAATGTATTACCTAACTGCTGTTCGTAGAAATATCTTCTTTTCTTCTCCGACAATCCTCTTAGCATTTTAGATCTACGATTTCTTTCTCCAAGATCTACAGCTCCTTCCATTTCTACGGCCTTTGTATTAGGTCTTTCAGAATAGGTGAAAACATGTAGGTAGGAAACATCTAATTCGTTTAGAAAATTATAGGTATTTAAAAACTCTTCTTCAGATTCCCCTGGAAATCCAACTATTACATCCACACCAATGCAGCATGTCGGCATTAGCGATTTAATTTTTTCTATTCGGCTTTTATATAAATCTGTCAGGTAGCGACGATTCATTTTTTTTAGAATATTATCACTGCCGGATTGAAGCGGGATGTGGAAATGAGGTACAAATCTTTTTGATTTTGCTACAAACTCTATAACATCATTAGTAAGCAAGTTTGGTTCAATGGATGATATCCTGAAACGGTCTATTCCTTCTATTTGATCAAGGCCTTTAACGAGGTCTATGAATTTCTCTTTTCTTTTACCTTCTTGGATACCGAAATCACCAATATTCACGCCAGTCAATACAACTTCTTTTACCTCTGTATTGGCAATTTC
Organism: Ekhidna sp.; assembly: GCF_963691765.1. Lineage (GTDB taxonomy): Bacteria > Bacteroidota > Bacteroidia > Cytophagales > Cyclobacteriaceae > Ekhidna. The sequence continues at coordinate 3,019,850 of NZ_OY829375.1, forward strand.
TTTTGCTTGATTTAAAATGTTAGTGATAGAGTCACTTCTACTTTTTCCTCTAGCCAGAGGAATGGTGCAAAATGCACATCCATAATTGCAACCATCTTGAACTTTTAAAAACGTTCTTGTTCTATCTGCAATTGAGTATGATGCGTTGTATGTCTTTGCCTCCTTTATTTCCGATGCAAAAACACCGCCTTTGGTAAAATCATCTAGGTAATCAAAAAGTCTGAATTTTTCTGCTGCTCCTAGGACGGCATCAACGCCTGGAATTTCTGAAATTTCTTTTGGCTTAAGTTGAGCATAACAGCCAATGATTGTAACGAAGCCACTCGGAGATATTTTTTTAGCTTCTTTTACGATCTTCTTGCACTTCTTGTCAGCATTCTCAGTAACTGAACAAGTATTAATAATGAAAATATCAGGTTGGTCTGTGAAATCAACTTTAACATATCCTTTTTCCTCAAACATCCTTGAAATAGATGAGGTTTCGGAGTAATTCAGCTTGCAGCCTAAGGTATAAAATGCAACCTTTTTCATAGGGGCGGCAAAGTTAAGGCTAAAAGAAGTATATCTAGTGGGTGTATGACTAATAAAAAAGCCCGCAGCAATGCGGGCTTCTTGTTATTTCTTCTTCATGAAGTAGTAAACAATGGCAGTAATAACGCTAAATAGCAGAGCCAAAATTGTCCAGACGATTTTAGCTCCACCGCCCATTTTGGATTTAGCCCACACCTCGTAGATAACCCAAATGGCAAAAACAAGGTGAATGATGTAATAAATATTATTCATTAGGTTAGGTTTTTAGTTATTTCAATATCGCTGAAATAGCGCAAAAATCCAATTACTAACCCTTCTTATGAAGCTATCAAATCAATCCATTTTAAATTCTGAATACCAAAACTCTGCTCGAAGGAATTGAATGTTCTCGAGACTATCGACTCTATAACTTTTGCGTCGTTTTGGGAATTTTATTGGGGTATTGGTAAAGCTTAAATTGTGAATAAGCGCGTAGGTTGGTGCATGATAGACTTTGCTACCTAGAAATTTTCCCGATTCCTTCTCGAAATAGAACCACCAAAGGTCGTTTGTCGAATGAGTAGACACATTCTCTGGGTCGTAAAGAGCCTGGATCACATCTGCTTCAACTGAGTCCATAAATAATGTTGATCCTGAATAGCTAAGTTGAACCCCATCATCCATGAGTTTAAATGGCATTCCAAGAACAAATAGCGCGCTCATAACTGACTCTTTTATTTTTGAGGGATCTAGATCTACGATTGTATCATTTAACATTCGAATGCTTTCTTCCAGGGAATGCTTTATGAGATGTTTAGATGAATCTTGATTCCATTTTATTGTAGCTGAAAAATCAGGTTGCATTTGATATGAATGCTCTTGAGTTATGTCGTATTCTAAAATATTACCTTCTAGAATTAGCTTACTTCTTTTAGTATATTCAATAGTCTTAAGTTTTCTCCACTGTTTAATGCCTCCAGCGTATTCGATGGCTCTTTCCATCACTTCCCTGACTTCCTCATCATTAAATTTATCATAAGGGCTTTTTCCGTTTTCATTTTCTCTTGTTGTTGTACAGGAGATGAGGACAAATACAAATGAAAAACTGATCAAATACTTCATAACAAATGTTTTAATTGATTAGAGTAGCGGTTCTAAAGCTTCCCATACCGTCTCAGCTACTATTTCATGACCTTCTGGTGTTGGGTGGATTCCATCCTTTAAATTAAGTTCCGGTATTCCAGCGACCCCTTCTAGCAAAAAAGGTATGTATACTGCATCATTCTTCTCCGCAAGCCAAGGAAACATTCCCTTAAATTCGTTTGTGTAATCTTGACCTAGATTAGGCGGAACCATCATGCCAGCGATAATTATGCTCACTTCTGGATTTTCCTTTTTTACGGCATCAATTATGGCTTGAAGACTCTTTTTAGTTTCACTAAGCTTTAAACCACGCAAACCATCATTTGCACCAAGCTCAAGAAAGAAAATATCTGGAACAGTTTTGAGTACCCAACCTATTCTGCTTTCACCTCCAGCCGAAGTTTCACCGCTCAATCCTGCATTTATCGTCCTATAGTTAAAATTCAAAGAGTCTAACCTTTTTTGAATTAATGCTGGAAATGCTTGATCCATGTCGAGTTGATATCCAGCAGTGATGCTATTCCCAAAAAACAAAATCACCTTTTCATTTGATTCTGTTTCGGAGGTAGATTCAGAATCTGAAGTTTTTCTTGTTGGTTTTTCTGTTGATTTGCTGGGAGATCCACAACTTACAAGCATTAGCAACAGGATTAATTTTCCGACTTTAATGAACATTGGTTGACAAATTGAAGTTTAAACGATTAATGATGTAACAAAATCACCGCTTAGCTCATTTTTACAGAGTTAAGCACAAGATACAAACATGAGAGAACGCTTTGCGTTTACAATCCTAAAATTTTCTACATGCCAAACGAAGCATCGATTTTAGAGGTATCATCAACCTCCAAAACATTTAAGAATGGGGCCAAGGAAGTCCATGTGTTAGATGATATTAATTTCAAAGTGGCTGAAGGCTCTTCTGTTGCGGTGGTTGGACCTTCGGGTAGTGGTAAAACCACCTTACTTGGTTTATGTGCAGGTTTAGATAGGCCATCTACTGGATCAATAACCTTGAATCGTATCCTGTTGGATAAGTTGAATGAGGATGAAATGGCTCAAATCCGCAATCAATATGTAGGGTTTGTCTTTCAAAATTTTCAATTAATTCAGACGCTGACAGCATTAGAAAATGTAATGATTCCTTTGGAATTACAGGGAATAAAAACAGCTAGAGATCAGGCAACTTCATTACTTAATCGGGTAGGTTTAGGAGAGCGATTGAACCATTACCCTTCGCAACTTTCTGGTGGAGAGCAACAACGTGTAGCAATAGCGAGAGCATTTTCAAATGAGCCTAAAATTTTATTTGCGGATGAGCCAACAGGTAATCTTGATGAAGAAACAGGGCAATCTGTAGAAAATCTTTTATTTGAAATAAATAAAGAGAAAGGCACTACACTCATTATTGTTACTCACGACCTGGAATTGGCTGAAAAGACTAATCAGATTATACAGCTGAAAGGGGGAAGAATAATTGATCAAAGGAAGGGCTCAAATGTTTCACGGATGAGACAGACTGCCTCTTAATCATGGACAAGCGCATTAAGATAGAACCTTCTAAGTATAGTCGCTCTTGGCCTTGGAAAATGGCGTGGAGAGACAGTAGAAAAAGTAGAGGTAAACTTCTACTTTTTATCGCTTCTATTTCATTGGGAATAGCTGCAATGGTTGGGATAACATCCTTTCGAGAAAATCTATTAGTAGAAATTGATAACCAAGCCAAAGGATTGGTTGGTTCGGATGTCCGTATTCAAGGGAGAAGAGAATTGGCAGATACTCTGTTACAGTCATTTAAATCAATGACTAATGAATATTCTCAGGAAAGATACTTTGCCTCTATGGTCATGTTTCCAAAAACAAGTGCCACACGATTAGTCCAAGTTCGTGCTCTTGAAGGAGAATATCCATATTACGGAGAAATCGCCACCAAACCTGCGGATGCTTCAAAGCGATTTCAGACTGGAAAGTATGCACTAGTAGATGAAAAAATGATGCTTCAATATGGTGCTCAAGTAGGAGATAGTTTGAGTGTTGGTTTAGTCACTTTTGAGATAATAGGTGCCATTACTCAAATACCTGGTCAAACTGACGTTTCTTCTTCTGTTTCTCCAGTTGTTTATATCCCGTTTCGATATCTAGAACAGACTGACCTTATTCAAAAAGGAAGCAGAGTTAATTATGTTCATTATTTTATGTTTTCTGATAATCCAGCAGATACAGCAAATCAGTGGAGTAAGAAAGCGAATTTGACTGAAAGTAAAGGATTTGATGTAGAAACGGTCGAAGAAGAGAAGAGAGAGACCGGTGAAGATTTTGAAAATTTGTCCAACTTCTTGGAATTAGTTGCATTTACAGCCTTACTTCTTGGCTGCTTGGGAGTAGCAAGTTCGATTTATGTCTATGCAAAAAGTAAAGTCCAAGCTGTGGCTGTATTGAGGTGTTTAGGAATGAAAGCAAAGCAAGCTGTTGGAGTCTATCTAATCCAAGTTGCTCTGTTTGGATTCATTGGTTCTTTTATTGGCAGTATTCTGGGATTAGTAATACATATGTATCTCCCCGTTATTGTTCAAGATTTTCTTCCAATAGACCTTGATCCGGTTCCCTATTGGCCTGCACTAATAGTCGGGGTTTTAATTGGTGTTATTATATCTGTTCTTTTTGGTTTGCTTTCTTTGGTTGGATTAAGAAAGATAAGCCCACTTTCAGCAATACGATTGGGTTTTGGTTCTGCAAAAACCAAGTTTGATAAGCTTCTCATTCCTATTTTGAGCGGTATCGGGTTATTTATCTTCTTTTCAGTTTTTTGGCAAATTCAATCCTTTTCTCAAGCCATTGTTTTTTCTTCCATTTTAATCGGTGCGATAGTTTTTTTAGGTGGAATAGGGAAGGGTATGAGTTGGCTTACCAGACGCCTTATGCCTAAGAATCTATCATACGTATGGAGACAAGGCTTTTCGAATTTATACCGACCAAATAACCAAACTGTTATTCTAATAATGGCCCTTGGTTTAGGCACTTCTTTCCTAGCAACCTTGTATTTCATGCAGGATTTGTTGGTTCAAAGAGTTTCTTTGTCTGCTTCCAACAACCGACCAAATACGGTTCTTTTCGATATACAAGAAGACCAGCACGCTGATTTAAAGAGCTTAACAGCTGAATATGAGTTGCCGATCATTCAGGATGTTCCAGTGGTTACTATGCGTTTACTGGAAGTCAGAGGCTACACAAAGGATGAAGCATACAACGATACGACAGTTTCAATTTCAGATTGGGCATATAGTCGAGAATATCGAGTTACTTACAGAGACTCGCTGATTGATTCTGAAAAAATAGTAGAAGGTGAATGGATAGGGGAAATAAGGAATGACAGTATCTATGTCAGCATTTCTGAAAGTTTTAAGGATAATTTAGATATTGAGATAGGAGACGAGTTACTTTTTAATGTACAGGGTGCATTGTTAAAAGTATATGTTGGTAGTTTCCGCGAGATAGATTGGAGAAGGGTCCAAACTAACTTCTTGGTTTTATTTCCTTCTGGAGTATTGGAGCGAGCTCCTCAATTTCATGTAATAGTTACTAGAATTGATGAAATGCTGACTTCAGTAAGGTATCAGCAAGAAGTGGTTAAGCAATTTCCAAATGTATCAATAATCGATTTGGAGCTAATTCTTAAGACTTTGGAAGATGTGCTAGGTAAAGTAGCTTTTGTAATACAGTTTATGGCTTTCTTCAGTATTGGTACCGGTATAATTGTAATGATTAGCTCAATTATCCTCAGCAAATTCCAACGTGTTCAAGAAAACGTATTGCTCAGAACTCTCGGGGCATCTAAAAAACAGCTTTGGACGATTACATTGGCAGAATATTTTTTCCTTGGAAGTTTAGGCGCAGTGAGTGGAATATTTTTAGCTGCTTTGTTTTGCACGCTATTGGGCAAGTTTCTCTTTGAATTCACTTTCATCCCAAATCCTGTTCAAATAGGGATTGTATTTGTTGCTGTCACAGGAATGAGCGTATTAATTGGTTTATTAAATAGTAGAAGCGTTGTAAAACAATCACCAATGGAAGTACTAAGAAGGGAGGCCTAGATTTTTAAATAAACTCCTGCCGTATAGGCCGGGCTAGCTAGTACTTGTCGTCCCGAAAGGGCTATGCTGGTTCCTGCTGTAAGTCCAGCTTTTTTAGACTTAAATTCATAGCTAATTTCAGGGGAGAACATTAAAAATTCTATGTTGTTGCCGAAGACGCTTTGCTGGGAATTGTCACCAGAAAGTCCGTTCATAAAAGATTCTACCCCAGATAATTTTGCAATTGCTGTGACGCTTTTATATGTGTACCCTGCTTCAATTCCGTAATGGAATTCTTCTGAAAATCCTTCTGTTCGATGGTTAACTCCCACTAATACACTCACATAGGCCGGGATAGGATAGAGTGACTTACTAGCTTCGATTATTAGCTTTTGATTGAATTCACCGTCACCAGTTTGAAGAGAACTGGTTTCTGTTCCTCCTGGATTACCAAAAGGTAGACCAAGTATTAATGAAGCACTGACTACAATAGGTTTGTCGGTAATAAGCCCGTATTTTATTCCAATGTCAGTATCCCCAAAGGAAGTAAGCTGATTGCCTTCAACAAACTCTCCATCTCTTCTTTGAAGGTTATTTAAAATCGATCTTGTAAAAAATGGCACATATCCAACTATTGTCAATTTATCGGTAAGTCCGTATTCACCGTAAAGAGAAGTGGTAAACAAAGAGATTTTAGGTTCAATTCGAATTTTATTACCCTCTGGATTATAATACCTGCTTGCAATAAGCGCAAACTGACCAACTTTGAAATATCCCTTTCCTTTCTTTTGAGGCCAACCACCACCTGCAAATACTTGGAACGAAAAGAGAGTGAACACTGAAAGAATTAAAAATTTGATTCTCATATTATGATTATCTAGGATGTAGTCTTATTTAATTATCGAATTCGCCGAACCCAAGTCTTACTCCGAATGGCTCGCACCATATCATGAGTACCGAATATGTGAATAGATCTACCTCTACCGACTCATCTCTTGCTATCTCCGAAACATTTATAGTATAAGAGCCATTTGATTCTGCAGATCCTAAATTGAGACCATTTGCAATGCTGGTTGTTTGATTAGTCAAATAAAAATATGGACCTGGGCCATCAGTATTGAAGTTTGAAACGGTAAGGATTAAATCGTCATCTTCGTTATAAGTCATGCTGAAATCGCCACTTATACTATAGCCAGTTCCTTGTAATGATCCTGTTCTTGTTGTGGTAGCCTCGCCAACAACTGATACAGTCAAATCAGTCGCAACACCATTTGCTGATGCTTCTATTGTTACTTCGCCCTGAGCAATCCCAGTAGCCAATCCGGTATTATCGATGGTTAATACAGATGTATTGCTACTTGTCCAAGATATTGTTTGATCTTCATCAACCATTGCATTGGAATCAAAATAGCTAGCTTGAAATTGGAAATTTTCTCCAACATTAACTTCTTCAATGAAATGAGTAATTCTCACTTCTGGGTCTACCATAACCGTTCCATCCACCACTGTAAGGGTCACTGCATCTGAAAAACCAGATGCACTGGCTTGTATATTTGTAGTACCAGCAGAAAGTGCATTAACTAAGCCGCTGGAATTTATTGAAGCGATAGTTTCATCAGAGCTAGTCCATGTCACTGCCGTATTTCCAGAGTTGCCATCAGAGTCAATGTAGTTGGCTCCCATTAAAAAATCATTACCTACTTGCAATTGACTTACATACATAGTTATGGTGAGTGATCCTTTAGAAGACTCGATTACAATTTCTTCAGATGCTTCTAGTCCTCTAGCGCTTACTGTTATTATAGCAGTTCCTTCAGAGATACCTGAGCCAGTACTGCCAGTGATGCTAAATACACTTGGATCCGATGTTGTCCATAGAACATCTACTTCTTCAATCATCCCATCTGAATTTAAAAACTCGGATACGAGTTCATATGAAGCTCCAACTCTGAAAGACTCACCAGATGGAACGATACGCAGAGATTCTGCGATAGGAGCTTGCAGATCTGTTTCGATGCAGCTCGTTAAAACTATTGTTAGTAATAATATCTTTCTCATAACCATTAATCTGACCATCTAGTGGTCTAAGTATTCTCAACTCAATTAACAGCTATAAATGGTTATTCGCGTAGATAGGTTATCCAATTCATCGAATTTCGAATTGATTTTGGCTCTGAAGGACGGCATGACGACAAAAATTGACCTCAATTAGCTCTTTAGTATGTGTGTGAGGAGTGAAATCTTGATTACCTCATTTTCATTGGGTAATCAACCTTTTCGAGCTTTCTTTCGATGAGCTTCTCGATTCGCTTCATCTTATAGCCATCATCTTTGTTTACTAGTGTTATGGCAACACCACTTGTTTTAGCTCTTGCTGTTCTTCCAATTCTATGTACATAGTCTGCTGCATCGTTTGGTACATCGTAGTTTATTACCAAATTGATGTCCTTGATGTCAATACCTCTCGATAGTACGTCTGTCGCTACGAGAATGCGTAGTTTCTTTGCGCGGAATTTGAGTAGAATACGCTCGCGTTCGTCTTGATCAAGCATTGAAGAAATTCCTTTAGACTCCAGCCCAGCTTTATTCAGGCTTTTGACTATATCAGAAACTTTCTTTTTGGTAGAACTAAATACCAATATGCTTTCAAACTCATTATATCGACTTATTAACTTGCTAATAAGCTCAGTTTTATATCCCTCTTCAACTTTGTAAACTTCCTGACTGATTTTTTCTGAAGGCTTAGCTAGCTCTAGCGTTATTCTAAGGGGTTCATTAAGAATGCTCTTAGCAAGCTTTTCAATCTTAGGTGCCATGGTAGCACTAAACATTGACGTTTGAGACAGGTTCGGTAGAAATGTAATGATCTTCTTGATATCGTCGTAGAAGTTCATATCCAACATTCTATCAGCCTCATCAAGTATTAAGTGAGTTACTTGATCAAATTTTACATATCCTAAATTCAGGTGAGAAATAAGTTTACCAGGTGTGGCCACAACAATATTGCTTCCTTCTGTTAGTGCTTTTTTCTGTTGCTCAAAATCTGATCCGTCTCCGCCGCCATAAATAGCTATTGAATGGACTGGAAGGAAATATGAAAACCCTTCGATCTGTTGATCAATCTGTATGGCTAATTCTCGAGTGGGTACTACTACAACAATCTTTACATCGTCACTTGGATTTTGTGCTAAGTAGTTGAGCGCAGGAATGACAAACGCTGCAGTTTTACCGGTTCCGGTTTGAGCACAAGCTATAAGATCTTTTCCTTTTAGAATAGCAGGAATAGCTTGCTCTTGAATGGGGGTAGCTTCAGAGAAGCCCATATGATCGATTGCCTCTGTAAGCTGATCGTCTAGGTTAAAGTCATTAAATGTCATGTGTGGCAAAGATGCATTAATCCACTAAATAAGAAAGGCTGTTCTAATCGGATCTACATTCAATTAGAACAGCCTTAATTAGTGATTCAATATTATTTATTTGAGCCAACCTGCAGCAATACCTTTCTTTGCCATTAGCACCAGTAGAATGGAAATCAAAGGAATCATAAGAGCCATTACAATCTGTCCAGGTCCATAGGTAACGGTAGATCCTGCTATGAATAGGTTGTAAATCATTTGAACGAGAACACCAACTAGCGAAATGAATAGGATTAATTGCGAAAGTTTCTTTTTTAACACGAGCAAAAGACATCCAAACAATCCACCCCATACAGCTAATGCAAATGCTGCAGTAGCCCATGCAGGTCTATTTTCTAACATGTTTCTTTGCTCTTCGGTCATGGCTGCGATCATTTCTTCAGTTGCGAAAGCCTCTCCAAGATATGCTAGCACACCAAGAAGATTCCAAATAAGGGCGATTACAGCTACAACCATAAACCAGGTTGGTGCCTTTACAGATCCATTTGTCATAATTAATTTTAGGTTAGTTAATTAATAAATATACCAAAATAAGTAATCAGAGAGGATAACTGATTATATTAAAACGTATGAAATATCTAGTCACCACACTCTTTCTGTTTATCGCATTTTGTAGCTCATCTCAATTCATTAAGTCGGGACAGTGGCGTGGAGTCATCTCTTATGATAGTGCAGAAGTGCCTTTCATTTTTGAAGTTGGATATCCAACAGGCGACTCTCCTGAGATCATTATTATAAATGGTGGTGATCGTCGGGTAATTAAAAATGTTGAGATAAAAGATGATAGCATTATTGTACCTCTTGATCCATTTGATGTTGAGATAAGAGCAAGTTTTAGTGCAATGGGTATGAGTGGTACCTACAACAAATATTACCGAGATTTAAGTATCCCCTTTAAAGCAGATTTTGGAAGAGCCAGAATGCAGAAAAATAGTGTTCAGCCGTTTGCACCAATAGAAGAACGTTGGTCCATTACTTTTTCTCCGGATACACCTGGAATGTCGAAAGGGGTAGGCTTGTTTAAGCAACAAGGGCATATAGTGTCAGGGACAATCATGACTGAAGTCAGCGATTATAGATTTTTCGAAGGTATTCTTGATGGAGATTCAATGAAGCTCTCTTGCTTTGATGGAGCTCACGCATTTGCGTTTTTAGGTAAAAGATCTCCAGAAGGATGGAGTGGAGAAATGATTTATGACAATGGATATTCAGAACCTTGGCAAGCTACATATGATTCAGACGCTGAGCTTAAAGATCCATTTGAAATGGTTAGAGTAGATCCAGGAACTCACAAACCCTACTACGATTTACTTGGTGCTGGTCAAGGAAAAGATGCGATTGATCCATCTAAATACGAGGGCAAAGTGTTGATTATTCAACTGTTTGGTACCTGGTGTCCTAATAGCCATGATCAGACCAAATATCTGGTAGAATGGTATCGAAAAAACAAGGATAGGGTTTCAATCCTAGCTTCTTCATATGAGGCAAATTATTCGCAAGATTACGGTATGGAACGATTAGAAAAATATAAAGTGGTGAATGAAATCGAGTATGATTTAGTCTTAGGCGGGAGGTTAAGTAAAACAGGCGCTGCCACACCATTTCCATTTATGAAGCGCATAGAAGCATTCCCTACGCTTGTTATTTTAGATAAGCAAGGGTTCGTTCGCTACGTTCATAGCTACTTTAATGGACCAGCAACAGGCGAATATTACCGTTCCTTTGATCAACGATTCAATGAAATCATAGACTTATTGGTCGCTGAATAAAGCATTTAGACATTAGGAAGCTTGAAGTTCTAATTCTTTTACCACTTGGTAATTGTCATCTGACTTCAATATCGCAAATTCAGAATCGCTATTATTAGCTGAGTTATCATGGATAAACCATTCTTTGGTCTCAGCGAGCACCTTTCCTTTGCCATAATCACTTTCCACCATGTCACCGATTTTTACTCTCTTCATACGTATCGATTACAGGTATTAGAACAAGCAAGGTGTCAAATTATTTTTTAAAAATGTAAAAAAATGACTCCTTACTTGTTAATAATCCTGAATAATCATTCCAATTTGTCGCAATAGATACGCCAGGTTGGGTATACAATTGATTCTGTTTTATCTACCCATGCACCTGTCCAATTGAATCCATCTTCTGAAATATTAGAGAACACGATTTTGAAAAACCCTTCCATGCCATTTGGGGCAGTTTGATCTTTATAGAGAACTATATCTCCATTTTCTACCTTATTGCCAGACCATGCTGATAATGTAGGTGTCGCAGCTGATGTAGAATAGTAATGGACATACCAATTTGAACTGTCTGCGTTGTATTGTCGAATGCTTCCTGAGTGTACCCCATCAGCTTTAAGCGTTTGGTCTTGAACGGCCATGCCATTCATAATATACTTAAATGTCCATCGCATCATAACAGTATCTGCCCAAGTTGTTTGATTAACTCGAGCGACTGATTTGCATTTGCACGCACCTATAATTGGAGCATAATCGGCAGTTTGTTCTGGAGCTTCAGGATTCAATCTCCCATATGGGTATTCAGTCGATGGCTCATAATTATATTGAGCGATAAGATTTGAATACGCAATTATCGATAAGAGTAATAGTAGTTTTTTCATAAGATAGTTTTTGGTAAACAAACTGACCTTGTTTTGGAAACCACTAATTATTGCAGCAAGTGCTTATTTATTTGCAGGGAATCGATTTAGATGGCGTCTTGCTCCAACTTCTGCTTGAGCGCTTTTGCTCCTGTTTTTGACAATGGCAATTGAGTAGTATTACTTAATTCAATAGTAGATGAATCAAAATTTACTTGATGGAGGAAATTGAGATTCAGAAGTGCAGCTCTATGAACTCTTATGAATCCATACCTAGATAGTTGCTCCTCAAGTGATTTCATACTTTTTCGAAAGCTAAATGCTTTATCCTCGGTATGTACTTTTACGCAATAGTCATCCGATTGAATCCAAACTATCTCGTTGAGAGGAATTGGTTGAAACCTATGACCAATTTTAATATTTAAATGTGGTTCACTCTTAGAAGACATATTTAGAGCTTCTTCTAAATCAGTGCTTTTTCGTTCTAGATTTTTAATTTCTACAAATTGACTTTCAATGGTCTGCTCACTTGATTGATTATATAGAATTAGTGCAACAGTAATTGATGCCATCAAAAAAGTAAGCCCCTTTTGAAAAATGAAAAAGACAAAAAATTCATATAGTGTATTACTTTCAATATTTAATCCTTGATGGAAAATAGACTGAATGCTTACAGCAGTTATTGAGATAAGGATTGTCAATACTATTACAGTGCTAATTCGAAATATGGACTGAGAAGGTAATGCGCGCTTATTTCTGATCAATTCCTTCCATATGAGAAAAGAAGATGGTACCGATATTAGCGCCCAAATTATCCATCTAATGCTGTGTTGTTTTAGTAAATATGCAAGTGATAAAACCTCTCCTTCAGGAAGGAGGTTAAAGGATTCCAGATAATATTTTTGCTGGAATGCATCAAACAGTATCAGGAATAGTATGAATGCAGTAAGACCGAAAGAGATTTTTCTGTTCACATTCTAAAGATAATCACATACCGACCAAAATAAATGGTGCCCAATAGTAGGGCCGTGAGTATTCTTCTGAAGAAAGCAACGAGAGCTTTGCGGTCCTCAACGCAGAGTTATAGCCGTGGTGTTCGTTATTTAGATTGTATTTGTAAAATTCAATCATCATTTGAGCAGTCGAGGCATCCGCTACTTGCCAAAGAGAAACAATAATGTTATTCGCTCCGGCATATTGCAAAGCTCTGCTAAGGCCAACTATACCTTCTCCTTTAGCTACCTTACCCAAGCCAGTTTCGCATGCAGAAAGTGTGACTAAATCAGCATCTATATTGAGATTATATATCTCTCCTGTGTACAGGCTTCCGTCTTCATTTGAACCAGGCTTTAGGAAAATTCTGGAGAGGGCAGGCTCCGATTCATTTACTAATCCATGAGTAGCAAAGTGAAGGTACCGATACTTGCTGAGGTTTTCTTTTTTAAAGTTGGCTTCGCTAGCATCACTTCCAACCTGGATTTTGGTGGCACTGCTACTTCCCATAAATAGATATCTGATCTCATCAATTTCTTTTTCAGACCCTGGTAGTGGGTTCATTCTGACTTCATTTTCTTCAAAGCTTACCGGCGCAATAAGTAATATTTCTGGGTTTATCTGTTCATCATCAGCTACTCGATCATTAAAAAGTGTGGCAGAATAGTCATATGAGATGTGATAGTCTTTAATTAAAAATTTCGCATTCATGTAATCATCAGATTCATCGTTGGCATCGACAAACGATTCGAAGGGCAATGTTCCAAGTATTCCATCGGGAAGAATTACAAGTTCATTAATGGTCGTTGGTAGTGATGGTATTAACAGGGAATGTAAAGACTTTGATGTTTTAAGAAAGGCGCTTTTGCTGTTGTATTTTATTGCGTTTCTTAAAGCTGAAGCCAGCTTTTCTAAATTTGAATCTTTAGGCTTTCTCTCTGCCTTCATACCCTTGTTGGTAATTATAAAAACGTATAGGTCCTTGTCACCTAAGAAATATGAAAGCATTGCCATATTGCTACTTAAATGCTTTTTTACCGAAGCTATTGTCGCAATAGACTGATCATATTTTAAGCTATAGTATTGTGGGTAATTGGTTTCTAAGTTTGAAATGAAGTCTCTGTAAGCATTTTGATAGCTAAATAGAAGATCCTTCATTTCTTGATTTTCAGCATTTTCTTGTTGAGCCAATTGTTGCTCTAGATAGGATATTTCATCTTTCAGGCTATCTTCTAATGCTATTTGCTCATCTGGAATGCCAGCAAACTTCTTCGCTTTAGATTCTGTAATAGCCTCAAGTAAAACTGAAGATTTACTTCGTTCGCAAAAATCAAAAGCCGTCTGAATGTATTTTTTTCTATTGAAACTTTGTTCACTAAGTATTAGTGATAATTGGATTCCGCTTTCATACACTTCTTTAGCTATTTGACCCAACCTTAGTTTGTCTTGCTCATTGAGACGTTTTCTTCTTATGATAGTGATCAAATCATCACACTTGCGATAGGTATCTATAGCACCCACTAAATCTTTCACATTTAGTGATTTTTCAAAATGTAACGCACCAAGTGCAATTGCTTTGGCTTGTAATGTTCGTAGCAGAATATCTCCATTAAAATAATTTTGTAAGATGGGTAGGTCGTACACATCTGAGTAAACTTGATCAGGGAGGTTTGCATAAAGAGCTCGCTGATAAAATTCTACAGAAACTTTAAATTCACTTTTAGCTTTATAGATTTCACCAATCAAATAATAGGTATTTGCAACATCAGGGTGCTTTTCTCCAAATAAAGAAATATACATTTCTAATGCTTCATTTCCGTTTAGCAATGCCCTTTCATACTCCTCTTTTTTAAGATGCACATTACCTATAATGGTAAGTATGTATGCTTTATTCGGGTGTTCTCCGGAATATATTGCATCATATATCAGCTTGACTTCATTCAATTGATCTAGCGCATCGTCATAATTTTCTTGCTCCATTTCAGCAAAGGCGATATTCAGGTTTGCTCGAAGCGCTCTGATGCTATTATTACCTAATTTCTCTTCATAGATTCCTTTTGCACGATTGAAATAAATAATCGCCTGTAGTGGATCTGTTTTTAAAAATACTTGACCAAGATTATTATATGAATTTGCTGCTTCGATTGATTGGGGGCCAAATAGCTTTCGTCGCATTTTAAAAGCCTGTTCAAGATATTGAATGGCCAATTGCTTATTCTCGTTGTTGTTATATACTTGACCAATTGCATCCAAGCAGTTTGCTCTATCGTCAGAATCTTCGTTTAGAAACGTACTTTCCGCTTGCAAAAGGTTTTCGAGTGCATCATCATTATGTCCAAGATTCAAGTAACTAAGCCCTATTTGAGTGAGGCACCTTGCTTTTAATACTTTTTGATCTGGCATCTCAGTATTAATGAAGTCGAACGTGTTTAATGCAAGATTCTTTGCAAGAAATGGATCTCCCAATTGAAGCTGACATTCAATCATTTTTAAATGAGAAACTACATATTGATCATACGATTCATTAGCAAAATGAATATTACCGGCCTCTTTGTATAAAGCATAGGCCTCTTCGAATTTACTGCTCTCAAATAGTTGATTTGCTTGATCAAGTTGATTCCCTTGTCCAAGTGAAACAACTGATGAAATCAGCAAAATTGTAACAATCAGTGTCCTCATTATTAAAATTTATAAACGTAACTAATGCTTAAAACTTCATCTCTTGTAAGCCCATCAGGGTTGAAATCTCTATCTACAAGCTTTATCCCCTGTATAAGTTTTACGCTATTGTTTACATCAAAATGATAACCAAAACTTCCTAGTACGGCCAAGGCTAGGCCCGTGGTGTTAGGTAATTTTGTTCGTTCATTACTTCCCGGAGGTATTCCTTCATCTTTTGTGATTCTATATATGGGTAAGGCACCCAATGAAAAATTAAAATTGGTAAATCGCCAATTGCGTTCAACTCGGAGCATGACGTCTATTCCTCTTAATAGCTCACGACCAATATTGTATTTACGTACATAGTCCTGAAATGGATAATCGGGGAAATTGCCCCAAACAAATTGATTATTGTTTCTGGTAAGAGCCACTTGGATTCCAGCAGCGATCAGCCACTTGCTGCTTATTGCAGAGACTCCTGCGATTGCATCATATGATCCCAAACTTTGTTGATAATACATGTGTATTGGCGCATCAACATTGCCCGTAAACTCATTATTAACAGTTGTATTCCCATCATTGGATGGAATTTTTGCGCCTAGTGTTCCATTGATATTCCATTTAGGAGTTGCTTTTAATAATCGAGTATAGCTTAAAGATATATCACCCATTCCAGCAGTTTCACCAAGGCTTCCTTCTACCCACTGGTAGGGAAGTTTGATTTGAAATGAGCTATAGTCATTGATTCCTAGATTGAAGTCAATAGTTGCTGCATAAATAATTGGAGTTACTAAGCTTGTCCCTCTGTAGTAGTTGAATTCAATTGAACGAAGTTTAATCGCGATTCGCTTGCTATAATTCTGATCTGGTTTCATTGCACCCATTGTGCAAAATCCAGCGTCACTACATCCTTGACTATATGCGCTAAGTGTGATCGATAAAAATAACATTACAGCTATGAAGTTTTTCATATATGGGTGGATTTAGAATCAACGCACTACAATAATAAACAATCAATTAGCACTATTAGGAGAATAATTGTCACTAAACCTAAGTGTTCACCTTTTGTCAATTGTATAGCAATATTTTTTTTCTGATGTGATTAAACCTTTTCAGATCGAGTCTGTCAAAGCAGCAAATCATTTGAAAAAACAATTACAAGAAATAAAACAATTATGAAAAAGCTATTATTTGTTACTGCGATTGCATTTGTCACATTTCTTTCTTCATGTAGTGATGACTCTAATTCGGAATCTGACATTGATCTGGTAGAAGAACTTGATGTAGAAGCAGAATCAACATTAGAATCAAATTATGAAGATATTGACTCAATTGTGGAAGCAGGTTTAGAATCTGTAGAGACAGGTGGAAGAGTAGTAAGAGATGCAATTCTTGATTGCGCCTCAGTTACACATGATGAAGAGGCTAAGACAATAACCATCGATTACGGAGCTGGTTGTGAGGGTCCGGGCGGAAGAACCAGAGCTGGAAGGATTATTATCACTTATACTGACCATAGATTAGTTCCTGGAGCTTCACGTACTGCCGTTTTTGATGGATTTAGTTTAGATGGTGTTCAAATAGAAGGGACTCGTACGGTTCAAAATATCTCAGCCAGTGCTGATGATGATCCAACTTTCAGTATATCGTTGACTGGTGGTGTGATGACTTTTGAAGATGGCACAACTGCAACAAGAGAATCTACGAGAACTCGCACATGGCATCGTGGTGATAACCCACTTGATGATGAGGCAAGCGTTGAAGGAAGTGCAAATGGTGTAGGAAGAGAAGGGAATTCTTATTCCATGGAGATTTTAACTCGAATAGTTTATAAAAGAGCATGCTGGTCTAGTGGAGTATTCATCCCTGTTTCAGGTATCAAGCAGTATACATCTGGCGATAACGTAGCGATTATAGACTACGGTGACGGAACATGCGACAATGAGGTTACAATCACAATTAATGGAGGAGAGCCTTTCACCAAAGTCATCAACCCTCGAGGATCAAGATAGTATTTGGTAAATAAGTTTTCAGGTAGGTAATCGCCCCATGATTCTTAGGATGATTGGGGCTTTACTATTTATTGAGCACTAGTAAATGCATAAGAAATAATGTTAGAGCCCATTTTTAGGGCTTCCAGTCGAATTTCTTGTGGATCATTATATACGGATTGATCTTCCCATCCATTTCCCAGATCTGATTCATATGAATAAAAGCATACCAGTCTATTTTGATAAATCAACCCGAAACCTTTGGAAGGTTTTCCATCATGCTGATGGATTTTTGGCAACCCTCTATCAAAATCAAATTTTTGATGATAAATAGGATGATCGAAAGGAATTTCAACGAAATCTAATTCAGGGAATACTTTTTTCATCTCGATGCGCACAAATTGATCAAGACCATAGTTATCATCTATGTGCAGAAAACCACCTGAAGTCAGGTAATTTCTTAAGTTCTCGACTTGTAAACTATTAAAAACAACATTTCCATGCCCAGTCATATACACATAAGGATATAGGAATAGATCTGGGCTACCTACTTCAACAATATCTTCAGAAATGGCCATATTGGTATTGATATGATCATTGCAGAATTCAATAAGATTTGGTAATGCTGTTTTGTTTGCATACCAGTCTCCTCCGCCATCATATTTGAGTTTCGCAATTTTTAATGGCTGCGAAAAACTAGAAAGCGAAGTAAGAATTAAAAGTACCCAGATTAGTCTCATAGAGATATTATACTAAACTCTTGAAGTTAAGTTTTATTCGAATAGTTCTTTAAGGGGTGACCCTGTAGAGGCGTTTGGAAGAGAAATGTCAAGTATCATGGATAGAGTAGGAGCAATATCCGTTATACTTACTTGTCTTACACTGGATCCTTTTTTAACTCCAATGCCATAAAATATTATCGGAATATGCGTATCATATGTATAGCCAGATCCATGTGACGTTCCTTTTACACCATATCCGGCTGAAATAGTTAAATATCCTGGTTTTAATCTATTCGCAATATCCCCAGATCTTTTACGATGGAATCCATTTTCTATTCTCTTGGCAAAACTATGATTAGCGTTTCTATTCAAAATTTCTTCTCTAGTAAGTGCATCTTCAATTTCATCCAGTTCCACTGCAATTTCTTTAACAACGTTACTAACTTCAGAAAAATTAAGCCCTTTATTGATTATAAATTCCCCGTTTAGGAATATCTGATCATTACTCACATCAGAAATCCAATCTCCTTTACCCAATTTAACTTCAATCTGCTCTTGCAGTTTTCTAGCAGCATCCTCTTTTTTCAGGTAGCCTCCAACCATTTTATTGTCTTCAAGAAATGAAGGCACGTTTACAACGCCATGATCTGAAGTTAAAAACAGGGTATAACTTCCATTAAAATTTTCATCTAGGTAATCGAACAACCTTTTGAGCTCAAGATCAAGCCTCAAATAAGTATCTTCCAGTTCAATAGAATTGGCTCCAAACTGATGGCCGATGTAATCAGTCGAAGAGAAGGAGATTGCTAGAAAATCTGTAATCGCATCATCACCTAGTTTCTCGCCTTCTATAGCAGCAATAGCCATGTCTAATACCATACTGTTTCCATATGGAGTACTTCTAATAAGCCCAACACCATTTGATTTAGCTAGATCTTCTAAATCATACGGAAATGTAGCTTCCTCTTTGCCTTTAAAAGCAATTTCGTAAGGAGCATCATCAGCTGTGCTCTCTACATACTCTTCAATAGGGTGCATCGTATCCCAGGTATTATTCAAATACTTTGTGGCTAATTTTTTTCTATTGAATTGATCTACCCAAGAAGGTAGCTTATCCATGTAATATGTACTGGTCATAAAATTACCCGTCTTGCTGTCAAACCAATATGCTCCTGTTGGGTTATGACCTGCTGGAAGTACTGAACCACGGTCTTTGATAGAGACTCCTACAACCTTAGATCGAAAATTAGTTGTCAGCATTAATTCATCCGTGATTGTTGATGAAAGTAGGTTTTTAGGAGACATTTTTCCATTAGCATCACTTCCTCCCACACCTGATTGATCAGGATCAGAAACACAATATATGCTTAAGTCTTTTTCTCTTGAATACCAGCTATTGCCAATTATCCCATGATTGGATGGAGTTGTACCCGTATAAATGGATGCATGACCTGGGGCAGTATAGGTAGGGACGTAGTTGTAATGTGCATTTTTATAGTCGAAACCTTCATTCAAAAGGCGTTTAAATCCATCATTCGAAAACTTGTCTGAAAATCTTAGGAGATATTCTTGCCTCATTTGGTCAACAACAATACCAACCACAATTCGCGGTTTATTTTGGGCTATTGTGGTGGAAAATGATAAAATAATTAGACAATAAAGTATTTTCTTCATGTGTACAATTCGTTCCAACATGTGAAGGTATTAAACCAAAATTATTCAAGTAATAAAATGTTTATGAGTTCATATTAATTTTTCGATAGATAAACCGCTTAGATCTACGTTAGAAGCCTGTAATTTTGCGGCCATGCAAGATAAGATTTTAATTCTCGATTTTGGTTCTCAGTATACACAGCTAATTGCTAGAAGAGTAAGAGAACTCAACGTTTACTGTGAGATTCATCCATTTAGCAAATTCGAAATTACTCCAGATATCAAGGGCGTAATTTTATCTGGCGGTCCTTGCTCCGTCTTGGATGAGGGGTCTCCCGATATAGATATGGACCAACTCGGAGATATCCCGGTTTTAGGAGTATGTTACGGAGCCCAGTTACTTGTCAAGAAGAATGGAGGTACTGTAGCGAAGTCTAATCATCGAGAATATGGAAGAGCAAACTTAAAAACAGTCGATACTCATGTTGACTTGTTAAAAGAAATTGAAATTGGAAGCCAGGTTTGGATGTCTCATGCTGACACGATCACTAACCTACCTGAAAACTTTCAGCTGATTACCAATACAGAATCAATACCAGTAGCTGGATTTAAAATAGAAGGAAAGCATATCTACGGAATCCAATTTCACCCAGAAGTAACGCATAGCACTGATGGAAAAACTGTACTTAGAAATTTCGTAGTGCATATCTGCAATGCGGCGCAAGATTGGACTCCAGATATATTTGTAGAAGACACTGTAGCGAAGCTAAAAGAGCAGCTTGGTGATGATAAAGTGGTGTTAGGTCTCTCTGGAGGTGTCGATTCATCTGTGGCGGCTATGCTCATTCATCAAGCAATTAGCGAAAATTTGTACTGTATTTTCGTTGACAATGGACTTCTTCGAAAAGACGAATTTGATCAGGTTTTGAAGTCTTATGAAGGACTTGGCCTTAATGTAAAAGGAGTAGATGCCAAATCACGCTTTTATGATGAATTGAAAGGAGAGAGTGATCCTGAAGGTAAGCGAAAGATAATTGGCAGGGTTTTTATTGAAGTTTTTGATGAAGAAGCTAAAAACATTCAAGATGTTAAGTGGCTTGGGCAAGGCACGATCTATCCAGATGTAATTGAATCTGTTTCGGTAAATGGTCCTTCCGTAACAATTAAATCTCATCACAATGTTGGAGGACTACCAGCTAAAATGAATCTAAAGGTTGTAGAACCCCTAAATACACTTTTTAAGGATGAGGTCAGAAATGTAGGAAGAACCTTAGATATTCCTGATTTTATACTCGGAAGACACCCATTCCCAGGTCCTGGATTAGGAATTAGAATTCTAAGCGACATTACACCTGATAAGGTTAGAATACTCCAAGAAGTTGATGCTTATTTTATCAATGGACTGAAAGAGGAAGGATTATATGATGAAGTCTGGCAGGCGGGTGCGATGCTTTTACCGGTACAATCGGTTGGAGTTATGGGCGACGAAAGAACCTATGAGAATGTAGTGGCTTTACGAGCAGTATCTAGTTTAGATGGTATGACTGCCGATTGGGTACATTTGCCATATGATTTTCTTGGTAAAATTTCCAATCGAATAATTAATAATGTGAAAGGGGTAAATAGAGTAGTTTATGATATTAGCTCCAAACCTCCAGCAACAATAGAGTGGGAATAATTTTTAGTTTTAATACCAAAAACAACCAACTGTGAGATATCTTTTTTTTAGTCTTCTTTTTGTTTCAGTTCTATTTCTGAAAGCCCAAACTGGTCAAGCGGAATATTTAGAAGCTAAGCGTCAATTTGGCTTGGGTAATTACAGAGAAGCCAAGCTGGCATTTCAAAGTCTCTCTGAAGATCAAGTTTTTGGTGAATATGCGTCATTCTACTATGCTCTTTCAGCAATGAAATTGAATCAGCATAGACTGGCTGAGGATATGCTAAAACAGATTCAGGTTAAGTTTCCAAATTGGGATAAGAATCAAGAAGTAGACTACTGGCTTACGTATTTAGCATTTGATCAATCAGATTATTATAGAGCATTTAAAAATGTTCAAAAACTACCTATGGAATGGCAGATGTTTCTTATCGATGATTTTTTAAGCAAGAAATCTTTATCAGGTTTGGACTCCGCATATGCTCTGAACCCAAATAATGAGCACATTGGCAATTACTACGCTAAAGCACTTTTAAATCAACCATATGATGAAAGAGATCATTTACTCCTTTTAGAGCTTTCGGAAAAGTTTGATTTAAAGCTGGGTGGTGATGAAAATTTGCCAATTATCAAAAAAGATGAATATGGGATAGCTGTGATCCTCCCTTTTATGTTCGAAACCCTAGATAACCCTCAATCAGTCATTCGTAATTCTATAATCTTCGATTTGTATCAAGGGATGGATTTAGCACAAAAAGAATTGGAAGAGGAAGGGGTAAAACTTAATCTATTCCCATTCGACACTAAGAAAAAAGGTGCAGAAACTTACAATCTTATCAAGACAGGTAAACTAGATGATGCAGATGTGATTGTTGGTCCATTATATTCTGGCCCAACGAAATATATTTCACAGTTTTCTAAAGAAAATCAGATTACAATGGTAAATCCTGTTTCATCAAATGGTGACATTATAGGCGATAATCCTTATTCATATTTATTCAAACCTTCCTATTCCACACAAGGTAGAGAGGCAGCTAAGTTTGCTTCAGAAAAATTCACTGATAATAAGAAGCTTTTTATTTTCTACGAAACTGACAGAGATAGCATAGTTGCGAATGCTTATAAGGAAACAATAGAGAGAGATAGCTTCCAGGTAATAAGATTTGAACGTCTTACAAATGAAGATGCTCAACAAATTCAAATTGATTTCACAGAACAATACGAAGTTCGCTTGGATACAATGTATTCTCAAACTGAAATGGATTCTATATCTCAGATCCCTGGTAGACTTGTTAGAACCAGGAGTTTAAGAAATGAGCAAACTGGAAGAATCATTAGAGATGATAATGGCGATGACGTGATAGAAACATATGAGGTGAAATTTACGGTTCAGCCTGATAGCATAGGCCATATTTTTGCTGCTACATCAAGCAACCTGCTTGCTAACAACTTTATTAGCATGGTAGAAGTTAGAAGTGATAGTATCGGAATTATTGGCTATGAAAATTGGCTTGATTTTTCGCTGGTTTCTTATCCACAGCTAGAGAGGCTTAATGTAGACTTTTTAAGTCCATCATACTTTGATGTTGAGTCGGGTACATATGAGAGAATCAACCAAGTATTCGTAGAAAAAATTGGTGAAGAGCCAAGCGAGTATCATTTGTATGGCTACGAGCTAATCTGGCATATTGGAAATCTGATCAAAGATCACGGGAAGTATTTCCAACGTGGATTGACCAGTGGAAAACATAGGCCAGGAAATCTAATGGAGGGGCTAAGATACGGGCCTTACAATGACAACCAAGTGGTTCCGATTACGACCTTGGAAGACTTAGAATTAAAAAGTCAACGCACTAAAACAGAAGCTGCAATTGATGGAAATAGCAACAAGTAAAGACCTTTTTGAACGAGCGAAAGATTATATACCTGGAGGGGTAAACTCACCTGTAAGGGCATTTAAAGCAGTAGGGGGAGACCCTATTTTTTTTGCAAAAGCAGAAGGTGCTTATATGTACGATGAGGATGGAAACTCTTACATCGATTTGATCAATAGTTGGGGTCCAATGATTCTTGGACACGCTAATAAGCAGGTAGAGGAGGCGATATTCAAAGCTGTTATTGGCTCTCCTTCATTTGGTGCTCCGAGCAGGATGGAGGTTGAGCTTGCGGAGTTGATTACCGATATGATCCCATCCGTTGAGAAGGTCCGCATGGTGAATTCTGGAACGGAAGCAACAATGTCGGCGATACGTTTGGCGAGGGGATTTACAAAACGAGATAAAATCTTAAAGTTTGAAGGTTGTTATCACGGGCATGGTGATTCATTTTTAATTGCTGCAGGTAGCGGAGCCATGACGATGGGTTCTCCTGATAGTCCTGGAGTGACTAAGGGCACAGCTAAAGATACATTGCTGGCTCCTTATAATGATCTTGAAAAAGTCAAAGAAGTAGTTGATTCTAACAAAGGTGAGATTGCTGCAATTATTATCGAGCCTGTCGCTGGCAATATGGGATGCGTATTACCAGACCCTGGATTTCTTGAAGGACTGAGGTCTGTTTGTGATGCGGACGGAATACTATTAATCTTTGATGAGGTAATGACAGGTTTTCGTCTTGCTAGAGGAGGAGCTCAAGAAGTATTCAATGTTCGTCCCGATCTTACTACGCTAGGTAAAATTATTGGAGGTGGAATGCCTGTTGGCGCCTATGGTGGAAGAAGTGACGTTATGGATTTTGTTTCACCTCAAGGGCCAGTGTACCAAGCAGGAACACTTTCTGGTAATCCTGTCGCGATGGCAGCCGGATTTGCACAATTGAGCTTTTTAAATGAAAATCCTGAAGTCTACACCTCCATTGGCAATACCACAGAAAAAATAAAAATTGGATTTGAAAAGGTGATTAAGAAGCATAAAAAACAGTATACCATTAATCATATAGGAAGTATGATAAGCCTGTTTTTTACAGATCAAAAAGTAAAAGATTTTGAAACTGCTAAATCATGCGATACTGAGGAGTTCGGCAAGTATTTCAGATTTATGCTAAACAGTGGAGTTTATTTGGCTCCTTCTCAGTTTGAATCCCTATTCATTTCAAATGCAATTGAAGATAACGAGGTGAAAAAGATCATTCAATCCTTTGATGATTTTCTTAGATCATAGCGAGTGAAATAAGTACACCTACCAAGAACACTATTGCAACGAAAAAGGAATAGATCAATCCGAGTATAGATGCTCGGAAAATGCTCCAGATTAATTTTATCTCATAAACTTTCCGATAGCTAAGTACGGAATAACTGAATATTATGAGAATGCTGATGGGTATTGCTGCACCTTTAATGTTTGGGAATAACCATAATAATATCCACATCCAACTCAGAATAAAAAAGAGGAATGAATGGAGATGAATGGAATGAATAAGGTGTTTTATGTAAAGCCCTTTCCGCCAGAAGAATAATTTCAGTAAGAATGCGTAAACTGGGAGTGCGAAGAATATTATTATTGGCAATTGCCTAAACAAGTAGTTGTTGATTGAAGCAGTAGTTTCTTGACTAATCTTGATTATTCGATTCACTACAAATCCATCGAACCACGATTTATTCGTTATTCGCAGCGAATCTGCAATCTGAGTAGCATCTAGATCAGTGGTTTCGATTAGATGCGTCACCATCTTTTGCCTGGCGTTTGAAATTGGCCAGCCAGTATGTACAGAATCAGGTAGGCTGAAAAGACTGTCGTATTTTTCTACTGATAGTTCTTTAGCTCCTCCAAAACCTCGCTGCTTTTTATCTTTTACTGAGGGTTCTAAAATTTTTGCTAAAAAGAAGAAATGAAATATGCTGATAACGATATACCACCTTATAGGATTTGCATAGTATACTCTTTTACCATCTATAAATGAATTGGTGATTTTACCTGGGTTAACTAAGAAAGGCTTAAAAGTGTGTGCAAATCGAGAATCAAGCGAGAAAAAATTGGAAGTAAATTCTCGTAGAAGCAATCCAAGGCTCACTTGGTGATCTGTATTTTCTTGGCCGCAGTTGGGGCAGTAGTTATGTTTTTGATTTAAAAGCTCACCACAATTGAGGCAGGCTTTATGTTTCCTTCTCTTTTTCACCAGGTTTGAACTTGTTTAGCAAAAATGCCACACCCCACATCCCAAGAGCAATAAAGCTATACAGTATTTGGTTAGTTTCAGTTCTCAAAGAGAAGAAAAGAAATACGAAAGCGAGGATCGTAAAAATCCAGATCAAAGTCGGGAACAGTTTCATGCTTCTTTCACTTTTAAACTGGTCCCCTCATCAGAAATTACTTCTACATCGATTCCTTCTTCTATAAAATTCCCTCTGGTATATGCATCATATATCTTCCCTTCAATTTCTATTCTACCACTTGGCCTTAGCCTTGTGTAGGTTTTTCCTTTCAAGCCTATCATCGATTGCTCTTTATAGAAAGTAGAAGTAAAGCCAGCTTCTGCGTCTTGCACTTCTTGAAGCGCTACGCGTTTAAAAAACCTACTATTTAATATCCGAGCACCACCAAAGAACATGACTATTATTGCACCCATTAGCCCGGCTAAAACTGTTGCTACAGAAATGAAAATTTCATCACCACCAACAAAAGAAAAGTCGAACATGTCGTTGTTTAACATGACCAGAACCAAGGATCCAATCGTGCATATGAGTCCAAGTATGCCGGCCACGCCAAAACCTGGAATTACAAAAACTTCAAGTGCAATTAATATAATACCGATACCGAACATTAGGATTTCCCAATTCTCTGCTAGGCCATTCAAGTAGTTTGGAACGAAATATAAAATTATCGCAACAATAGATGCAAGTATTGGGAAGCCTACTCCAGGGGTCTGTAGTTCAAAATAAATTCCACCGATTATTATTAGGATAAGAATGCCACTTACAAATGGATTAAGGAAGAGCGAGATTATTTTCTCTGTGGCGCCTAATTCAAATTCCTCTAACTTATAGTCATCAACACCAGACCTCCTCATTATTTCGTCTATACTTGAAACTTCGGCTTCACAGAATCCATATTGTATAGCTTCAGATGTAGATAAAGTCAGTATTTTACCTTCAGTAGCAATACTGTCCAAGTCAATATCTTGATCAACCATGGCTTCAGCCATCCTTGGATCTCTTCCTTTTGCTTCTGCTGTAGATCGCATGATTGACCGCATGTAAGATTGGTATTTATCAGGAGCTGCTGCTCCATCTTGCGTTACGACTGTTGCGGCTCCTATACTAGATCCACTTGCCATATAAATACTATCGCAGGCGATTGAGATTAGTGCTCCTGCAGATGCAGCATCTTTATTTATGAAAGTGTAAATAGGTCTATCAAAATTTAGTATTCTGGTCCTAATATCATCCGCATCATTAAGTGCTCCTCCATATGTATCAAGTTCAAGAATGACATAGTCCGCATCGAGCTCTTTAGCTTTTTCAAGTCCAAGCTCGGAATAACGATTGGTTCTAGGGTCTATTACATCATTAATTTTTAGATGTAGAACTAATGGCTTTTCTTTCTCTTGAGCCAAGAGGATGGTAGAAAATAGAAGAATGAATAATACCGTGAGTTTTCTCATAAACAATTGCTAAAGTCAAATCAAAAGCTTCAACTTTGAAACTCTGATTGCTCCTTTAAAGTTATCCTAAAATTGGACTATGCTTAAAAATTCTTATCATGATTCCATTAATAGCACCTTGCTTGACGGGCAAGTTTGGAGTATAGCTGTTGATGAAGAAGAAAAGGTATTGTTTATCGATACTAGGCAAGAGCAAGATGAAGTAATTGAACTAAATAGACTTTCCTTAGATGATTTTCAATTTGAAAGTCGCATTATAGACCTGCCTTGGTGGATCAAATTGCAATCGGCAATGAGCGGAGAACTTTACTTTACAGAGTATCAAGATCAAAATGACCCAAGTCAGAAAAAACTTTTCAAATACAATTGGAATACTAATTTCAAAGAGGATGATGTTTCGGTGAATTTGATTGAAAATTTAGTTCATCCTCATGTTTATGAGCATGGGACTGAATATCATAAAATGGTATCACAGTTTTTGTCCATCGAACTCCCACTTTCTTGTGAGTATCTTGAATGGAACAATAAAATCATAATCAGCTACTATATTCGTTCTGATAAAGAATTTATTCGATATTTACTCCTGTTGGAGGATGGTGAGAAGGTATGGAAGATTTCGCAGGATACGCATATGAGAGGATTTTCTCCTGGCTCATTTTTTGTATTCAATGATCAAGTAATTTTCATAAAGGATAGAAATGAAGTTTGTATTTACACTAGTTAGCCTATTAGCAGTTTTAGCATCTTTTGCAAATCCTGTGGATAGTGTCCGTGCCGAACAGCGAGATGAGGGCCTTTTTATTATCCATGAGGTGGAAGATGATGAAACGCTATATTCAATAGCTAAGCGATACGGAGGGTCGGTTTTGAGTATTATAAAACACAATCAAATCGTCGATAATAGAATAGAAATTGGACAGACGCTTTCTGTGCTTGTTGAAAAAGAGGTTCCCGCTCAAGCCAATGCTTCAATAATGGAACATCAAAAAGTAAATGGCATTCATTTGGTAGAGGCTGGTGAGACACTTTACAGCATTTCCAAGAAATATGACTTGAAGCTAAAGGAGTTAAGAAAATGGAATGATCTTACCAATAATGATATATCACCTGGTATGCTACTTAAAGTTGATGAAGAAGCTCAGGTTGTTAAAACTGAAGAAAAGGATTCCATTGATATTGCAATAATCAATGAAGTTGAATCAGACAGCACCATGCAGTTGGAGGCAGATCCTTTTGAAGGTTTTGAGGATTACTTGGTTCAAACGGGAGAGACTTTATCGACCATTGCTTCAAAAATTGGTGTAAGAATCGATAGCCTAAAATTGTGGAATAGTCTCGATTCTGATTATTTAAAAATTGGGCAACAACTTTTTTTTAAGCTCAATGAAAATGTGGAATCAGAAGAAATTAATAGACCAAAAGAAAAGCAAAGGACTCAAATAGATGAAAATGGATTTGAACGTATCTACGAAGAGGGTGTGGCCTCCGTCATTCAATCAATAAAATCCACTAAATATTTGGCACTACATCGAAGCTTACCGATAGGGACAAACTTAGAGGTTAGAAATTTGATGAATAATCAGATTGTGCATGTGAAAGTAATAGGTAAGCTTCCAAATACAGGCTTGAATAAAAATATCCTGTTGAGACTTTCGCAATCAGCCTATGATCAGTTAGGTATTCTTGATTCAAAATCCAGAGTAGAAGTTTCGTATAACAAAGAGTGAAGCCGGAAGAATTAAAAGCTTTTCTAGACCTTAAGGTTAAGGAGTATAACCAGCCTGGTTTTATTAAGCATGATCCAATTTCTATACCTCACAAATTTCATAAAAAACAAGACATAGAAATCGCTGGTTTTATCGCGGCTGTTTTTGCCTGGGGTCAACGAAAAACCATTATTAACAAGAGCATTGAGTTCTTAAAACTTATGGACAACGACCCTCACAATTTTGTTGTTAATTACTCCGAATCAGACCTCAAGCCATTTTTAGCGTTTAAACACAGAACATTTAATAGTACAGATGCACTTTACTTTTTGCATTTTTTTAGATGGCTCTATTCTTCGAAGGATTCCCTCGAAGATGCTTTTCTTGTTGATGAGGGCTCTGATGCATCAATGAAGCAAAGACTAACGGGTTTCTTTCACGTGTTTTTTTCTCTGCCAGATCATCCTGTCAGGACTTACAAACACATTCCGAATCCATCACGCAAATCAGCATGTAAACGAATAAATATGTTTTTGCGCTGGATGGTACGTCATGACAATAATGGTGTTGATTTCGGCATTTGGAATCGGATAAAGCCCAGTGAATTGATTTGCCCTTGTGACCTGCATGTGGATAGGGTGGCTAGGAAATTAGGTCTAATTAGTCGAAGACAGACAGATTGGGATACGGCAATTGAATTAACCGAAAATCTACGCGTATTGGATCCTATGGATCCTGTTAAGTACGATTTTGCTTTGTTTGGACTTGGTGTAGAAGAGAAGTTTTAATCTTAAGGATTCATTTTCTCATCAACACTCTGTTTAGAAAAATATTCAATCATTTTACCACTCACTGAGGAACTACCTTCAAGATAAATTAGTGCTAAAGGCGCCTTCGTATTTTTTTCAATAGCATCTGACCATCTGCCAAAATTGGAGATAGCACTCTTTTCCGTCATGTAGTTAAGATCAACTGTTATTGGGGAATCTAACACAGCGCTCCATGATTCAGTTTGAAGATTTTGCTCTTTAAACTTTTGTGATGAAGTTCTTTGTGATGAACATTTAATCTCACCTCTTGCCTTTGCTAAATTCATGAATACAGCATGGGTTTTATCGCTGTCTTTGAGAATTTTCTTATGTATTTTAAAACTTTTATCCATATTTCTCTGACATGTAAGCAATTCCAATTTCCCATTCTCAAATCTTAGACTTGCTCCAAAACGCATGCTTGGGGTATTCGCCAGAAGTTCTCCTACACCCTTTATTCTTGGTTTTGTAATGTTAACCGTCTGTGTATACACTGTTCTTTTGGATACTAACTTGCCGTTCGAATTGACCAGTTTGAAAAGTCTGACCTTATCACTGGAAAGATCATATTTTGGAAAAGGCTCTTTTTTTAAGGCTGAATTGTCATAGAATAAACCCCAAATAGAATTATCTGATGCGGTTATTAAGTTAAGACCTGCACCTGATCCAAACCTTTTATATGCTGCAATTGGTTGTTTTTCCCAAGTATTTATTTTTTCATTCTTAGTCTTATAAATAACAACTTTTCCATTCTGCGCATCTTGATCCACTAACATATACCAACATTTATTAGTAGGACTATATGCGAGTCCAGCACCACCGCTGTTAACAGTGTTCTGGGCAATTCTACCTGCTTCGACACTGCAGTAGGGATCTTTTTCTAAATCATAAATAAGAACTAAGGATTTTTCATCTCTTTCATCACCTAATGCGGCCTGACTCAACCCATATTCTGCTTCAACAACAATGGTTAGAAATTTCCCTGTTACCTGAATTCCGCAAGGATGTGCATAGCCTTTTTCTAGATCTATTAATTTGTTTTCTTTCGTCTTAACATTATAAATCCACAGTTTTCCCGCTTTATCACTTGAGCCAACCTTTGCTTTCCCCTTACCTAGACTCCCATCACTAAATGCTACGTAAACAAAATTTTTGTATTGACCTACCGCCTGGGCATGCCAACCTCCGGCTATTGCTTTTAGGTCTCTGCTCTCACCGTCCAATTCTAAGATCCATCCCTTAGTACTGGCCATCGAACTAAGTAGTTTCGGTTGATTGCCGCTAAGCCAATCTATAGACAGTTTTCTTTTCTGAAATTCTGTATTTATATCATTAATGGATACGGTGTTGTTGAAAGAGCTTATTAGCGAGAACAGTAGTAGAAATAGCGTTGATTTCATTTTGCAAGGTTTGATACTAATGTACCAAACATATTGCTCAATTAATTGAAATATGGCTTAAAATACCTCTGAATCCAGTCGAGTCTAATCATTCATTAACCCCAGTTACCAGGATCATCACGCCATTCTTTTAAAGTCTTTAGAACATCATTTTCAAACATTCTTTCGTCTTGGGCATGATCTAATAAATGGTGATAGTCGCTCAAAACCACAAGGTCTACACCATTATTTTCAAAGTTGTCTTGAGATACCTGAAAGCCGTATGTAAAGATTGCGACCATTCCAACTACATCAGCACCTGCTTCTTTAAGAGCATCTGCTGCAGCCAGCGAACTTCCACCTGTGGAGATCAAATCTTCGATTAGTAAGACCTTCTGTCCTTCTTCAATTTTTCCCTCAATCATATTTTGAAGCCCGTGTCCCTTTGATTTTGATCTAACATAAATAAAAGGCAGACCAAGTTCTTCTGCCACAAGAGCTCCTTGAGGGATACCTGCAGTTGCAACGCCAGCAATAACGTCAATCCCATCAAAAGAATTAGAAATTGCTAAGCTCAATGCGGTTTTGATCTTTGATCTGACATCTGGGTATGAGAGGCTGAGACGATTGTCACAATATATCGGAGATTTCCAACCAGACGCCCAAGTAAATGGCTCATTTGGACTAAGTTTAATTGCTCCAAT
The DNA here is from genome assembly GCF_963691765.1 of Ekhidna sp. GTDB lineage: Bacteria > Bacteroidota > Bacteroidia > Cytophagales > Cyclobacteriaceae > Ekhidna. The sequence goes on from NZ_OY829375.1 coordinate 3,051,467, forward strand.
TTTCAACAGGTCAGCAGCTATCTCTGCCGCTAGTTGGGGATTATAGATCTTGATGCTCATGTGACTGCAAAATAAATAACTAGAGTATTACCCATCAATAATAAAGTTGTCTTGTTTCATTTTTAATTTATAGTTTAATTGCTCTTGCAAATCATCAACGATGAAGATCTTTATTAATGACATCCCGGTTTATATCCTTTCCGAGAAGAAAGTGAACATGAATCGTGCTTATGGCTTAATTGTAAGAGAATTTGAGACGATTGTCCCAGAAGTTCTGGTTGATGATGTCTTAATCATGAATGCGTCTTTTGAGCAAGTGGATAGTCTGTTGAAGCTGATGACAGATAAGAAGCTTAAAAAGGTTCATTCTATATTTATTTCTTCAAGAGAAAAAAGGAAGTTAATTGATTACTTGAAGAGTAAATTCAAAGTAATTGAAGCTGCTGGAGGTATTGTTGAGAAGAATGGAAAGTTGCTATTGATTTATCGTCGAAAAGTCTGGGATATACCTAAAGGAAAGCTCGATAAGGGTGAATCTATTAAGGAATGTGCAATGCGTGAAGTAGAAGAGGAGACAGGAGTCAAGGTAAGCATAGATCAAAAAATTGATGCGGTTTGGCATACCTATGTGACTAAAAAGAAATATGTGCTCAAGAAGACACATTGGTATGCAATGAATTGTCTGGATGATGGGAAAATGGCTCCACAGGAAGATGAAGGAATCAAGAAAGTAGAATGGATGGATTTGGATGGTGTAAGAAAAGCGCTACACGATTCTTACAGGTCTATCAGATACGTAATGCAGGAATATACAAAAATGATGAAGGAGGTCTAGTAGAACAACATTTCTGCTAATTGGAGTTCAAAGGATTTAACCTCTTTAGCTTCTGAAACAAAAATTTTCCCCTCTCTTCGATAATCTTCTCGTTTCAAGATCCATCCTTTGATTCCAGTAATTGGAAATAGTGTGTTGTTATACTCGAATAGCTCGACAAATTCATCAAAACTGTCATTAGAAATTTCATCTGTAATCCAGAGCTTTGATAATAGTTTCCCTTTGCCGTCAGTCAATCGATAAACTTTGCAGTTGTACCCTGAAACCGAACCTGATTCCTTGGTGCTTTCTAAAAGCAAATCAGGGAGAATTGGATTAGGAGACATCTTAATGCGTTCAACTTTAGCATTCAATAAATTGCTCCTAGTCATATCTGCTGCATTTGCATAAAGTGTTCCAAGATCTACCAATGGATTTTTCTTGTATACTCCTTTGTGCTTATACAAATGGTCTTTAATCCAATAGCTCATAGATGAAGACTCAATTGTATCGCTATCTATCACGCTGTAATTTTCGTAAGATAGTCTTCCTTCAAAACTTTGTCCTTGGACCATTGCAGCTGCCAAAGAAAGCCCTAAGAGTAATGAAAATTTATACTTCATAAGGTAAGAATGGGTTCACGTCTCCACCATAACGATGAACTTCGCGAATTATGCTAGAACTGATAGGGGCAAGTTCTGGAGAGGTGATTAAGAAAATGGTTTCCAGGTCCTTATTTAAGGATCTATTGATTTGCGAAATGCTGTTTTCATATTCAAAATCAGTTGTATTTCTTAAACCACGGATTAAGTATTTAGCTTCTCGTTTCTTTGCTAAGAATGCTGTTAGTTCATCATAGACTTCGATCTCAACCCTGTCTTCTCCGGCGAAAGCCTTTTCGATCTTATTCACCATCCAATCAAGTTCGAAGTATCGCTTATTCTTTTTTGTATTGTGTCCAATACCAATAATAACCTTATCAAAAAGATCTAAGCTGCGATTAACAATATCAAAATGTCCTTTTGTAAAAGGATCAAAGGAGCCTGGAAAAATAGCTGTTTTCATTTTTTGATTGAAGAGTGCTTAAACACAAAGATACCCACTTAGCACGTCAAAGTACTGGTGATCTTCAACTTCATCATACAGGTAGCTGAATCTTAAGAACGAGGGCTTCGAGCCAAAGGAAATATTTCTGATGTACTTTTTCAAAAGTTTCATTTCATCAGAGGCAGGTTTGATGAATCCCCATAGGAACACATGACTCTCCTTACCATTCATGCCAAGTTCATTAAAAACAAGCATGATATATTTCAAATAATCTTCCTTTTTCCTTGCAGCAAATTGATTGTAATACAAAAGGCGATTACCTTCTGTAGCAACAATATGCAGTATCCCACGATCTACATACGCATACATACTCTTTTCTTGAATATGATCCGCGTGTTTAAGAAAGCCTTCGATTAAAGCACTTCCTTGATGGATTATGTGGACTTTTTTCTTTTTGTAGATTGACTCAATCCATCTACATAATTTTGTTTCTGCTGCGAAGACATTTACAGTATCAACTGCAATCTGCTTGTAGTAATTAACCTCTTCAAAGGCGGTTTTTATTTCGCTGTTTAAAGCGAGATAATCTGCAGCAGCTTCTTGAACGAACATGTTAGCAGGAACAAGAGAAAACTTATGAGACTTGAGACAAAGTTTTACATCTTTCCAAAATCCTGCTGTTAGATACTCATGATTGTCAAGTATCTCTTTGATAAGCCTCAATCTACCATTTACGGTTTTAATTCCTTCGAGGCGATAATCTTCAAGACCCATTACGACATTGTCTTGGGAATCAACTACTGCGAACTGCAAGTCGTAAATCCCGACCTGCATAATAAGCGAGTAATGGTCTAATTCATCAATAGTGAACTTAGTGTCCTTTACTCGCTTAATAAGCTTATATGTCGATGTGTCTTGTGCTATCAAAATATTTTATTCCCAGTTACCCGCTGTAGTCACACTTGTACGTGATCCAAATCTCAACGGCTTTCTGGTATTGTATTCACTATCTTCATCTCTGCTTGGATCTACTGGTCTCGGGTTTTTGACTTCAATTGCATTCACTAACAACCCTGCTTTAAGGATTTTGTCAGCCCATACATCGAATTTAACCTGCGTTCCAGGAACGTACGGCAGTGTAGCCAAATCAAATCTTGGCCACTTATTAGCGCCATATAGTGAGTCAATCACTGGCTTAGTACCCAAGGTATCTATTTCAACGTAAATACTATCTTTTCCATAAGGCTGAGGAATAATCGTTTCACTTCTCTGAGTTAGATAGAAGCTACCCGTGTCAATAAATGATAATAGTTTATCCCAATCGCTTGTATACTGTCCATTTACCGTCATATAGGCAATCTCAGCTTCACGTATCATCTTCAGTTGTTCAATAATTCTGGCCTCGGCGTTTTCAATTCGCTCAGCCTCATCAATTGATGATTTGATACTGTATACTAAAAATACGGCCAATGACACCCATACTACGAGCATGACCACAGAAACAATCTTCGTTTTACTCATTGCTTAATTTCTTTTTCGCTAGGTTTTTGCAATTATAAATATTTAATGGTGATTCTTGAAGCACCGGAATACTATTAATGCTTAAAAGTAAACAAACCCCTAAGATCGGTAATTTTATCTTGTGCACCAGCGGTTTTTAAAGCATTATGAATGGTATTTTTTGGTAGAGTGTTAATTTCTTCTTGCGAAAAGAACTTTAACTCCTCCAAGATCTGCTGATTTTCTGGTAATTCAGGATCTAATCCTAAGTTGAGATCGCCTGAAATTCGCTTAACAACAAAAAAATGTTCTATTGCATGGTAGGGACTTTTGATGAATTCATTGGTGAATAAATACTCACCGACTTCAATTTTCAAATTTGTTTCTTCCAAAAATTCCTTCTTGAGTGCCTCATGTAAACTTTCACCGAACTCGACGCCTCCACCAGGCGGTAGCCATAGATATCCTTCTGGCCCTAAACTTTTGTGCTTTAATAAAAGTATTTGTCCGTTTTCTTCCAATATTCCTCCTACTCTAACCCTTACTTTACCGGCGAATGGATTTGGTGTATTTTTTTGGTCTAACATTTGAGAGGTATGTTCGTTAACTTTGACACTTTAAAGAACTACAGTAAATTAAATTTTAGGTATGAAATGAGCATAAATCACATTCTCCTGAATTATAACTTTTAGTGATAAAGATTTATAGCAAATTCCATGCGACCTTTTAAACATACAAAACACATGAAATATTTAGCATCATTGCTGATTGTAGGTTTTGCATTTTTTGCAACTGCACAAGAAGGAGAGGAGCCAATGACAGGCCCAAGGATCTCATTTACAGAAAAGTCATTTGATTTTGGAGAGATCACACAAGGAGAAAAAGTTGAGCATGTTTTCGAATTTGAAAATGTAGGAAATGAGCCATTAATAATTTCAGATATCCGTACCACATGTGGTTGTACCGCACCTGAATGGCCGAGAGAACCTATTGCACCTGGAAAAAAATCAAAAGTTAAAGTGGTTTTTAACAGTGCCGGTAAAATGGGTATGCAGAATAAGGTAATTACTGTGATGTCTAACGCAGTGAATAATCCTGAGCGGGTTAAGATCGTTACAAACGTATTGCCTCCGGATCAAAAGAATTAATAATTTCTTGCGCCAAAAATGGCGCTTCCGACTCTGATCATACTACTGCCTTCATCTAGTGCAATTTGAAAATCACTACTCATACCCATGGAGAGTATATTCATTTCAAATCTTGTTTGATCAGAGTCTTTTAGCTTATCAAAAAGGGACTTGAGCTCCCTGAATTCCTTCCTTACTTGGGTTTCATCGCTTGTATTGGTTGCCATTCCCATTAAGCCAACTACTTTCACATGAGTAAGCTCTGTGAATGCCTCTCCGTTTAGGATTTCCTTCAATTCTTCTTCATTTAAGCCAAATTTTGTGCTCTCCTCAGCGATATGTATCTGGAGAAGACATTTAATTACTCTATCTACTTTTTTGCCTTGCTTATTAACTTCTTTCAAAAGTTTGAGTGAGTCAACACCATGTATTAGGTAAACGAAGGGAGCGATGTATTTTACTTTGTTACTTTGAAGGTGACCTATCATGTGCCATCGGATGTGTTTTGGAAGCTCATCTGCCTTTTGGACTAGCTCTTGAACCTTGTTTTCTCCAAAGTCCAATTGTCCGCCCTCATATGCTTCTTGAATGTCGGAATTAGGTTTTGTTTTACTTACCGCTACCAAAGTGCAGTTTTGTGGAAGTTTTTCTTTTAAATCTTTTATTCGGTTTGATATATCGCTCATATTTATATCTATTACATCCCTTAAATTTGAAAACTCAAGAATAAGTTTCAATTGGTTAAATGGCAATTTTAGGTACATTACTCAAGAAGGGAATAACGTTGAGGGAAAGTTTGGAGCAGTTGTACACTTCCCCACTTGATTTGCAGAAACAAGAGCTTAGAAACTTATTAATCCATTGCCAATCAACAAAGTTCGGGCAGGCCCATTCATTCGATAACATTCTAAATTCCTTCAAGAAAAGTAAGGACGAATTTTATAAAGTTTTTTCAGCAAGTCTACCCATTCATGATTATGACAGTATTTATGAGGAATGGTGGCACATGGCTAAAGATGGACAAAAAGATGTATGCTGGCCAGGTAAAATCAAGTATTTCGCATTGAGTTCTGGTACCTCTGGGGCTTCTTCAAAGTATATTCCCATTACTCGAGAAATGGTAAAGTCTATCCGCAAGACATCGATGCGTCAGATCTTAACCATGAGCAAATATGATTTACCGGCTTCCTTGTTTTCAAAAGGCATTTTAATGCTTGGAGGAAGTACAGATCTAAAGAAAAGTGGTCATTACTTTGAAGGAGACTTAAGCGGTATAACCACTTCTCAAATACCATTTTGGTTTCAACATTTTTATAAGCCGGGTAAAAGGATTTCAAAGACTAAGGATTGGCATGACAAATTAGATGAGATTGTTAAGAAGGCACCAGACTGGGATATTGGAATCATTGTTGGTGTACCTGCATGGCTGCAAATATTAATGGAACAGATCATAGAAAGGTATCAGCTTAAAACGATCCATGATATTTGGCCAAGCCTTCAAATATTTGTGCATGGGGGTGTTTCATTCGAGCCATACAAAAGAGGCTTTGAAAAGTTATTAGCACGTCCGCTAAATTATATGGAGACTTATCTAGCTTCTGAAGGGTTTATTGCGTTTCAAGCATACCCTAATCAGAAATCGATGCGACTGGTGTTAAACAATGGGATTTTTTATGAGTTTGTACCTTTTTCTGATGAAAATTTTGATGAGGATGGTAAAATGAATTCTAATGCCAAGACTTTGAAAATTGACGAAGTAGAGGAAGGTAAGGAGTATGCGATGTTAATAACCACCAATGCAGGTGCTTGGAGGTATATGATAGGCGATGTAGTCAAGTTTACGTCAGTAGATAGTAGCGAAATTGTGATTACTGGAAGAACCAAACTTTTTATGAGTTTGTGTGGTGAACATCTTAGCTTAGACAATATGAACAAGGCGATCGAATTAGTTGAAGAAGAACTTAAGATTGATATCAGAGAGTTTACCTTATTAGGCGATCGATCAGATACACTCTTTGCACATCATTGGTATATCGGGACTGACGACGAAGTAGATGAGCATGAACTTAAAGAACGAATAGATGCCAACTTGATGATGCTAAATGATGACTATAAAGTAGAGCGAAGTTCTGCTTTGAAAGAGGTACGCTTAAGTATATTGCCAACCAATACTTTTTACAAATGGATGGAATCTCAAGGTAAAGTTGGTAGTCAAAACAAATTTCCTCGTGTACTTAAGAAAGAAAAAGCCCAACTTTGGAGAAATTTTCTGAACGAACAAATAACAGAAATTAGCTAAATGCCTCCAATTATAAATGGACTGATCTTCGGTCTGATCTTCATTTTCGCTCTTGGACCTGCGTTTTTTGCATTAATCCAGACCAGTATTCAGCAAGGACTAAAGAAAGCGATCTTTCTGGCAATAGGAATATCAATAAGTGATGTGTTCTATGTTTTTATTGTGCTTTTTGGAATGGCTAAAGCACTAGAAACAGACGATTTTAAGTTTTGGATGGGAATTTTTGGTGCTATCATGCTTGGTGCTTACGCTGTTTATTCTTGGTTTAAAACACCTAAGATTCAGAGCGAACAAGCAATCATGAACGATTCCAACTACGCTAAACAATTTGCTAAAGGGCTATTATTAAATGGATTAAATCCTTTTATAATCGTTTCGTGGGCAACTTGGGTAAGTGCAATTGCAATCAATTTTGAATATGGCTTTTCTCAACAGGCTCAATTTTTTGGTGGCATGTTGATTACGATTTTAAGTATGGACATTGGTAAAGCATTTATTGCCCATCGACTAAAGCATTTGATTACGGTGAGGTTTGTTCGGAATATGAATCGTACGGTAGCTGTCATTTTGATTCTATTTACTTTCCAGATTTTATACTTCCTCTTTAATAATTATGCATAAAAAAACGCACCCAATACTGGGTACGTTTAATCTTAAAAACCTAACCTAATAATTTACTGGATAGTGAAGCCGAATACTTTTTGTTCGGAATTGGTGTTCACAACTAGCGTATAAGTACCTTCTTCCAAATTCGTTATTTCAGAAAGATCTACTAGCACTCCATTAATTTCTTTTACTTCCTCATTTAAGAAGAGTTTAATGTCTTCTTTCTGCGGATTCGATAACCATACTTTGGTTCCTTTGCTGTAGACGGGTTGGCCGCTCTCTACAGCAACAGCATCTTTGCTGAATTCAATAGCTACTTGGTCTGGTTGACTAACGGTACTGTATGAAACAATGAATGTTAATGAAAATACCGAAAAGAGGATAGATACAAATTTTAACATAACCGTTTGCTTTAACTATACAACACAAACAACGAGAAAAACCCTCACATATTATAAGAGTTTTAGTCAAGGGCTACCATTATGTAGGTGAAAGGCTAAAATTTGTCGTTTAGGCTTTTAAATCCTTTTTATTCAATATCCAGGTGATAAATAGCATGAAAATAGCTGCCCAACCTAACGCAATTAACCACTCATACCAGTACACTTGGTCCTTTATTTCTTGGAATAGATATCTGGCAAATGGGCTTTCGTAAAATTTACCACAAAGCTTCTCTATCGAATATATAGGAAAGAACTTAACAAGTCCAGCGGTATAATCTTTGGCAAAAGGAGCGAACTCAAGAATAGATGTAACTATTGGTTCAAATACCATGCTGTACAGCATGGTAATCACAATAGCAAAACCTGCTTTTTTGATAACCATTGCAAGGCTAAATGCAAACAGACAGAAGACGACTAATTGGAGGAAATATGCCAATAGGAAGTCTAAATCTTTAAAAATGTATTTAACATCTAGGACATGTGAGTACATAAATCCTGCTACCAGTCCAGAAGCGAATAAAACAAGTGTACATACTGCAGCCAAGAATAGAATCAATGACAGTTTAGATAACAGAAATTCACGTTTACTTATTCCATCAATAATATTCTGTCTGAGCGTGTTATATGAGAGTTCATTGTTGACAGAAACAATGACAATAAAGGAAATGAGCACTTTAACGAAAGATGCTAGCCAGACTGAATTTTGCCATATGTCTGGAAAATCATAGATCGGCAGTATCGTTGGATCGATACCATCAAAATCAGCCCCTTTGCTTTCTAACCATCTGAGAAAGAAAATACCTCCATTGGTAATGATCAATTGAGCCAATAGGTATAATCCAAAGAGTATCCAAAATACTCTGTAGTGCTTCAGTTTTAACCATTCAAGTGTAAAAGCTCTAATCATTTTCTTTCAGGATTTTTAAGAATTCTTGTTCTAGTGATTTTGATTGAGGCACCAACTTTTTCAATGCTATGCCCTTGTCGAAGCAATATTGATTTAGCAGATCTGATGAGTTGTTTTCTTTGAGATAGGCCATTAAAGAACCGTTTCTTTTCTCAATTTTTTCGAGGCCATCAAAACCTTGTATTTTGTTTGATAGATCTTCAAGATTTTCTGCAGCGATTTCTACTGCATTTGTCTCACCAAGAATATCATTGACTGATCCTTCATGCAGCTTTACTCCTTTCCTTAGAATACAGAAGTCTGTGCACACCTTCTGTACTTCATCGAGGAGATGGCTAGCCATGATAATAGTTTTGCCGTCAGATGCAATATCTCTTATAAGTTGACGTACCTCAGCTATTCCTTCAGGATCAAGCCCATTGGTGGGCTCATCGAGCATTAATACCGGTGGATCAGATAGCAGGGCTGCAGCAAGCGATAGCCTTTGTTTCATACCGAGACTATAAGTTTTGAACTTATCATTTCGACGTTCATATAGATTTACTTGCTTTAATATTTTATCTATCCGGTCCGTGCTGCATTTTTTAATATGTGCAACTATCCTAAGGTTTTGAACCGCCGTTAAGTAGCCGTAAAAACAGGGTGTTTCCAGAATAGCACCTACTTTTTGTCTTGCTTCTACATTATTGTCGCCTCCAAACCACTCGAAACTTCCACTGCTTGGAGCTACTACTTCCAAAATCATCCCGAGAGTGGTAGTCTTACCACTTCCATTGGGGCCAAGAATTCCATAAATCTGACCTTCATTGATAGTTAGATCTAGTTGATCTACTGCGGTAAGCCTACCAAATTTTTTTGTGAGTTTGTTGATTTTTAATACGCTCATTAGAAGTCGAATTGATCTGTAAGAAGAGGTAACATGTCTGAACTTTGAAAACTCTGTAAGAGTGTGGGAATTTTTCCAAATGGAATCTCACCTCTCAAGTAGAATGCGATAGCATTTTCTTTTGTGGATACTATTCCAATGTATTCTTCTTCCTTACCAATGATTCTCATATGCTGCTCGCCATAAACGGTTACATATTCTTCGAATCCCTCAGCTTCATATTCTTTGAGCATTTCTTTATAGCCCTTTGAAACAGCTGTTGCAGAATCTAACGTATAAACCAAAATTTTCTCAATGTCATTGACCATTTCATTGAAATTAGGGTCTTGAGCAAGATTGATCATTCTAAGGGTGCTCGGATAGAGGCAGATTGGATTCATCCATTTCGTAGGCCTTCTGGGCTCAGAAAAATCCTTAATTATTGATTCCTGCGCTATGGTCGGCAGAATAATTAGAGTGAGTGCTATCGCGAGCAAATGTTTTTTCATATGTAGGAGATAGGTAGTTTTTAAAATGAAAACGAGGTGGGCGAATGGAATTCTAACCCACCTCAGTCAACTAACTTATTTCTTAATCATTATCAGTATCTAAACTCTTGAGGTAATCCAATTCGCTTACTCTCATCATGCTGGCAAGCTTTGATACTTGTTTGAGATCAATGATGCCGTATAGACTCAAGATTGCAAATTTTTCTTTTCCTCCAGCTACAAGAATTAATTCCTCAATGATTCCATCTTTTTCTTTAATAGAAATCTTTACATTTTCTTCGGCATCTTTTACTGTCATCAATTCTTCATATCCAGCCTTTGCTACATCGCTAATTGCGTTGTTATAAAGTCCATTTGGATCGGCCACTTTTTCACTAGCAACTATTTTCATTCCTTTAAGCTTACTGATGACATCAAGAAATTCTTTTTCGTCTTCAGTATTCCCTTCCATCTCTGTGAAAAGTGAGAACATTTTGCTGCTTATTGACACTTTAGTAAATGTCTCATCATCTTCATATTTGTCCATGTACTTGGTAACTACCTGCTGACCAAATGTCAAGCTGGCAATGGACATAATCATTAGTGTTAATACAGTCTTTTTCATCGTTTTTATTTTTATAAGGTCTTAAAATCGAGGTTTTGGTTTTCGAAAGATGAGCTTATGAATCTTCTTGTAGCTCTTCTTTTGCTTTGTTTATCTTGGTAAGTTCCATCGTGTGACTTTGTCCTTGATTTAACTCCGAACCAATCATTAGCAAAGCTTCTTTGGTAGCCTGGAATGCTTTTTCTGGATCATCGATAGCAAATGGATCTTTATTCGCATCATTGAATACCAATGCTGCGGTAATTACTCCTATTGTGATCGTAGCTGCTGCTGACAGCCACGCTTTCTTTTTGCTGACCGCTTTTGATCCCTCATACTTCATCGATTGCCGTTTGTTTAGAAATCTGAAGTAATGACTTTCATTGTTAAGTGCTGGGTTTGATTTGAAATGTGATTTAATCACTTTTTCTTCTTCCAGGCTTGTCTCACCATTCCAGTACTTTTCAAGTAGTTTATCAATTTGCGATCCCATATGCGTCAATTTTTTGCATGGCTTCTTTAACTTTTTTTCGGGCTCTATGAATGTTGACTTTTACATCACTTTCACTAAGTCCGCATGTTTCAGCTATATCCTGATAGCTCATGTCTTCCACTTCGCGAAGGTGGAAAACCTCCTGCTGCTTGGCCGGTAGCCCTTTGAGCACTTCTTTCATTAATGACATAAAGTCATCCGTGATCGCTTGCTCTTCTACCGTACCCGAATATCTCATGTTTACCACTTTTTCGTCCAGGTCTGCGTATCGATTTCTTCGCAATACTTCGATGCATCTATTGCGGACAATCCGAAAAGCCCACGCGTTAACTTTTTCGACTTTGTCCAAGTCCTTACGAATACTCCAAATCTTCGTGAGACAGTCCTGAACTACATCTCTTGCTGTCTCTGGTTCATGTACTATCGATAACGCGTATCGATACATGCCATCAGAGGCAGGGAGGATGTGCTTATGGTATAGGTTTTTAGACATTCAGCTAGATGATGTAGAGGCTGAATGAAAAGTTACAGATTACTTTAAACTTTTTTTAATCTGTCAATACATTCGTCACAAACGTAGATTTAGTAAGCAGCCAGAGAAGTAAGAAAACAGCAGCCCATTTTAAATAGACGTAATAAAAATCATTTGTGTCTTTGTATTTAGTCTCTTTGATCTCTGCTTTTTCAAGAGCATCTATCTCGTCAAATACTTGTACTAAGGCCTCTTTGTCTGATACCCTATAGAACTTTCCATTTCCGATCTTTGCTATTTCTCTTAGAGTAGTTTCGTCAAATGTGTTTTCTACTAACCGAGGCCTTCCAAAAAAGTCAGTACCGAATGGGACTTTGCCATCGCGTCCAATTGCGATAACATACATTTTGATATTGTAAGCATTTGCCAGGTTTGCTGCTGTTATCGGGTCAACATTTCCAGCAGTATTGTCTCCATCACTGAGTAAAATCATCACTTTAGAATCTGATTCTGATTCTCGAAGAAAGTTTATACCTGAGGTAACGGCATTTCCTATAGCTGTTCCTCTACTTTCTATTTTATCGAAATCAATTTCTTCTATCAGTTCATAGAGCAGGCCATAATCAGTTGTGAGCGGACAGGAGGGTAATGCATCTCCAGAGAAGATTACTAAACCAATTCTGTCTTGAAACCTACCTGCTACAAAGTTTCTGGCTACTTCTTTAGCTGCTTCTAGTCTATTTGGGAGAAAGTCCATTATCTGCATGGATTCAGAAATATCGATGTTAAGTACAATATCAATACCCTCACTCCACTGTTCAACCTGTTCGTTGGTCGTTTGCGGGCGAGCCAAACTTGTCAGGATGAGTAGCAAGCTAATGGTGAAAAACACTGGTGGAATAAATCTTAAATAAGTGATTGGATCACTTTTTAAATCCTTTTTAGTTAGCGCTATAGGTAGTTTTTGATTGAATTGATTGATTATCAGCCATCTCAAAATGAATATTAGCGGTACTGCAAGCATGGCATAAAACCAGATAGGATTGGCCCAGTCAAAGCTTTTTAGTTGAGATGGAAAGAACCAATCAATGGAGAACCAGTTCTCCTCCATGGAAGGGATAGTTGCTGCCTGATTTTCTGAAAAGATATCTAGGAATGGAATTAAGTATAAAAGAATAATTAATACCCAATAGAGTGCTGCAAGGATGCTAATGCCCAAAACCTTCCAGTTGCTTTCAAAAGGTAGACCTTCCTTTTCATGTTCAGACAACTGTTTCTTTTGATACAGGTTAACAATCAGCGCTGCAAACAATCCATAGATTGTAGGAAGAAGGTAGTTTGGAATATTGTCAATAAAAGTTTCTGGAAGAACAAGTAGAAGGAAGGTTAATATCAGCGTAAGAATTAGGGTCAAAGCCGTAGTTAAGTTGGCTTTGTCATTCTCACCAAGAAATAAAAAATTATGGCGGATTAAATAGCCTCCTGCTAAAGGACCTCCAAAAAATGATGCGGCCCAAATACTTGCTATTTTATAAGGCTTTTGCTTCCTGGTATTATTTTTTACTGCTACTGGAATCATCTTTTATCTCCTCTAATTTCTTTGAATACCTTTCTTGCGTAAAGTCTTCAATCTGTTGAAAGTCTTGATATACATCCTCTTGGGTACGTTTTCCGTAGACCACTCTATCCACAGACTTTAAAGGCAACTCTAGTTCTTGTGTGAAATCCTTGCCTAATATTTCTTTCGTGGTAAGTACAGTGAATGGAACCTTTTCAAGTCTTTGTTGATAACTTTTCCAAAGGATCAATGCCTTTTCAGCAAGCACTGGATCCGGGTCTACTTTGAGCTTTTTTATGTAACTATTAAAGGAGACTGAGAATTCTTCGTACTGTGCACGTAATCGTCGGATCTTGAACCACTTTATTATTCGTTTCCCAAATATCAATAGGAGGATGATTACCAAAAGTGCTAGACCACCTAAAATGTAATACATTAAAGGATAGTTGAACTGTGTATTTACAAGCTGATAATCAAGATTAGTTTTTAAGGCTGTCGTGTCTGAAACTTTCGGCGCAAGCTCTGTCAGGTAAATTGAATCCAGAGGCGTTTCAATGACTGTTGAGTCACCTTCATTTAAAATTATCGCGGGGAGTTTTAAATATTGGACTTTATCAATTTCGAAAGACTGTAGTGTGTATACGGTGCTGTCATATGCTAAGCCATCCACTACACGAGTTTCAAAAAACTGTTTTCCACTTATTTCATAGGGATTAAACGAGTATAGGCTATCTGGAAATACCATTTCCAGCGAGGGTGGGTAGGTTGCCGATATCCAGAAGTTCACGTTCTGCCCAATAAGTAGACTGTCTTCCAAGAATCCGCCTTTCACAGAAATTTCTTGACCGTTAGATTTTACGGAAAAGAAAATAGTAACTGTTACGATCAAAAATTTACCTAGTCCTCCTCGCATTGCTTCTATTTCTATGTCTAAACAGTTTTATAAGCTTAGGTACGTAATCGTCCTCTGTTCCGATTGAGATATAATTGACATCATTTCTCTTACAAAAATTCTCTAGCGAATCTTTGTTCTTGCCGTGGGTCTTTTCAACTGCATTCTTGAATTCGCTTGATGAAGTATTCAACCAGACAGTCTTTCCAGATTCTTTTTCATGAAGCGGTACAATTCCAAGATGGGGGATTGCAGATTCACGTCTGTCAGAAATATGAACCACAACAAGATCATGCTTTCTTGCTAAGCCCCTCATCGAATGAGTAAAGTCTTCGTCTATGAAATCGGAAATGATAAAGACAATTGTTTTTTTATTAAGGAGGTTAAGTGTGTACTTAATGCCCTCATCCAAGTTTGTCTTTCTTGACTTGGGTTTGAGTGTAAACATGCGATTTATAATTTCATACGCATGCTTGACAGTCTTACTTGGTTTAACGTAATCTTCAACTTGATCGGAATAGCAGAGTAGCCCAACCTTACTACCTTCTCTAATAGCTGATAGCGCAAGAAGACCAGTCATTTCCTTTGCAAGGTCTATTTTTTGTCGATTGTCTTTCCCGATTTCTTGGGAAGCAGATACGTCTAGCAAGAAGAAAACAGTTTGTTCTTTTTCTTCAATGAAGGTCTTCATAAATGTACCATGACCTTTCGCTGTTACACGCCAGTCAATATTACGAACATCATCACCCCATTGATACGGTCGAACATCATCAAATTCCAAACCCGATCCCTTGAATATGGAATGGAAATCTCCTTGCATCTGCGAATTGATCGCTTTACGAATGCGAATTTCGTACCTTCTTAGTCTTTTAAGGATATCCTTCATATTGAGTTTTCTGCTATATCAAAGTTTGGCATTAATATGGCAACATTGATAATTGCAATGCTTGTATGATCTTTGCCAATGATCAAACTAGCTTTGACCTCCAAAATTATATTTTCACGAATTTAAAGATTGATTTGAGAAACATTTTTTTAACCGTTCTTGTAATTGTTTGCTCTTGTTCTAGCACAAATGAGCCAGAAAATCTCATAAGTCGTGAGAAAATGGTGAAAGTAATGACTGAGATTCACATACTTGAAGCGAAAATGAGCAAAGTTCAAGTAGAGCCATTAGATAGTACTCAGTCTGTATATGATCATTACGAAGGTTTGCTTTTTGAAGATTTAGGAATAACTAAAGATCAGTATGAGATAAGCTTCAACTACTATGTAGATAATCCAAATGAGTTTGAGAAGATCTATCAGGCTGTAGTTGATACATTGATGGAACGAGATAACATGTTTAAGTAGTGAAGGTATATCCGCAGGATATTGAACAAAAATTAGGTTTTGATCAGATACGTGAACATCTGATACGTTTCTGCCAGAGCACTAGAGGGGAACAGCTCGCAAGAAAAGCTAAGCCAACTGATCGTCATGAAATATTATTGAGTTGGCTTGGACAAGCTAAGGAGATGATTCGCTTAAAGGGAAGCTCTGACGAAAAGGTTTCTTTTGAGTTTCCCGACATTGATGACTACCTGGTTCAGGTTAAAGTGCCAGGTTCATTCTTGGATCCGCAAGATTTTCATGAATTGAAAAGAGGGGTTAATACACTCACCTCATGGGTGTCCTTTTTTCAACGGAAAGGTGTTGAATATCCTGAGTTGCATAGTCTTTCCAACTCTATTTACATAGATCCTAATCTTGCCATTCATATCGATAATACAATTGATGATAGGGGAGAAGTAAAAGATTCAGCTTCCCGGGAACTATCCGAGATTAGAACAAAAATTTCCAAATCAGAACGCGCTGTACGGAGCGCCATTAATAAAGTTCTTAAAAAAGCCAAGGAAGATCAGTTTACAGAAGATGACAGCACATTGACTGTTCGTGATGGTCGGCTAGTAATTCCAATAAAGGCCGAGCATAAAAAACGAATTCAAGGTTTTGTTCATGATGAATCGGCAACTGGACAAACTGTATATCTGGAGCCCGGAGAGGTTTTGGAATTGAATAATGAAGTGAGGGAGTTGAAATATGCTGAGAAAAGAGAGGTTATACGAATACTCATAGCTTTATCTGATCATGTAAGAGCAAATCTTGCTGACTTAAAAAGTGGGGCTGGATTACTTGAAAAACTAGATTTTATTCATTCAAAAGCACTTTTGGCTGAGCTTCTAAATGCAGTGATACCGGAAGTTGTAAAATCGACTTCTGTATCCATTGTTAATGGCGTGCATCCATTACTGTTTTTATCTCATATTGAAAATGGCAAATCTGTAGTGCCATTGAATTTGAGGTTAGATCATGGTAAAAGAATTTTAATAATCTCCGGCCCCAATGCCGGAGGTAAGTCTGTTGCATTAAAGACTGTTGGACTGATGCAATACATGCTGCAAACGGGTCTGCCTATTTCTGTGAATGAGGAAAGTGTTTTTGGAATTTTTTCATCCATATTCATAGATATTGGTGATACCCAGTCAATAGAGGATGATTTGAGTACTTACAGCTCACACCTGACATCTATGAAATATTTTTTGGAGAATACCGATAAGAAATCAATGTTTCTAATTGATGAATTTGGAAAAGGTACAGAACCTCAGTTTGGTGGAGCTATAGCAGAATCAGTACTTTCTGATTTAAACAAGAAGAAAGCATTCGGTATTATTACTACACATTATCAGAATCTTAAGAAAATTGGAGATGAAACTCCAGGACTGATAAATGGTGCAATGAAATATGACCTAGATGCATTAGAACCTCTTTTTGAATTGGAGGTTGGCAAGCCCGGGTCTTCATTTGCGTTTGAAATTGCTAGTAAAATTGGTTTGCCCGAGAGTATTATCAATTCATCTAGGTCTAAGATTGGAAGCTCGCATGTCGCGTATGATCAATTACTGAATGAACTCGAAAAGGAAAAATCTCGCTTTGAAAAGCTAACTAAGAATCTAAAAGGAGAGCAAGCAGATATAACCAAGGTTAGAAAAGATTACGAAGACCTCAGAAAGATGCTAGATGAGGATAAAAAGCGAATCATCAAGGAGGCAAAAAAAGAGGCTAGCTATATCTTAGATAATGCGAATAAGGATGTAGAGCGCGTAATTAGAGAAATAAAAGAGAGCAAAGCCTCTAAAGAACGTACAAAAGCAGCAAGGCAAGAATTAGATCAAAAGAAGTCAAAATTTAAGGAGCCTAAAGCACCAAAAAAAATCAAGCTGAGTGAGGGTGATGTGGTCCAAGTAATTGGTCAGGATACCTCTGGGACAATTCAAAAAATAAAAGGAAAGCAAGCGGAAGTATTGTTAGGCTCTATGAAGTCAATTGTTTCCATTGATAAGTTGCAAAAGGCCAATGCCTCACCGCAGGTAAGCTATCAGAAGAAGGTCAAGAAAATGGGTATTGACATAAGTCATAAGATGGCAAATTTTGAGCATGAAATATCTATACGAGGCATGAGGGCAGATGAGGCGATGAGTAAGGTTGAGGCCTTTATTGACGAAGCATTATTAGTGGGCGTAGACGAAGTGCGTATCGTTCATGGAAAAGGGCATGGTGTCCTTAGGGATATAGTTAGAAACATAGCAAAAGGCCATACTAGCATTGCAAGTGTTGAAGATGAGCATGCTGATCGAGGGGGTGCTGGTATCTCCATAATTAAACTTCAATGAAAGATTTTACAAGAAGTCAGTTAGCACTTCGAAACGGTGCAGAGCGGGAGGAGATTTGGATTGCATACCAAGGTGTAATTTATGATGTCACCAATAGCAGACTTTGGAAGGATGGCAAGCATTATGAGCATTGGGCTGGACAAGATTTGACAGAAGAATTAGCTGACGCCCCACACGATACAAAAGTTTTTGAGAAATTACACGTTATTGGTCGTTTGATTGTTTGATTTTGTTACTCTATTTAAAATTTCTTTACCTAAATGATTCCATACGCAGACTTAAAAATTCAGTACAAATCAATCAGAGCAGAGATCGATGCAGCGATTCAGGATTGTATTGATAATACCATGTTTATTGGTGGCGACAAGATCAAGGCTTTCGAAGAAGGCTTCGCCAAATATTCGAGGATGAAATATGCTGTTGGATGTGCAAATGGTACAGATGCTATTGAAATTGCATTGAAAGTTTTAGGAGTTGGTCCTGGCGATGAGGTTTTAGTCCCGGCACTTACTTGGATTAGTACTGCTGGAGCTGTAAATAATGTAGGGGCCGAACCAATTTTCGTCGATGTTTTAGAAGATGAACGAACCATAAATCCGTCGTTATTGGAAGAGAAAATTACACCTAAAACAAAAGCTATTATACCCGTGCATTTATACGGATTGCCTGCAAAAATGAAAGAAATAATGGAGGTGGCGAATGCGCATAATATTAAGGTCATTGAAGATAGTGCTCAGGCTCATGGCGCCGAAATTGATGGAGAAAGGATAGGGTCATTTGGTCATTTAGCTACTTTTAGTTTTTATCCAGGGAAAAATATGGGTGCCTATGGCGATGCTGGAGGTATCGTTACCAATTCGGAAGAACTTGCGATTAATTGCAAGTTGATAACTAATCATGGTCAGCTTGTTAAGCATAATCATAAAATCATTGGTCGAAACAGTCGACTGGACACAATTCAGGCAGCTATACTTAATGTTAAGCTAAAATATATTGAAGAGTGGACGGAACGTAGAATCGAGAAAGCTGAGATATATAAAGATGTGCTTACTAATGTGATGACGCCTTCAAAACCCAAGAATTATAAGCATGTCTATCACGTTTATGCAATACAGAGCGAAAGAAGAGATGAATTAAAAAAAGTATTAGATAATGCAAATATTGGAAATGCAATACATTATCCTAATCCACTTCCATTTGTAGCATCTTACGCATATAAAGGACATAGATCAGGTGATTTCCCAATTGCTGAAAAGCTATGCAAAGAACTTTTAAGCCTTCCCATCTATCCTGAAATAAAGCAAGATGATATCAATAAAGTTACTGATGTTATCAACAACCTATGATTTTTTAAATGGATGAGGCGATTGCGGCTTTTTGGCTAACGGGTGATATTCTCCTACACACCCTTGAGGTACCTGGTTTCTGATATCATATACTATATCGATTGCCGTTTTTGCTTCTTCTATCCTGAAGCCATCTCCATTCAAGATATTGCTATAACTTAAGGTGTGTAGGTCTGTAAAACCTCCACTAAACTCAAATTCTTCGTCTTCAATTGTTAAAGATCGAAAGGTTGTTTTGCCTGCTTCTTTTGCTGAGACAGGAAGTAAATCTGAGTTAATACTTAGAAACCATCTAATATTTGCTCGCTCCAATTCTAAAAAACCTGATGATCTATCGTGAGAGTTTACTTTTACAGTATTTTTTTTCACGCCACCAAAAATCCAGGTAAGCATATCAAAGAAATGAATGCCGATATTTGTACTAATACCTCCACTCATACTAGAATCTCCTTTCCAACTTGTATAATACCAATTGCCGCGACTGGTAAGGTAAGTCAAATCTATATCCCAGGATTTATTGGGATTGGCATTCACTTTTTCTTTTAATTCAATTACTGCTGGATGTAAACGAAGCTGAAGTATCGTATAGATGTTCTGGTCGGATTCTTTTTCTATTTCAAGTAATGAATCAATATTCCATGGATTTAGAACTAGCGGTTTTTCACATATCGCATCTGCGCCGTTTCTTAATGCAAATCTCATATGAGCATCATGAAGATAATTTGGAGAGCAAATACTTACATAGTCTACTTGATTGCCGCTTCTCTTTAATTTATCTATATGCCTATCAAAGCGTTCGAATTCTGTAAAGAATGCTGCATTTGGAAAATAACTATCTATAATTCCTACACTATCACTTGGATCAAGAGCTGCAACAAGATGATTCTCAGTCTCTTTTATTGCTTTCATATGTCTTGGAGCGATAAAACCTGCGGCTCCAATTAGTGCAAAACGCTTATTCATAACTTTTTAACTTCATCGTCTTCCAATTTATAAGTGGAATTTTCTTCCGCACAGAAAAACTCAGATTTACTATTAAAATTAAGCTTGTGACCCTTTTCACTAACCCAACCAACCTGAGCGCCTGGATTTCCAACAATGAGCGCATAATTTTTTACTTCTTTCGTAACCACTGTACCGGCACCTATAAGAGAATATGCACCAATTGTATTGCCACATATGATCGTTGCATTTGCACCAATTGTTGCACCTTTTCTGACTATTGTCTTAGCAAATTCTTTTTTCCTATTGACTCTACTTCGAGGATTGATCACATTGGTGAATACTGCAGACGGACCAATGAATACGTCATCTTCACAAATTACTCCATCGTAAACGGAAACATTATTTTGAATCTTGACATTATCACCAATTTTGACATTGGACATTATAAAAACATTTTGTCCAAGACTGCAATTTTCCCCTATTGAAGCATTGGTCATCACGTGTGAAAAATGCCAAATTTTTGTCCCATCCCCAATCTCACAACCTTCATCTATGATTGCTGATTTATGAACGAAGATATTTCTATGCGGAAGTTCCATTTTCTTTCAAAGGTTATTAGAAAAATCTATAATAGATCACTTTTATATAGCATAGCTTTTAATCTTTTCGCAACGACTTGATGTCCTTCTTTACTAAAGTGTACTCCATCGGGATAATGAATTTCGCTTTTGAAATCACTTAAGTCTAGAAATTGCTGTTCAAATTTTTCAGCAGTAGCTTTAATAAGTTCATTGTATTTTTTATGTTTCTCCTTCGTTCCTGGTAGTTGTTTTTCAACTCTTCCGTTAGCAATATTGATTGGCATTAAAATCAGTTGGGCATTGGTTTCTTTAAGTAATAGACTTATTAGAAGTTCAAACCTCACCTTAAATTTCCTATGAGATACCCATGATTTTTTTCCTCTCAATCGAACAAAAAAAGGTCTCAAAGGAATTATTATTTTATTGTAAATCGACTTAAACAACTTAGTAACGATTGTATCCACTTTCTTTGTTGCAAGTCGGTTAAACCAAAGTGGCACTTCCCTTGTCGATGCGTCTACAACACCTATATTGACAATATACACGTTTGGAAACGTGTTTATAATTTCATCACTTTTAACAAGCCAGTTTGAAACAGTACTAGCCCCCAAAGCTCTATTTTCTACCGTTGCCTGGGAACCTAGTAAATCCCTTAATAATTGTGTGTAATTTTTGTTGTTAGGATGTTTTTGATGAGGTCTCACCCTAAGCGCAACGGAATTACCTATGATGACAATTTTCATTGGACTATTTTAATTCTGCATATACAAATTTATGCTCTAACCTTTTAGTTGCGTAACCTCTTTCTACAAGTAGATTCTCAACTTCAGTCGTGATGTCTCTGCCATCCTTATTGTATCGTGCAGCTATCGCAAAGTGTTTTGGAATGAACGATTGTAATCCCTCTAATGCTTCATATTCTGCTCCATTCAATTGAATTAGCATAAAATCTACTCCTTTGACATCACTATCATCCAAAATCTTGTCTAATGTATTGACTTCAATTGTTTCTGTATTTTGATTTTGAAAAACTAGGTCGATGCTTGCTGACTGAAATTCTGTAGTCTTTCGTTGGAAGACCTTTTGCTCATTAGCATTCCATACACCCTTTTCGACAATTACAGTATTCTTTAAATTATTCGCCTCGATATTTTTTCTTAGATACTCGATGTTTTCCGGAATAGGTTCTATGGCAATGATTTTTCCTTTTGGGCCGACTTTTTGAGATAGATATATTGTGTAAAACCCTCTATATGCCCCCATTTCAGCAATAACATCTTCTTTTTTCACTGTATACATAGCTTCCTTTGAGGGACCGCCCCATTTCAAATTGCCATCTTTATACCGTATGATAATGTCCATCGCAATTTGATAACATTCGAATGGTAGTTGCTTTTTTAAGTTTGAAGGAATAAGAATTTTGTAAAATTTTCTTTCCTTCTTCATAGACTTTGGCCCATAGAAAACCAGGCCATCGTTAAGCCTTACAAAAGAATGACCATCTTCATCTATTGAAGCTGATTCTATTTGCAAAGATCTAATTTGTCTTGAGACAACTATCTTCTGATATATGTATAAGATTATTTTTAGCATCGATAAGAAAATTTTAAAAAGCTAAAGATGTTCGGTGCGGTCTTGAAATATGTGAATTTGACATTTTAAACTACAGTTTGAATTGATACAGTGAACTAAGTTGTTCGCATATCGACATCAAGTTGTTTTTATCTTCATCATTCCAATTATCGTAAGATGGAAAGTGCTTCTCTATTTGCGGGTTCTTTTTCACTGATAAAGCTTTTTCCAATTCTTCTTTAGATTTTTCAATATTTAGAAATTGAAAAAGATTGAGAAGTTCTCCAACATCCCTTTTTGAAAAATCAAATGAAAATGACCTGTTGGGGTATGTTTGTTTGAAGTCCTCAATAAATTGGTTTGTTTCATTCCATACCCAACTAATTTTTCCTACACTAGAAAAATTCTCCCAATGATTATTACTCGTAGGGGAAATTATTTTCTCTGTAGCTGCTTCATTTGTTTGAAACCACCCTCTATTTATTCCTGAAGTAACAAATTCGCCTGGGTGTCTATATAGGTGAATAAATTTAGCTGTAGGAAAAAGTTCGGCTAGGGAATATGCGAAAAACGTTATGTGATTGTTAGTCTCTATATATCGTTTTTTGCTTTTATAAGCATGCCTTAAATGCTGCTCTCTGCCAGCAAAAAAAATTTGCTTTGCCGTTTCAAGCGGGGTGTGTCCAGCCTCCTGGTGGATATTGTACATGAATTTATTTTGTACGGATAAATTTGGTGTCGGATCATGAAATACAACAGCATGCTTCACTTTTTTTAGTGCATGTGTAAACCATTCAGTTCCACACCTTCCGGTTGAAAGAAAAAATATAGGCTCATCAATCAAATGAGGATTTGCAAAAAGTATTTCAGATCTAATCTTGCGACTAGGTTTTCCGAACTTAGTCATCCAATATAATTGATCAATTATTTGAGTTAACCTCATTATTCTTTAGGTGTTTTATCAGGCCAGATCCCGTATAGCTTTCTGCTTTCATATTAGAAATTAATTTCAAAATCTGTTCATAAGTGCAGGTAACACCTGGATTTAGTGTTTCGTCAAAAAATGAATTATGCCAAAGTAGTGTAAAAATTCCATTGTGCTTTTCCACTTCTTTCAAAATAGTTGTTATTGAATCTACAACCTGTCCTGAATTTAGTTTTCTATACCCATAGAGTGTTGTATCCATCGAAATGAGAGGGAATTGCCAAACCTCTAAAGCCCTTTGCTCCTTGAAATCATATGGCTTGAACGGAAGGCAAAAAGAGTTTCTAAAACCTTCATGCTCAGCGAAACCATAGCTTGAATCATAACATAATCCAGCTTCTTGGTGAATTTTGAAAGTCAAAGATAGATCGATCCAAAGCCGGTGTTGTCGACCACCCTCAACTTTAATGTTAGAAGCAGCTTCAAGCCTTCGGATTTCTTCAACTAGATTTTTTTTGTTTTTAAATGACTTGTTCGTTCCATGAATGCCAATTTCATGATTTGCTTCTTTTAATTGCTGATAAAGATTTAGCATCCTTGACTCATCAAAAGTATATTTCGATCCTCCTATTTTATCCATATCTAAAAAGTAATAGGAGGCACCAATATTATTCAGCTGTTCTTGTTTGAGTAGATATTCGAAATTCCAATATGGGTTACTCCTCCATGGATTTACAAATTGAAAGAGAGATTCGATTGTAGCCTTGAAAATACGCCATTTTGAATAGGTACTTTTAGATAGTCCCAAAAGTTCTTTGATCTTAAAACCAAGATGAGGCCAGCCATACTTATCTATTAGGTCGATATCATGAGACAAAAGAAATCCGAAAGAATTGAACAATTTCTTTTTAACCATGGCCTTCCTGCCTTGCTTAAGCAGGAGTGTATTAATCCCTTCAAAAATCAGATCAAAATACTCGTTTACAATAGGCCTTCTAATTATCTCTAATTGACTTTGAATAGAAGAATTGTATTTTACTCTTCCCCAATGATCTCGCTCAGAGTTTTCGAAATGTTCATGATAGCCACTCAAAAGGTAAAATGCTGATTTCAGTAGATCATGATTAAAAATCAAGTTTTCATTTTCATCAATAGAATAAGCAGCGTCTTTATTGGAAGAAAATAGGATAGGAAGATCATCAAGGTATGAAATGGTAAGGCCTTTAGAATGAGGCCTGAATACAATACTATTTTTCATTTTAGATCCTTCTGAATAGCAATAAGCTATATCTATCGCATCTATATCCATTACCATCTTTAGGTGATATAAAATATAGTTTAGCTCATGCTCATTCAGTGGTCTTTCCATTTGACTGTATTAGAGACTATGTTTTGAATTAAAAGGGAAAAAATGTGAAACTTGCAGCTTTGCAAAAATAGCTAAGCATATCATATGAAGATAGGGGTAGTAGTTGACAACGATTATTATAAGGATGTTAGGGTTACAAGGGAAGTTCGCTTACTTGAGACATATGGCTTTGAGGTTTTTGTTTTGTGCCTTACGTTTAAAAAGCCGGTTGAAGAGGTAAAAGGAAGAGTCAGTATTATTCCTGTATACATCCATAGGAGACTAAAAAACACGCTTTATTTCTTTATGAATTCCTTTCCATTTTATGAGCTATGGTGGAAAAAACATATTAGTGAGTTTATTAAACGATTTGATTTAGACGTTGTCCACACCCATGATCTTTATATGTCAAAGTGTGCTAAAATGGGTATTAAATCTTCAGGAAAGCCGATTCCTTTGATTCTTGATTTGCATGAAAACTATCCTCATGCTGTGCAAAGCTATAAATGGACACAGGGAAGCCTTAGATCTTTGCTTTCAAGACCAAAAAAATGGATAAAGAAAGAAAAAGAGTATCTGGACTATGCTGATCGAATAGTTGTTCTAAGTGAAGACTTTAAAAACTTACTAACACAACGATATCAATCCATTGAACCAAAAACCCTTACTGTATTTCCAAATGTGGTGGATATAGAAGTTTTTGATGAATATGAGATTCAAGATGTATCAATTCAGTTGCAAAATTTAAGTCCTCTACGAGTTTTATATTTTGGTATGGTTGCTAGCAGGAGAGGCATCTTTCGAACATTAAAATCTTGTGAGGAATTGCTCCTTGAAGGGAAAGATTTTTCACTTATTATTATCGGTCCTGTAGATGCCGGTGATAAAGATCAGTTTTTTGCTGAAATTTCAAAGCCAATATTTAAA
Source organism: Ekhidna sp. (assembly GCF_963691765.1). Lineage (GTDB taxonomy): Bacteria > Bacteroidota > Bacteroidia > Cytophagales > Cyclobacteriaceae > Ekhidna. Next base: position 3,076,939 of record NZ_OY829375.1, read on the forward strand.
CAGCACCTTATTTATATTCCTTGGATTGATTTACCAATGCTTCCATCGTATTTACTGGCATGTGATATAGCTCTCGCACCTTTCGATAAGAATCCTCAACATGAGTCCGGTATTGCAAACAAAATTTTTCAATATATGTATGGGAAGCTTCCAATTGTCGCCTCCAATTGTAAACCTCAACAAGAACTTATTGAGAATCATGACATAGGAAAAATATTTGCTTCCGACCAGGAGTTTACTCAGCAGTTAAGGTGGATGATAGATAATGAAGAGGAAAGAAAAAACATGGGTGAAAGGGCTTTTAAGACTCTAATGAATAATTACCATCAAAATGCTTTTAAGGATACTTTCATTTCACTATATACAGACCTAAAGACCGGTTAATCCAATCTTCTTAAATATAGAACGAATAATATTTAGCAGTTCTTTTGATGGTTTCCCGAGTATCAAAAAGAGGAAAAATCCGATTGATAATGCTGAACTCCTAACAAGAATATCAATCCAAGGATTTTCAGCATAAGAAAATTTACTATTTATAAACAGGAATAATGGTATTAGTAGGATTGTAGGTATTGTCCATTTTGAAAATGGTGAAAAACTGAATTTTATCTTTACGAATAGAAACTTAAAGAGGTTGAATAGAAAGAAAGTCAATAGGGACGCATATGCTGCACCCTCTATACCATATCTCGGAATCAGTAAAATATTCAACATGATTGTCATCAATCCCAAGGATGCAATTAAAAATATATTGACTCGGTAATAGTTCGACATTACAATAATCTCTCCATTGGTACTGAATACCATGTTCACAAGTTTGGCAAGACCAATGATATAGACGATTGAAATCCCGGAGCGATAAAGATCTCCATTTGGCATTATTGTGTATATGTTGGGGAGGTTCACAACAATCCCTAAGAAAATATAAGACCCTAGAATCAGCATGTTGATTGATGCTTTTTTATAGTCGTCATGGATTTTATCTAAGCGGTTTGCCTTAAAATCCTCTGTGATTACAGGTTGCGTTATTTGCATTATGAACTTACGTGGCAGTTCAATTACTACCGCCATGAAAATAGCTGTAGTGTAAATTGCATTGGCCTCAAGGCCAATATACCTTGATATCATGATCTGATCGATTTGGATGACTGCCACGGTTCCCAGTCCGCTCAATAGTGCGTATCGAGCATAAACGAAAACCTCTTTATAATTTGATTCTTGAATTTGCTCCCTTGAAACAGAAAGCTGAAAATTGAATTTTCTAGATACAAAGTAGAATGTGATTATTATCAGTATGAGATAAATAGCACTTTGGAATACTAGGAAAGTATGTACTTTGAATATTGCTAATCCTACTAAAACCACAGCGCTAGCTTGCATGAACTTCAGCAAGGTTTCTCGTATAAAGCTAGGTATAGCAATGTCTTTTTTCGCCTGTAAAATTGCTTCCAATAAGCTGTGGCAGCCTGTTAAAAATATCAGCAACAGAGTAAGCCACAAGTACTCATTTAGGATTGCAGCTTTTTCAGAATAGAAATTGAGGAGCATTGGTTTAAAGAGAACAGCGAGCCCAATTAAAACTGCAGAAAGAAGCCCAAATACAATTGATCCTAAGAATACTAAGGTTTCGTTTTGCTTTTCTGTATTCCTAGCAAAGAATCGAAGGAATGAACTTTTAAGACCAAAAAGAGGTATAGGAGCAAGCAGTGCAGCTGTGCTCATTATTGTGCGATAAAGCCCTATTTCCTCAGGAGTAAAGTATTTGGGCATTAAAATGACCACATTCAAGTACCCTATTCCTACGCCTATATAAGCTGCAATAGAGGACCAAAAGCTTTGTCGTATTACAATACCCATCGAGAAAGCTTAACGCCTAAAATCAACTACAACACCACCCAAAAAAAGCAAGAGAACTAGTGATCCAAAGATTACGGTGACTGAATTTCCTGCGCGATACGTCTGCGGAGCAAATTCAAATACAATTTCATGTTGTCCATCTGGAATTTCGAGTGCTCTTAAAACGTAGTTTGCTCTAAGCATTTCCGCCGGCTCTCCATCAATTGAAACTGTCCATCCAGCATCATAGTAAATTTCAGAAAAGACACCAAGTGCAGCACCACCGCTTACATTTGCTGAATAGCTAATCTTATTTGGCAATTTTTCATTCAGTAAAATTGTTCCAGATCCGGTAACATTTGGAATATCAAATTTATTCGCATCGATAATCGCCTGCGTTTTTGTATCAATTGAACATACGCTACTAATTTCCTCATCTGGTGAATTCACTGGTATGATCGAATTAACGATCCATGCATTGCCGTTTGCATATCTATTAGGAAATACACCGCTGGATTGTGCACCTGCATACATAAATCTCGTATTCAGCATATTGAGAACTGGAAGGCTGGAGAAATCTAATGATTGACTTTGCAATTGCTGAATAGCCAATTGCATTTCTCCTTGAATACAGTAATCTATCAAGTCATTGTATCTTCTGATCTTAGCTCCATGGTATCCTCCAATAGATTCATGATAGTAGGAAGTTCTATTTTCATTGAATGGATTCTGAAGGTTTAGTACTCTATCTCCCGGTTGAGTTTGAGCCAGAATTGCATTGTCTGCATCAGTTTTGGCAAAGAATTCTTCTAGAGGGCTTTTTACGAATGTATCATGGCTTAAAAATCTTGTAGTAAGCGAATAGCTATCAACGAAAACGAGAATAGCTAATCCAAGAATTACTTGAGAAACATTGACATTTTTCTTAAAGCGCCACCAAACCAAGGCACCAAAACTTGCTAGGAAAACCATGGTGCGAAGCGCTTCTCTGACCAACAGAGATTTTCTATCTGATCTTAAAGCCTCGACAAACCATTCTGGCATACGATCGTCAACTGCTCCTCTAAAGCCAATAGCACCAGAAAAAAGCATAAGCGCTAAAAGGAATCCGCCACAGATACCAAATGTGAGGTATAGATTCTTTTTTAGCGATTCATTCCATTCCATTCCCACCAGCTTTTCAAGGGCCATAAATCCAAGTAGATTCATTGCAAATACAGAGATAATGATAGTGAAGGTCACAGATCTGAACTTGTTGTATCCAGGCAAATAGTCGAATAGGAATTCGTTAAAAGTGTTGAAATTATTTCCCCAACTCATCATGATGCCAAGAATAAAGAGTGTGATCAGCCACACTTTTTGATTTTTTGGAAGAAGTAAAATTCCCAATACAAAAAGAGTGACCGTAAAAGTACCGGCATAATACGGTGCTGTAAGTGGTTGATTTCCCCAATAGGTAGGAACAGCCTTTACTTGATCTGCTATTTGAGATCTATTGTATCCAGCATTGCGAAGGGCATCGGCTACTGCAGACTTCGTTGATAATTCTTGCTGAGACGATCCTCCAAAAATATTTGGAACAAATAGAAACAGAGGCTCTGCTATCCCATTGCTATATCTAAACGCATATTCTTTGTCTAATCCAGAAGAAGCTGCTTGGTCAGATTTGAGTTCAGATTTGCCGCGAATCGTGTATTTACTGTATTCAAGTGTAGTAGCAAGTCGCCCGTAATTTGCCCCAACGGCCAATATGGCTGCTACGACAAGAATTGCAGTATTTATCGCAAACGGTTTGAGTTCTTTTTCCTTTATAGTCTTTACCAACAAGTTGATTCCGTAAGCGGCCACAATAATTATTAGGTAATAGGTTATCTGCGGGTGGTTAGCTCTGATCTCTAAGCCTAATGCCAGTGCAGTGAGGCCTGCTCCAAGCCAACGTCGACCAGAAAAAGTCAAATGGATTCCAGCCAAAACCAGGGGTGCAATTGCTACAGCGGCAATCTTTGCATTGTGGCCGGCTACAAGGCTGATGACATTAAATCCATTGAGTCCGAAGGCTACTGCTCCTGCAGCTGCAATTAGCGGTCTAACTCCAAAACTTAATAGGAGAATGTAAAAGCTTACAAAAGCAAAGAAGAGAATACCAGAAGGATGCCCCATTCCCAGTAGGAGAAACTTGTAGGTATATTTTAATACGTCTCCAGAATACTGAATTCCAGTTAGGTAGGATGGCATTCCGCCAAATAAATAAGGGTTCCAAAGTGCTTCCTCGCCAGTAGCATTGCGATGCAATTCTAGTTGATAGTTGCTTCCACTGCTTTGCAAAATATCATGTTGGCTTATTTCTTTCCCAGCCAAAAAATTAGGATAATGAACAATGATGTTGACAAGAAGAAACCCAAGAATAACTAAGACATGGGTGAGGATATTTTTCTTAAGGGTTGAATTCATTTTGGAAGTGTGATGTTTAAGAACCGTTCAAAGGTAGAATGAATGAGTCTATTGATGTCTGATGAAATCCGAAATCGATAAATAAGTGTGATAAATGTCACAGAAATCAAAAATGATCTCAAAAGAATGTTCACTATTGGGTTAAAATCAAATTTTATTAACATCGCCAAAGTGGCGATTACAATACCAATGCCTATCAAGGAAGCATGTGATTTGACTAGCGGATGTATTCCAAATTTGAAATAAACAAATCCTGCTTTTAACAAAATATGAATAAAAATGGAGGAAAAGTAGGCGATAACCGCCCCATTCAAACCCCAGATTGGCAAAAGCTGATAATTTAATACAATGAGAAGGATAGCTACTGTCAGTTGAAAGAATAGGTTGAACCTATAGTATTTAGAGAAATTGATAATCTCTCCAGCAAAGCTTGATATCATTAGAAATAATTTTGCAGTGCAAACTCCAACTACAACCCAATAGCCCAATTTGAATTCATCTCCCTTAGGAATAAAGGCAAAAAGATCATTCAGATTTGTAATGATACCTATGTAGATAAGGACGCCAATTACAGACATTGTAATAGAACTCTTTTTATAGATTTTCTCAACAGCCTTTATGTTTTCATTTTCAAATTTCTCGGATATAATGGGCGCTATTACTTTGGCCATATTTTTTCTTGGCATCTCTACAATTATTGCTATTAAGAAACATGTTGTGAAAATTCCATTCATCTCAGCACCTAAAGTTGTGGTCACCTGATCATATGTGATGTTATTTATAATAGAGAAACTTCCAGCTAAGAGCATGCTATAAGCTCCGAACTTGAGAAGCTTATTTTTCCATTCCTTAGTAAGGAACGTAATATTGAAATCTAACTTTAGTTTGTGGACTATCTTTAATTGAAATACCAACAAGACTACTGTTGAGAAATATAGTATCCCCAGTCCGACAATTGAGGCATCAAAATCCCACCAATCTACAGCATATCCAAAGACTAGTATAAGGTAGCCTAATCTTAGATATAGCTCTTGAATAAATGATGGGAATACTATTTTCAGAATAGATCTACTGTAGTTATAAAATATCTCGAAAAGGCTGTTTGAAAGAATAATGACACCACTGATAGCTATGAAATCAATATATTTTGGGGCTGTTGTCGCGTATCTCATTGCTACAAAATCTTTGGCTAAATAGCCAATTCCAAAGACTAATAGATTTCCTAGAAGCGTTATTACTAATAAAAATGTGAAGAGTTTACTCTGGTCTTCTTTAGCGAAGGAAGGGAAATACTTTAGGTAAGAACTTGCCATTCCTAATGTAGAAATATGCGAAATGATCATAGCATTCGCAGTGATTAGTGTAAACAAGCCAATTTGGTCAAGATCAAAATATTCAGCTCTGAAATAGAGTGCATTCAAGTATCCGATGGCAATACCTAAATAAGCAATGAAAGTTCCCCAAAAACTTTGTTTAACAACTACTCCCACTTCGTAGAATTAGAAAAACCACAATTTAATAGAAAGAGCAACTACCATCACCGATAGGATTGTTCTTATCATTCGATCACTTTTTCCTACAGACCATCTACTCCCAATCCAAGCTCCAATTGAATTGCCAAGTGCTAGAACAAGCCCATATTCCCAACGAATTTTACCTTCAAGATAAAAAACAATAACCGCGGCGAGCGTATAGCAAAGGATTACGAAGACCTTGATACTGTTAGTTTTAGCCATGTTAAATCCATGGATACTAGTAAGAGTTGCTATTATTAAGAAGCCAATCCCTGCTTGAATAAATCCTCCATATATTCCAAGAAAGAAAAAAGCAATAACACTTGTCCATACTTTGCTTTTCGAAAGCAATTCTTCTGGATTAAGTTTCATCGCGGGTTTGAAAACAGAGATAGACATTATCACAATCATGACTATTGCTAGTATTCTATTAAATACTTGATCGCTAATGTCAACAGCAATATTTGATCCTATTATTGCTCCTATTATTGCTGGAATTGCCACATAAATTGCAAATGGGAATACATAGACTCCTTTGCTTCGATATCCCGCAACCGAAAAAATGTTTTGAATGAAAATAGCAACCCTATTGGTTCCATTTGCCTCAGCTGACGGCAATCCCATAAATATCAATAGCGGCATGATTAGAAGTGAACCTCCACCAGCAATGCTATTTACAAAACCAGCAAACACACCAACGAAAACAAGTAAAAATCCTTCTAGCAATGACATTCTTTAGAGTTTGTAATCCGTTAGTAAGCAATCTAATTTATCCGAGCATTTAGCTAACATTTGCATTTGTGTTTCTCCGTTTACGGGGTGTAGCTCTAATGGACACATCTCGACTAAAGGAATAAGTGTGAATTTTCTTCCCTCAATACCCGAATGCGGAACGGTCAATCTTTCGTTTTCTATTTGTAAATCATGATAGTATAAAATATCAATGTCTATGCATCGCTCGCCCCACTTAGCTTTTCTGATTCTTCCAAGTCGTTCCTCTACTTCAAGGATTGTTTTTAATAATTCTTGTGGTTCTTTGGAGGTATCGATTTGCAATACAACATTTAAGAACCAATCTTGGTCACTCTTTCCCCAAGGCTCAGTTTCATAAATAGAAGATTCGTCAACCACCTTGATGTCTTCAAGGATTAGTTGCTTCTCGGCCTCTCTTAGGTATTCCAACCGATTGCCCATATTGCTACCCAACAGGATGTAAATTCCGTTCATCTACTTTCTTAATCCAATGTTTGCAAACCTCGTCTTACTTTTGCGAGTTTCAAAGACAAACTAAACGTTCCAAATTAATATACATGGCTTTCTTAAGAAATTTACTAGCCACACTTTTAGGTCTAATCATTTTTACATTTTTAGGCTTTTTTATGTTGGTAGGATTAATTGCATCTGCATCCACTGATGAGGTACCCTCCGTAAAGACCAATTCTGTTTTGTATTTCCCTATGTCGGGTATCTTGATGGAAAAAGCAGTTGAAGATCCTTTTCTCAATGCATTTGGGGATGGGCCTTCGCCACAAAGTCTGCTAGATATAGTTACAGCGATAGAAAGAGCGAAAACAGACGATCGAATAAAAGGTATTTATCTCGAGCCCATGTATATGGCTGGAAGCTATGCTGGGTTGAAGGAAATAAGAGATGCATTGGTGTCATTTAAGGAATCAGGAAAGTTCATTTATGCTTACGGAGAGTACATTAGTGAATCTGATTACTATGTTGCTTCTGTGGCAGATAGTTTATTCATTAATCCTACTGGTGCTATTGAGTTTAACGGACTAAGTGCCAATATTACCTTCTATAAGGGCATGTTTGATAAGCTGGATATCAAACCAGAGGTGTTTAGAGTTGGTGATTTCAAAAGCTATGTGGAGCCCTACATCCGAAAAGATATGAGCGAAGCTAACAGACTTCAGTACACTGAACTGTTAAACTCCATGTATGGAACCTATTTGGAAGGTGTGTCCAATTCAATTCAAATTCCGGTTGATAAGCTTAGTGAAATCTCTAGCCAAATGGTGATAAACCTACCACAGGATGCAGTGGACGTCGGGCTAATTCACAGCCTTGGGTACGAAGACGAATTGAAGAGTGTAATTAAAGAAAAGCTTGGTCTTAGAGAGAGTGCAGAGCTTCGAACCATGAAAATGAATAAATACATTCAGGCTACCTCCACTGAATCAGCATATTCGAGCAATAGAATTGCTGTTATTGTGGCTGAGGGTAATATAACTATGGGTGGAGATGAAGGCATTGTAGGTCACACTTTCGCGAAGGAAATTAGAAAAGCAAGAAATAATGATAAAGTAAAAGCCATAGTTATGCGTGTCAACTCTGGTGGTGGTAGCATGACGGCCTCAGATATGATATGGCGTGAGCTTATGCTTACAAAAGGTAAAAAGCCAATCATTGCTTCAATGGGTGGTGCCGCAGCTTCTGGAGGGTATTACATAGCGATGCCTGCAGATACAATTCTTGCTCAGCCTAATACGATCACAGGCTCTATTGGAATTTTTGGTATGTGGTTCAATTTTGGAGAATTCCTAGAGAATAAAGTGGGTATTACTCATGATGTAGTTAAGACAGGTGATTTCTCTGACATATACACTGTAACTAGACCATTACGAGATGCTGAAAGAGCGATCATTCAGCGAGGTGTCAATGAAGGTTATGAAGTCTTTACCCAAAAGGTAGCAGATGCAAGAGGTAAATCGCAGGAAGAAATTAAAAGAATTGCTAGTGGAAGAGTATGGAGCGGATCACAAGCAGTTGAAAATGGTTTAGTTGACCAACTAGGAGATTTTAATGATGCAATAGAATTGGCCGCCATTGCAGCTGGAATTGAGAATGACTATTCAATAGCATATTATCCTAAACAAAAACCATTTATCGAGGAGATAGTGGAAAAAATGAATGCTAAAATTCAATTTACTTTGTTTGGGATTGATGCGGATCCATTGGTACAGAAAGCAAAGCAATTACATCAGCTTAAAGGGCTTCAAGCAAGACTGCCTGGTGATTTAAAGGTTGAATAGTAAATAGCTAGTATTATGACTAATTGGTGTCGAATGATATATTTAACATGATATGAAAGTTATCAACATCATTGGGCGCTGGGTTTTTGGTATTCTGTGTACTCTCATAGGGTTATATCCAATTATCTACTTACTTGCCGATGGCAATGTGGGGCTTCTTACTCAAAAATCACAAGAAATTTTAGAAAGCAACCTCTGGCAGATTGCCTTTTATTCCCATATCATACCTGGAGGAATTGCATTGCTTATTGGTTGGCTCCAGTTTAGTAAGAGGCTTCGAAATAAAAATATGGGTTTGCACCGGACCATTGGGAAAGTTTATGTTGTGACTGCAGTAATTGGTGGACTAAGTGGAGTTTATTTAGGAGTTTATGCTAACGAAGGAATAGTCAGTCAGACGGGCTTTACTTTGCTGGGAATAGTCTGGGTAATAACTACATTGCTTGGCTACTCTTCGATTAAAAGAGGGGATATAGAAAAACACCAACAATTCATGTTATATAGTTATGCAGTCTGCTTTGCGGCTGTTTCATTGAGGCTATGGATGCCAATTCTGATCATGACCTTCAAAGACCCTGCATTGGCTTTTAAAATTGTTGCTTGGTGGTGTTGGGTTCCCAACTTGATCGTCGTGCACTTATACTGGATTCGTAGGACTAATCAGCTTAGAAGCTCTAATGCCATTTGATCTTCAGTGTAGTAGTTCCCGTTCCACTTAATAGCATTTTTTTCTGAGGCATATGTTATAAATCCAAATTGCTCATAGAGCCATTTAGCTTTTTCATTGGTTGGGATAACGGTCAAGTTAATTTGTTCAATTCCGTTTATCATTTTGGCCCTTTTGATGACTTCTGAAATCAAGTGTTTGCCGATACCTTTTCCTCGATGCTCTTCAGCAACTATCATACGTGTAAGTAATCCTTTATGTCGCAACTTTTCTCTATTTGTCCCTTCTCTCTTAAAGGAGACAACACCTATCAGTTTACCGTCTAAAAATGCACCAAGCGTAAATTCTTCTTTTGAGTCATTGATGTTAAAGTGAATATCTAGATCGTCATTTGGTGAAATTCTAAAACAATCATGATCATTGATTAATGCATGTCGCACCAAAGCGAGATAGTCGAATTCACTTTTTGAGGTTAGTTCTGAAATCTGAATGTCATCCATATTAGTTAGTCAATCAGATTTATAGATACCACTAGTTATTCCTCAGTCAGCTTTTTCTTTAGAGCCATTAAGCTTCGTTTTCGCGGAATATGCAATACTTTTCTTTCCCAACGAACGAGAAAAAAGGCCAATGCAAACATCCCAATAATTAATAACCACTTCTCTAGAGAAGCCCCGAAATAGACCATTTTTCCAAATGAAAATATACCAACGGGAATCAAATAGTAGTAGATCATTATGGTAGCAATCTGTATTATTGAATCATTACTCGCAATCGCGTGATCCAATTCTCCCAGCATGGTACGATCAAATATTTGTTCGTTTCTCATTCTTCTTAATCGGAAGAAGGCTAGAAACACAACAGTTAAAGCCATCATTACGGCACCGGCATAATCCCAAAATCCCTCTTTGTCGATAATTGCATCGGCTAAAAGAAATATAGAACATGCACTATTTATTATCATCAAACTAACTTCCACGGTATTGATTCTTCTTTTTGCCGCATTTTTCTTCCTTGTCACACTTCGGTGCAAGGCTGATTCATTGATCGCATACATAGTTTCTCCTTTTTGTTCGTTCCAAACTTTTTTCATTTCCTCAAACTCCATATTCGTATTGTTTTGAGTTATTGACTAAATGTTTTTTGATTCGATGAATTTTCACTCCGATGTTGCTTTCAGAGATACCCATCATGTCGGACATCTCTTTATAGCTATAGCCATCTAAGAGTAATAGCGTTAGCGACCTGTCAATTTGGTTTAGTTGTTTGATTTGGTCATAAAGCCAACTGATACGTTCATCTTTAGGCTCATCATTTGACTTCAAAATATTGACCATATTTCCAACCTCGGTATGGCTATCAACATGTTTCCTTTCTCTTGTACTCCATTTTATAGCCGTATTCAGTGCTATTCGATAAAGCCAAGTAGAAACAGCTGAAGATCCTTTAAAATTTGGGATAGAGCGATACATCTGCATACAGACCTCTTGAAAAAGATCATTTTGATCTTCTTCAGTGGATGCATATGCCCTAATCACTTTAAAGAGTAACGCTCGATAGCCATTTAGCCATTCGTTAAAAATATCTCGCTGTTCGCTTTCTTTCATTTTCGAATCGTTACCCCACTAGTCCTAGCAAGTAGAGATTTCTTACAAGAAGAAAGAAAAAAATTAATTGAGCTGCTCCTCGATGCTCTTTGTTACATGCGAATCGACTTCACCTGTATGCGCGGTACTCTTGTTTTCAATCAACATGATTTGGCATTCACTTTTGGACGAGACTCTATGGTTGACAGATTTTTTCACAACATAAAAATCCCCTTTCTTCATCGTAAATGGATCTTTACCTTCTTCCTCAAATAAGAGTTCGCCATCTAGTATGAAAAAAGCTTCATCTTCATGCGCATGATTGTGCCATGGAATATCTTCGCCCTTGATTTTAGCAACCTTTACATACACATCATTGACCTCCCCAATGACTTTTGGCGAGAAGTATTGATTCACTTGTGATAGATAATCTTGAATGTTCATGATATAAAGATAAGTGGATTGGAAGTCAGAATGCTACTAATACTAATTTTGCACTATGCCTATTCACGACATTGTGGTCACTCCCGAAATTGGATTCAGTTCAGAAGCTCTTGAATCATATCTAACCAGTTCGGGAAAATTGAACAAACACCAATTTGTAGATATCCTAAGAAGATCAGTAGATGCTCGTCAGAAAAATATCAAGGTAAATCTTAGGGTGGAAATAAGAGATACTCCGCCTGCAGTTGAGTATGTGGAATATCATAAAAAAGAACATGATGTTAGGAATAAGCAACCTGTTATCATTGTTGGAGCTGGTCCAGCAGGTCTATTTGCTGCCATAAAGGCAATCGAAAATGGATTAAAGCCTATTGTCTTAGAAAGGGGGAAAGACGTCCAAGCTAGAAGGAGGGATTTAGCAGCAATAAACAAGGAACACATTGTAAACCCAGAAAGTAATTATTGTTTTGGAGAAGGTGGAGCTGGAACTTACTCAGATGGGAAGCTGTATACCAGATCAAAAAAACGAGGTAGTGTACGTCGCATATTTGAAATCTTGGTAGCTCATGGAGCAACGCCAGAAATCTTATTTGAATCACATCCTCACATTGGTACCAACAAATTGCCAAAGTTAGTTTCGGCCCTAAGAGAGACGATTGAAAATTCTGGGGGTGAAGTTCATTTCAATGCTAAGGTCATTGATTTCATTATTGATAACGGAGAAATTAATGGAGTCAAGACTGAGGTAGGGGAACATAAGGGAGTAGCTGTAGTATTAGCAACCGGACATTCGGCAAGAGATATTTTTAGATTGTGTAAAAATAGAAATGTAAAAATTGAAGCAAAGCCATTTGCATTAGGAGTGAGAGTGGAGCATCCGCAGCAATTGATTGATCAAATTCAATATAAATGTGACGATAGAGGGGATTATTTGCCTGCTTCAGCATATTCTCTAGTTGCACAATCGACCTTGAAAAGTACTGAAAGAGGTGTTTTTTCCTTTTGTATGTGTCCAGGTGGATTCATTGTTCCAGCTGCTACGACTCCTGGAGAATTAGTTGTAAATGGGATGAGTCCTTCACGAAGAGATAGTAGATACGCTAACTCAGGAATAGTTGTAGCTGTAGAACTTGAAGAAACGATAAACTATAAAAAGCACGAAGAATTAGCTGCCATGGAATTTCAAGCAGATGTCGAAAAGCAAGCATGGAAAATGGGGGGAGAAACACAAGTAGCCCCAGCTCAAAGACTAGTTGATTTTGTCAATGGTAAAGTTTCTAACTCATTGCTTGATACCTCTTATCAGCCTGGATTAAAATCAATTGATATGATGGAGGTTCTACCGTCATCAATTGGTAAGAGATTAAGGCAGGGGTTTCAATTTTTCGGAAAAAAGATGAAAGGGTATTTAACCAATGAAGCTCAAATTGTAGGAGTGGAAAGTAGAACTTCATCACCTGTGAGGATTCCGCGCGATAAAGAGACATGTGAGCATATTGAGATTAAACGTCTGTTTCCATGTGCGGAGGGAGCTGGTTATGCAGGCGGAATTGTGTCTGCAGCAATGGATGGAGAGCGTTGTATGGAAGGAGTAATTGCCATTTACAAAGATTAAATTTTGATTTAATAAGAATTACCGTAGGATAGAGCTATTTTTGATTGTTAACTTGTGGTATTATGTATTTGAAAAATGCTTTTTTGATTGCCTTTGCTTTGCTTTTAGTTCAATGCAAATCAACTGGTTCTGGACAACAGACCAACAATGTTAAGGAGGCAATTCCTGTGATTCTCTTGCTTACGGAAAATATTTCTCCAGCAGATCTAGAATCTGTAAAATCCATGCAAATCGAGAGTATGAAGCGAATTAGCCGTACTCAAAATCAATGGATGTTAAAAGTGATAGGCGGGCAGGAACGCGCTTTGGAGCTAATCAATTCTTTGAAAGAAGACAATAGAATAATCAAAGCTTCTTTAAAAGATGAAAAGGAAAAAACAGATCAAATACAGAATACAAAGTCTGGCAAAACACACCCTATTTAGATAAATGTTATGAGAGGAAAATTATTTTCAGCGATCATTTTGATCACAGCAGTAGTCTGTTTTGGGCAATCCCAAACAGAGCAGCTTAAAAATGTAAACGTAAGCAGCTTGAAAGCTGTTCATCTTGGGAAAACAAAACCCGTAAGAGAGTTAGTAAGGGTTTCGGCCACAGACCGAGACAAGAAATCGAAAATTAAGGCGCAGGTTACGGCCAAGCCGCAAAATTTTATCGGAAGACAAGGTAGTAATGCAAGAATACCTGAATTGGAGCATCAAGGTCCAGATCCACTGAGACAACTAGATAATTACTCCAATTTGCGAGCAGTGGCCTCAATCACTCCCGAAATAAATATTGATGGGAATGGTAATGGATCACCAAACGATCCATCAGGAGATGTTGGTCTTGATTATTACGTCCACGCAATTAATGCTACTACAATTGCAGTTTATGATAAAACTGATGGGACTTTAGTGGATCAGTTTGCAGCGAATACATTGTGGTCATCTATCAATGAGAGTTCTGCAGGAGATCCTATTATTTTGTTTGATCATGAATATGATCGTTGGATCATAACAGAGTTTACGTCTCCTTTCGGATCGGCCAATTTACTCTTTGCAATTTCTGAAACAAGTGACCCATTGGGCAGCTACAATGCATATGCATTTTCTCCACCAAATTTCCCAGATTATCCGAAGTGGGCAATTTGGAATGACTATTATTTTGTTACGACCAATGAGCAGGGTCCTGGTGCATTACACCAATATTTTTTCGATCGTGCGGCTTTCTTAGCTGGAGAAGCTGAAATCCCAGCACAACGAGTTGAAATAGCTGGAAATACTAGTACTGAGGCAGGATTTTATGTGACAACTCCTGTTAGTTGGATTGGTGATACTCCGCCTACAGATTCTAATCCAATAGCTGTGAAAATCAATGATTCGTCTTGGGGAGAGGTAGAAAATGACGTGGTTGAGGTATACACATTTGATGTTGATCTTGAAGGGGAGACTACAGCTACATTGACATCCATAGTTTCGACACCATTTGATGGGTTTCCATGCGACAATGCTAATGGTCAGGATTTCGCATGCCTTACACAAGGAGGTTCGTCTCAAGGAATTGATGCAATTCCAGAAGTAATTATGAATCTTCCTCATTACAGAAACTTTGGCACGCATGAATCTATTGTTCTCAGCTTTATTACCGACGTGACAGATGGTGACAATTTGGCTGGAATTAGATGGATGGAACTAAGAAGAACAGATGGAGATTGGACACTTTATCAGGAAGGAACGTACGCTCCAGATGATGGTTTACATAGATTCATGCCTTCTATATCTATGGATAAGGATGGTAATATTGGTCTTGCATATAATACTACCAGTTCAGAAGAATTTGTCGGAGTAAAATTTACAGGTAGATATGCAGAAGACGATTTAGGAACGATGACTGTTTCTGAAGTGGACGTGGTTGACGGTACTACTTCA
Organism: Ekhidna sp.; assembly: GCF_963691765.1. Taxonomy (GTDB): domain Bacteria; phylum Bacteroidota; class Bacteroidia; order Cytophagales; family Cyclobacteriaceae; genus Ekhidna. The sequence goes on from NZ_OY829375.1 coordinate 3,092,006, forward strand.
ATTCCTGGCGATCGATTTGGAGACTATGCTCAAATGGCTGTAGATCCGGTCAATGAAAGAACTTTCTGGTATACGACTGAATATCCTTCTGATAATGGATCAGTATCTAGGATCTTCTCTTTCACGTTGGAAGATAATGATAATGATTTGACGCTTTCCTCTATTGATGAGCCTAACACATCTGCTTCTTTAACAGCAACCGAAACTGTATCTGTTACTGTGGATAATATAGGCACGCAAGATGCAATAAACTTCGACTTAATCTTAGTAGTGAATGACGTTACAATTGAAACGTATACGCATTCTACAAATCTGGCTGCAGGTGCAAGCCTTACTCATGATTTTGCGACGACTGTAGACTTTTCTGCATTTGGAGACTACTTAATCGGCGTTGAGATTGACTATACAGCTGATGAGGTGACAGGAAATAATTTCAAAAGCAAAACAGTTACAAAACTGGCAGAAAATGATGCTAGTGTTGCAATAGACGGCCTTACTTCGGTTTGTAATGATGAGGTTACAATCGATGTTGAAATCACTAATGAAGGGGAATTGGCACTGGAATCTGTAGATATACAGGTTTCACTTAATGCTTCATTGGTTGAAACCATTGAGTGGACAGGATCACTTGAAATAGGCGAATCTGAAGTAGAAGTAATAAATGTTTCTAGCTTGATCAGTGGAGATAATGATATTTCCATAACACTTGCTGATCCAAATGAAGTTACTGATGAGATTACAGGGAATAATACTGCTGATCTTTCTGTGAATTTTGACAATACTTTAGATCAGGTTGTATTTACCGTCACTACTGATGAGTATCCTGGAGAAACCACATGGGAACTACGTGATTCCGATGGATTAGTGGTTTTAAGTGGAGGTCCTTATGCGGATCAATTTTCTACAATTACTGAGTATCTATGCTTAGATCCAGATGCTTGTTATGAGTTTGAAATTTTTGATTCTTTCGATGATGGAATCTGCTGTTCATTCGGTGAAGGATCTTATTCTCTTGAAGATTCTGAAGGGAATATAATCTTTGCTGGAGATGGTCAATTTGGTTCTTCAGAGGCTACTAATTTCTGTTTAGGTGCTGAGTGTAACTTAACAGCTACTGTAGATATTGTAAATGAAAGTGCTAATGCATTAGGTTCAATTGTAATTGACGCTTCTGGTAGCTACAACTATGAGTACAGTATTGACGGTGGCGAGACGTTACAAGAATCTCCGGTGTTTGATGAATTGGAGAGCGGATCCTACGATGTATTCGTTTTAGCGCAAAATGGTAACTGTGAGTACGAAGAAACGGTAACTGTTGGTTTTGATTGTGATTTATCTATTTCTATTAGCGAGGAAAAGAATGGTGACAACACCGGCAACATCGAAATAACAGCTACTGGTGGAGATGAATATGAATACAGTGTGGATGGTGGAGAGACATTCCAATCTTCCAATGTATTCTCAAACCTTGCTTCAGGCACTTATGAAATTCATGTAAGGTCAAATGATGGCCAATGTGTTGAGATTGGTGAATTTACTGTTGATTTTGTATTAGGGACATCAATTGAAAATGCTATTACAATTGCCCCTAATCCAACAGATGGTGTATTCAAGATTTCTGTCCCAGGACATGATTATATCAAAGGATTTTTAGAGGTTGATGTAATTGACCTAAACGGAAGAATCATTCAGCACCACAGATTTACTAGGTATGATGACTCGTTCGAAGGAACTATATCATTATATGCATATCCAAATGGAATCTATTTCTTAAAGCTGACCAATGCAGATTCTGATAGGCTGGTAAGAATTATGAAGAGATAAAAAAAGCTGATTCTTCATTGAATCAGCTCAATTTTAAAAAAGCAGGAATTTGATTCCTGCTTTTTTTATGCTTCAGGAGTTACAGAAAACTCTCCACTTACAGATGCTTGAACATCATTGTTTCCTTCACCGTCAAAACTGAAAGTACCATTAATTGTATCTCCAGATACAGTAATTTCAATGCTACCTGATACAGCTGTAACACCTGTAGTTTCGAAAGTAGAAGTGTTTACAGATGTAAATGTTGCTGTGTTACTATTTCCAATATTTAGACTGTAACTACCTGCACCATCATAGCTGGCAATTGAAATTGACATTGCATTGCCAGTACCTTCTGAAGCTACAATTGCTAAAACACCACTATCTGTCAGAGTTACCTGAACTAATTGTTGTCCTTGAATTTCTCCAGAAGCACTAAAATTTGCAGTAATGTCTCCCGTGACTGTAGCTGAAAGGCTATTACCGGTAGGTCCTGCATCTCCATCGGAATCTCCACCACAAGAGATTAAAACTGTTGCAATAAATAAATAGGCGAATAATTTAATCGTTTTCATGACTATGTTTTTTAGAGCTAAGTTCAAGGTGAATAGGCTCTACTTCAATACCATCATCAACCGATTTTATATCCGTGATTCACGGTATATTGGATTATATAATGCTCAAATTGGATTTATTCCCCAGAATTGTACACCTGTCTATCGATTTCTACGCTATATCGAATTAATAAATGAGTGTTAGTTGGATGCACTTCATTATGGTATTTTTGAAGTTGCCATAAAACAATCAAAACCAATGAAAGCTACCCTGAGACCAATTGTTTTATTGCTAGCTATGCTATGCATTAAACTCACCTACGCTCAAGAATTCACAGCTGGTATTAATACCGAAACACCCAATCCCAATGCGGTATTGCATCTAGTTTCACCGAATGGAGATCAAGGCCTTCTAATTCCTAGTTTAACGAATGCTCAAAGGACAGCCATGAGTTCATCTTTGTCCGCTGCAGACAACGGATTAATGGTATTTGATAACGAAGACAATATTTTTTACTTCTGGGTAGCACCGAATTGGGTAGCAAATACAAATACAGACAATCAAAACCTGACATTATCTGGAACGGATCTTACCATTGACAATGGCAATACTATTGACCTAAGCAGCATAAATACGGATAATCAAAACCTAAGTCTTACTGGTACAAACCTATCGGTAGATAGAGGTAATACGATTGACTTACTATCGACGGGCTTTCTCTTAACTGAGAGTGATCCTACTGTTCCTGCGAATATTAAAGATGGAATAGATTGGACTGAATTATCTGGTATCCCAACAAATCTGGATCTGGATCAAACTGATGATGTCGTCCAAACTACTTCGCTTCCAGCAGGAGACATACAAGGAAGTTTTCAAGCAGGCCTTAATATTGATGTAGGTGTTGTTTCTTCTTTGGAACTACAGGATAACACCATCGTGGATGCAGATATAAGCACCGGAGCCAACATTTCAGAGAATAAATTGAGTGCGAATGTTATGGTGGCTGGTGAAAATGTAGGGTTGCTTAATAATGATGTAGGATATATAACAGCTGAAAGCCAAGATATTAGCACGGATGCTACTCCTGGAAACATTACTATTACAGGGGGTTCCACGCTGTCACTAAATGTAGATGATGCTGATAATAGTATTACCAACGAGATACAAGACATCAGTACTGACGCAACGCCAGGAAACATTACGCTAAGTAGTGGCTCTACATTGAGCTTGAATGTAGATGATGCTGATAATAGCATTACAAACGAAATACAGGATGCACCTGCAGTAGCCTATGATCCGACGGGTGATTTAGTGCTTTCAGTATCAGCAACCAATGTTGAAGCAGCAATTAAAGAGTTGGATGTTTTGATAAACGCTGGTGACGGAGATGGAGATTCGTCCAACGAGCTTCAGGACATCAGTACAGATGCAACGCCAGGAAACATTACGCTAAGTAGTGGCTCTACATTGAGCTTGAATGTAGATGATGCTGACAATAGTATTACCAATGAGCTGCAAGACATCAGTACAGACGCTACACCAGGAAATATTACGCTAAGTAGTGGTTCGACATTGAGTTTAAATGTGGACGATGCAGACAATAGCATCACCAATGAGATACAGGATGCACCTGCAGTAGCCTATGATCCGACGGGTGATTTAGTGCTTTCAGTATCAGCAACCAATGTTGAAGCAGCGATTAAAGAGTTGGATGTTTTGATAAACGCTGGTGACGGAGATGGAGATTCGTCCAATGAGCTTCAGGACATCAGTACAGATGCCACTCCTGGAAATATAACCTTAAGTAGTGGATCAACTTTGTCACTAAATGTAGATGATGCTGATAATAGCATTACCAACGAGATACAAGATATTAGTACTGACGCAACGCCAGGAAACATTACACTAAGTAGTGGCTCTACATTGAGCTTGAATGTAGATGATGCAGATAACAGTATCACTAATGAGATTCAAGATATCAGTACAGACGCTACACCAGGAAATATTACGCTAAGTAGTGGCTCGACATTGAGTTTGAATGTGGACGATGCAGACAATAGCATTACAAACGAAATACAGGATGCACCTGCAGTAGCCTATGATCCGACGGGTGATTTAGTGCTTTCAGTATCAGCAACCAATGTTGAAGCAGCGATTAAAGAATTGGATGCACTAGTAAGTGCAGGAGATGCAGACAGCGATCCATCGAACGAAATACAAGATGCGCCAGCTGTTGTGTACGATCCTACAGGAGACTTGATACTTTCAGCAGCGGCTACAGATGTAGAGGCAGCGATCAAAGAGTTGGATGCACTAGTAAGTGCAGGAGATGCAGACAGCGATCCATCGAACGAAATACAAGATGCGCCAGCTGTTGTGTACGATCCTACAGGAGACTTGATACTTTCAGCAGCGGCTACAGATGTAGAGGCAGCGATCAAAGAGTTGGATGCACTAGTTAGTGCAGGAGATGCAGACAGCGATCCATCGAACGAGATACAAGATGCGCCAGCTGTTGTGTACGATCCTACAGGAGACTTGATACTTTCAGCAGCGGCTACAGACGTAGAGGCAGCGATCAAAGAGTTGGATGCACTGGTAAGTGCAGGAGATGCAGACAGCGATCCATCGAACGAGATACAAGATGCGCCAGCTGTTATATACGATCCTACAGGAGATTTGATACTTTCGGCAGCGGCTACAGATGTAGAGGCAGCGATCAAAGAGTTGGATGCACTAGTAAGTGCAGGAGATGCAGACAGCGATCCATCGAACGAGATACAAGATGCGCCAGCTGTTGTGTACGATCCTACAGGAGACTTGATACTTTCAGCAGCGGCTACAGACGTAGAGGCAGCGATCAAAGAGTTGGATGCACTAGTAAGTGCAGGAGATGCAGACAGCGATCCATCGAACGAAATACAAGATGCGCCAGCTGTTGTATACGATCCTACTGGAGATTTGATACTTTCAGCAGCGGCTACAGATGTAGAGGCAGCGATCAAAGAGTTGGATGCAGCAGTTGACGCGGGCCTTATTCTGCCTTATTCAGGGTCTGATAATACGTCCGATGCATTTTCAATTACACAAACTGGTACTTTCAGAGCAGGACTTTTTCAAGTATCCAATACGGGTAGCGTAGTGCCTGCCTTAGAGGCACTTTCAGATGGGGCTTTTAACTCATATGCGTTGCTAGCACAAAGTACTGGTGCAGGTGATGCTGCTCGAATATCTTATGATAATGCCTCAGGAACAGCTCAGGCACTAAATCTATTTACATCTGGATTAGGTCATGGAGCTACATTTGGGATAAATAATGCTTCAAATAATACCGCAGTACTTAGCATAACACATGCTGGATCAGGTGCAGGAATTACTACTGATGCACCGATTGGTATTGGCGTTGCAAATCCTCTTTCTCCGCTTCAAATAGGGGATGAGCTTGGATTTGGCCATTTCGAAAATGCTACTGAAATGATCAATGGTGATGCAATACTCTCTAACGTATACCCAGATTATAGCAATGCAACAGACAATCAACTTAGAAGAACAAATACAGATTCAGTCTCATTCATATTCTTTGATGACGGAAAAATCTCATTCTTAAATGCTCCTAATGGTGCAGCTAATTCAATAGTTGATATTTCAATGGCAGGAGATGTTAGAACTTGGATGGAAATGCTGAACGATGGCAATATAAAGGTCGAGGGAGGTCTGGAACTAGGTACCCCGGATCCCGGGGAAGAAAAAGAAGGGATGTTAAGGTGGACTGGATCAAATTTTGAAGGAAATACTGATGGATCAGGAAGTGGCTGGGTTCCACTAGATGAGCCGCTAACCTTGCCATATGCTGCGACGGAAGCAAATGCACTTTCATTACTTGATATAGAGCAAACTGGTGCAGGAAGAGCCGCGCTATTTGCCGTAACGAATACTACTCACAATGATCCTGCTTTGGAGGTGAGATCAAATGGAAATGGAGCTACTTCATATCTTGCAAGATTTGATCGTACCTCGGGTTCTACCGGTAGCGGAGTATTTTACGATATGAACGGTGTGAATAATCCAGCGATTTTGATTGACAACACCACTGCCCCAATTCAGATATTTGACGGAGCAGGATTAGGCTTCGTTTTGACCTCAGACGCTAACGGTGTGGGAAGATGGGCGCAAAATTTTGGTCGTGTTCAAGGTTCATTTAACCTAATTACCGAAATGGCTGGAACTGGAGGTATGCTTTCATCAGGTGCAGATAACACTTTCATTGGTAGAACAGTCGGAAATGGAGTTACAACAGGAAGTGGAAATGTTCTAATAGGGAGTGAAGTTGCTACGGCGCTAACGACAGCAGGTGGCAATATTGCAATAGGCTTCCAATCTGGAGGTGCGAATATGGCAACAGGTGGTGATAATATTACTATAGGAACAAGAGCGGTTCTTGCTGGTGGACCTACAAACTCAACTGACAATATCGCAATAGGAAGAGATGCACAAGCAACACTAAGCGCTACAGCTATTGGTGCTGATGCTCGTGCAACAGCTCCTGGTTCTGTAGCTATTGGTACTGGCGCTCGTGCCACTGCTTTAAATACTGTGACGCTGGGAGAAGCTACAGGTACCAGATACAATTTAGAAGTGACAGGTAATCTTGTAAGTTCAGTTTCCAATGTTACTGCACCAGGAGACGGATTTACACCTGCTTCAAGAATTATTACCCTAGATGCTAGTGTAAACATTACCAATATCTCGGCTGGCAGTCAAGGACAGGAAATTATTTTGGTTACTTTAGGGGATGCAGTAATTAATGAAGGTGGTAACATTGACCTTGCAACTCCTTCTTTTAATCCTGGAGTCGCTAACAGCACGCTACATCTAGTCTATATAGGATCTGCATGGGTTGAAATATCCAGATCATTGAAATAATAGGAGCAATGAAACGATTACTGTATTTCATATTGCTTTTACCTGGAGCACTTGTTGCTCAGAATGTTACTTTCGGTAATCAAACGACCTTATATCTGGGGGACGGTACCAAATTTTTCTTTGGAGGCAATACAACTTTGAATGGCACACTCAATAATACGGGGACTATTGTCAGCTACGGAAACTTGGATTTTGTGCTCAATCAGGATGTTGGTAATATTAAATTCAATGGAATTGATGATCAGGAACTAAGAGGAACAACGCTAGACGTTGGAGATTTTATTGTTGACAAACAGGGTACACTGACTTTATTGACAGAACAGGTCGTCGTTTCTGGAGCATTAGAAACAGTAAGTGGAGTAGTAGAGGCGGAAGATGAAGAAGACCTTTTGGTAAGCGGTAGCTTTGAGGGAGCAGGGTCAGGTTATGTAGAAGGTAAACTTATTGGGATATCACAAGGAGGGCCTGTTACTTTTCCTATGGGTGTAAATGGTTCTCCCAATTACGTCACAGTTTCAAATTTGGAAGCTGGTGCAATAGTTTCTGTAGAATGTAAAATTCCGGATCAGAATACACTACTTCCAGATGAAGAAATGGTTGGATTGAGTGATGAAGTGGAATGGATATTGAAAGTATCAGGGGAAGCAACAAACGCTCAAGTATCAGTTAATTTTTCCGGAGTAGATTTAAATAATTTCTCAAATGGAGAATCAATTCGGGCCAACCTGTATACTCCAGCAATAGCCATTTTCTCAGAAGCGGATACTTTATATCATGCGTTAAGCGGCTCTCAAAATACAGTAGACCCATTTAGTTCTACGGGTATAATTACTTCAGATGAATCAATACTTATCACCAATGAAGGGAGAAGACTAGCCATTGCTTTAATCCCATTAGTTGATGTGCCAAGATTGTATATTCCAAAAGCGTTTGCTCCGAATGCAATGCTCGAAGAAAATAGAATATTCAGACCGTATTTTACTGGTTTAGCCATTACCTCAGTATCAATTGCTATCTATGATTCTTTCAATAAGCAGATATTCACTGTAGGTGAAAATGGAACTGATTTAGATCTTTCCCTTTATAGTTGGGATGGCACATTAAATTCAGGCCTTGAGGCACCTGAGGGTGTCTATTATTACAACATACGAATAGTTGCAGATTCAGAGGAGTATAGTCAGGTTGGAACAGTACTTTTAGCAAAATAATGAGAAAATTCATCTACATAGCATGGATCGCTCTTTCCTTAAAGGCCCTAGGTCAGGAAGGTCAGTTTTCTCAATATTTTGCAAGCTCTAGTGTATTAAATCCAGCTTTTACTGGAACTATCCCCAATCTTTCCTTTAATAGCAATTATAAAAGAGGAGGATCCCCAAGCGCCGATTCTTTTTTCGAATTGATGCAGGTGACATTTACCTATCCATTCAAGAGAACTACAAGTAAGGACCATCAAATAGGTGGAGCTGGAGTTACATTCTTTCAGGAGAAAAGGGGTTTCCAGGGCATCTACAACTCTAAAAAGATATTGCTCACTGGTGCTTATGCAATAAGACTTAGCCGACTATCAAATAGAACAATAGTATTTGGTTTGCAGGGAGGTTTAGTACAGCATACCATTGATGGCACAAGCCTTACTTGGGGATCTCAATTCAATAGATATATCGGTTTTGATAATACCCAGGCAGGAGAAGAGCTAGGCGCAAATCCTGTATTATATCCAACGTTCAATTTCGGAGTTATTTATTCTGCTTTTGATAATGAAAATAGATACATCAGAGATAAAGCTTTCCTTGTCGGTTTAAGTGTTGATAATCTGAATAGAGCGAATGTCTCAATTGATGGACTTGAGGGAGCACGGAAGAGTCTATTGTTTAAAACATTTGCATCAGCCAAAATCAATATGGCTCCAAGATGGTATGTTCATCCATCAACCTATGTTCTTTATTCTCAAGGTAGCTATCAGGTAAATACTGGAGTCTATTTTTCTACACTCATTAGTTCTCCCAGATCTAAGACTGCTGTGAATCTACAATTTGGATCATGGTATCGATTGCAGGATTCCATCATTGCGTTAGCAGGTTTTGAAATAGACAATTTGAAGTTGGGATTTAGCTTTGATCTAAATACACAATCCTTCGACATTAGCGAGCAACTAGGTGCAGACCTTCCAACTTACGAGGTTTCATTAACTTACAACCTTGATCTCTCAACACCATTGAGAAATATTTCGAGTCCGATATTTTAACGAATAAATGAGAAGAACACTCACCGTTTTTGTGTGCTTATTTATAAGTGTGACTGCATTTTGTCAATCTGTTCCAAAATTGCTAAGGCTGGCCGATGAGCATTATGAGAATGGTGTCTATAATGATGCTATTGAGTTTTATGATAAAATAGCCGGAATAGACACAAGTAACTTTTTTGCAAGGTTTCGATTAGCTGATTGCTACAATAAAACCTTGCAATATGAAGAGGCTAAGACAGTTTTTTTGGAATTGAGTAACATCCCTAATCATGAATATAGAGCACGCTCTATGTACAGCTATGCTGGGCTGTTAAAGCAAGAAACAAGATTTGATGAGGCCGACTCCATTTATTCGTTTTTGATTTCAGTACCAGATGCGGAACCATATTTGGTAGAATTATCTCGTAAACAAAGCGAGGGGTGTCAGCTTGCGTTGAGGCAAGAGAAAGCTAACAAAGGATTCACAATTGCTGTAATGGAGGAAATCAATAGTAAGTTTCATGATTTTGGAGCTGTTATTAATCCTTCTAACAATCATGTAGTGTTGGCAACTACTCGGAATCTTCCTGGAACGCAATATGAAGAGTTGCAATATGAAGGACTCCTACCTGATCTGGTTTCGTTTGAGAGTAGAAATAATGGACGCTTTAGAATGTCATCCTCTAATCAAGAATTCTCTAAACTAAACACTAAGTGGCCAGAAGGTTCAGGTTCTTTTACCAAGGACGGAAGTACATTCTATTTTTCTTCTTGCCAGGATGAAGAAGGAGCCGCGTGTAGTATTATGGTAAGTTACCTGGAAGATGGTAGTTGGACAGAACCTGTAGCTTTAAATTCATACATAAATGAGCCTGGATCCGAGAATAAGCAGCCCGCAATATCAGTAACAGGTGATACACTATTTTTTAGTTCAAATAGATCTGGTGGAAACGGAGGTAGTGATATCTGGATGAGCTTGAAGGGGTTGGAAAAGGAATCGTGGACTCCCGCGATAAACATGGGATCTGTAATTAATTCACCTGAGAATGAGATAACACCTTACTTTTCCTCTGCATTCCAATGTTTGCTGTTTGCGAGTGATGGACACGTTGGTTATGGTGGATACGATTTGTATGCCGCAAAGGGCGAGTCTTTTTTTGAACCTCAGATTTACAACTTAGGCGATCCATTTAATTCTACTTGGGACGACACTTATTTTGCAATATCTGATACGGTTGGATTTTTATCCTCAAATAGAGAAGATCATGAGATTCTAAATGTTTTCAGTTTTGATGTGAACAACGAACGTCTTTTCTTATCGCTTTTGATTTCTGGAGAGTCCTTAATTGATGCACGTTTAGCCTCAAAGTTTCGAGATATTGAATCGCTTGATTTGGTGACATTCCGAGTAGAAGATTATGCAGGTTATGATTTATTTGAGCCTGTTAGACCCTCTAAGCCAAAACCAAAAATATTAGAGGATAATACAGTTGAAGTTGTAGAAGGCGAAGTAGCTGAATTGAGATTTGAAAAACTCTATTATGATTATGGAACGTATACGTTGCGGGCGGAGGCTAAATCGGGCTTGAAAAGTTTGGCTGAGCAATTAAAAGACATCACCTTCCAATCTATTGATATTTTGGCCTTCACAGATAGCATAGGCCCGAATGCGGCGAATCAGGTTCTTAGTAAAAGAAGAGGCGAATCTGCTAAAGAGTATCTTGTTTCTTTAGGCATTGATTCAGCGCAGATCAATGTATTTGCACGAGGAGAGATTCCTTCTTCTGGTAAGGATCATTGGTTTAGGAGGATATTTAGAAGAAGAATTGAAGTCATAGTAAAAGCTGCGAGTGGTTTACAATTGAATCAAGCCAAAACATACATTGTCAGAAGATCTACTTCCTTAGATAAGATCGCTGAAACTTTAGGAGTAGACTATGAGGATCTCAGAGAGTGGAATGGTGGTATGAAAGGCAATGTAAAAGCAGGTAGTACCATTCGAGTTTATGAGGATGGAGACGTGGAGCGTCCAATCAACCTATTTGTAGATGAAGAAAGCCTGAAGTTCTTTTCGGCTAAGAATTAACCTTTGGATACCAATATATATGCACCCCAATTGTATGGATTTGTATCTACTTTTCTAAATTCTTTTCTCGCATTGAAAAAGGCCCTTTGTGGGTCCTTCACTACCAGCAATTGCTTATAGAATAAATTCATAAAGTTTCGCGCGGCCTGATCATCGATCTTTACAAGAGATAACAGAACGTTTTGAGCTCCAGCTACAAGAAATGCACGTTGTAGTCCAAATACACCCTCCCCATTTTGAATTTGACCAAGTCCTGTTTCACATGCAGCAAGCACAACAAGGTTGGTTTGATCAAGTACCAGGTTCATTGCTTCATATGCAGATAGAAGGCCATCATTAGCGCTGGATTCAGTTTTGCTAAGGAATAGCCCTGAGCTATGCAATGGATCCGTGTAGTTTGGATCATCTATGAAATACCCATGCGTAGCAATATGAATAATGCCTGGATTTGTGAAATCTTTAATTCTATCCTCTGTGGCTTCGGAGTAGTAGAAAGTTTCAGTATCCCATCGTCTTACGTCCAGTATTTCACTTATGTCATTGGCTTCTCGCTCTGCACCAGGAAGCTGGTTGAGTGTGTATCCTTCAATTTTTGAGAAATCCGGATTACCAAATATTTTGGCGTCTCTTATAAACTCTGGCGTTTCTCTGTATAGTAGATCTTTACCACTAGTGATGTTTATGACATCATATTTGTCTGACATGAATTCTCCAGCCTGATAATCATAAAATACCACTGGGTTCAACTTGTGATATATTCCATCTGGTGAGAGATATAGTTTGTTCACATCATCCAAATGTTCATCAACAGCTTTCCAAAATATATCGTAGCTGTATTTGTCTTTTACACCGTATTGTAATGAGTTTCTATAAGTTGCAAAGCCTTTAGTGAAGTCTATTGCGGGCAGTTTTACTGTCTTGATCACACTGTCTTTTTTGATGATGAAAGCCATATAGTGAGATTCGTCTTCAAATCCTTGTTCGATTTTTTCATCAACAACATCTACAGAGTAGTTTCGGAATTGGATAATATCTACCATGGCCGTACTATCCTCCAGAGCAAGACTTATTTCACCCCAATGATGGTAAGTAGATTTTTCTTGGTCAGCAAAAACTTTAAATTTTCTTGAAAGATCTTTTTCTAGATCAGCACATTCCTTTTCGAGTGTCGATATAGAAATTCCTTGCTTAATTCTATCTTCTTCAGTGAGTAGGTATGCCTGAGCAAGGCTGTACTTTTTCTCACGCCAGGTGTTATAATCTTTCTTGATTTTGTTGTCATCACTGTTTTGAATCAGTTTTCTCATTTTTTCTGAAGCGTAGAAGAGTATCCCTCGCGTATTCAGAAAATGGTTTAGTGCATTTTGTGCATACTTAGAATCGATGTTTTCATCAGCGAATGCAAGCGCACAAAAACGACCAATATTGTATCGTGTTTCATCAAAATATAACTTTCGTTGATTGTCAGTGAGCACTGGAAAAATATCTTGCATGTGTTTGATCTCCGCGTCCAATGCATGGTCAAAAGACTCCATGGCCGACTGATAGTCTTTAACGATCATGTAGTATAACCCAAGGTCATTGACCGTTTTGATATAGAGCGGATGATAATTACCAAGTGTGTTCGCTCGTATTTTTTTTGCCTCTGTTAAAAGCTTGCCTGCCAGTGAATAATTCCCAAACTGTAGGTACAAGAGGGCCACATTGTTAAGCGAAGTGGCATAGTTTGCATGATCAGTGCCATAGATGATCTTATCCATATCAAGCACCTTCATGTATAGATCAAGTGCGTTGGGAAGATCTCCTTTGTCTTTATATATGCTTGCAAGATTGCTCAAACTGCTTGCATAATCTGGATTCATCGAACCGAACAAATCAAGAAATCCCTGCGAGCTTTCTTTAAAACACTCTTCAGCTTTTTCAATATCACCTTGTCTTTTATAAATGGTTCCAAGATTATTAATCATGTAAGGACGGATAGTTCTTATATCTCCAGCCACCTCTAATGCTTGCTCCATGTAATTATTTGCGGTCTGTAAATCATTGAGCCTGTAATAAAGAATGCTCAGTCCATTGAGCGTTTCCAGAAGCATGACTTTATCATCTTTGTAGTTCGCATTTTTCTTTTCCAGATTGTGGAGCAAATAGTTTTCAGAATCTGAGTATTCTCCTTGCTCAATTTTCAATGCTGATAGCCTGTCTATGGCTCGGAAATATTGAATTTCATCTTTTCCTTTAGCCATCTCTATGGCTTTTAGTAATTCCGTTTCACTTTTATTCAAGTCACCAAAGTGTCGGTATGTTGTACCCAATTCTACTTGCAAGGCTATGCTGATTGAGTCGCTAAATGTTCTTCCAGAGTTTAATGCTTCATTTAGCGCGTCGAGACTTTCTTGAAAATTTCCTACTTCCCGGTGATAAACACCTTTTCTAAATAAATAGCGAATTTGGGCTTTGGTATCATCAGCTAGTTTAGCAGTAGTTACTCGACCTGCGAGTTCTAAGAATTTACCTGACTTATCAAATTCTCCGAGTTCTTGATATAGTGCGGATAGGTTATAATAGATGCCAAGTAAATCTTGATTCAAAGAATCTTTAGTCTCTACTTCATAGGCAAGTCCATTGTGTAGTGCATTCAAGCTTCTCTGCTTATCATTGACTTCCCATAGTATCAATCCTACATTATTGTAAAGCCCTGCAATACCTATCTCGGTCACACACTTTCCAGAGTCTAGATCTGTGAGGAGTGAGTTAGCATAAAATTTAGATTTTAGCGGGTACGAGTATTTAAAGTGTTCAGCACTATCAAGTTTCTGAAGACATGTCTGTCCGTATGAACCTAGGCACACCGCTGATATCAATAATATGAGTGTATATCGTAGCATTTTAACTAGTGGTATCCTTTTAAGTTAATAAGGATAACGCATTCTATAAATGATAATATCAAATTTTATCAGCTAAGCATTTTATGTAGATCTATTAAGGTTCTTATACTTCGTCTGTAAAGTGCTTATCCGATTTATCGGAGGAAAATTTTTGTTTATTGTATTCTTCTGAACCACCCTTTGGTATGCTCAGAGATACCCAATCATTTCCCTTAATCATTTTAGCCAAAAATACAATTTGGCCTATGTGGTAGCAGTAATGAGCCAATTGACGCTGAATAGCATCAACTACGGTATGCCCTTCATTGCGAATGTAAATAATTTTGTCAAGGTCTTCGTCCTTCAAGCCTTTGATTGCATCTAGGAATACTTTCCATCCTTCTTCCCATTTTTCAAGCATTTCATCACGACTTTTGATGGTTGTTTCAAATTCACCCTCTCGATCTCTCCATTCTTTTTCACCATCCTCAGTTAAGAAATTAGTCCATCTGGAGCGCATATTGCCCCATAGATGTTTGACGATTATTGGAATGCTGTTTGATCCATCTCCAGGAACTAAATGTAATTCGTCATCTTCAAGCGAAGCAAAAGATTTTTCGCCCAGAGATTTGTAATAGTGTAGGACTTTGATTGTATTTTCAATCATATTAAAAATCAATAAAAGCTTGCGCTTGTTCTTTCAATAATTGAATGTACGATTCTTCTGTGATTTTACCGTCATTCATCATTCCATCGATTCGCATCAGTTTAGGTTTGAGAGCATGCACATGCATTCCCAAAAAATTAAATATATCTGTTAAATGACTCAAAGCCATTACTCCACCTTGAATTCCGGCAGAGAGTCCAACTAAAGCGCATTTCTTTCCTTTTAGGGTGTCAGGAAATTCAAGTGCATCGAGAAAGGTTTTCAAAACTCCCGGAAAGGACCCATTGTACTCAGGGACTATGAAGACATACTTCTGAGCTTTTTTCATATGTTCTCGAAGCGGATTAAATTTTTCGTTAGTCCCTTGATTTTCGTACAGAGCTGTTGCAATAAAATCTCCGGGTAGATCCTCAAGGTCGATGATTGTAGATTCAGTATCGAAATCGGCTAAGATTTTCTGATATTCAAGCGCAACCTGCTTTGAGACTGAATTTTTTCGATTTGTACCGCTAATGATTGTAATCATGTAAGGATTTTCTAAATCAAAATTGTAGATGTGGACGCATATAGAAATATTTGCCCGATAATTGCGTTTTCTGGTCTGACAACCAGACCGCAAATAAACATCAAACCTGTATAACCCTTAGAACGCTATATAGTTCAATGTCAATTATTGTAGATCAATTAACCAAAGTCTACGGAGCTCAGAAAGCACTAGACGCCATTTCCTTTGAGGCATCAAAAGGAAAGATTACTGGTTTTCTTGGTCCAAATGGGGCTGGTAAATCTACTACCATGAAAATAGCCACTGGCTATATTGGACATACTTCGGGTTCTGTTTTAGTAGACGGTGTTGATGTAGGCAGAGAGCCGCTGAAAGTAAAGCGTATTACCGGGTACTTGCCTGAGCACAATCCATTATATCTGGATATGTATGTAAAAGAGTATCTGAGATTTGTAGCTTCAGCTTATGGATTAAAAGAGACGCCGAAAAAGGTATCTGACATGATCGAGATGTGTGGATTGGAGCGTGAGCAGCACAAGAAAATAAGAGCATTGTCAAAGGGATACCGTCAACGCGTTGGTCTAGCTCAATCACTGATTCATGATCCCAGTGTACTCATCTTAGATGAGCCTACAAGTGGTTTGGATCCGAATCAATTGGTAGAGATACGAAAAGTGATCAAGGAAGCTAGCAAGGATAAAACCGTGATACTATCAACACATATCATGCAGGAGGTAGAAGCGCTATGCGATAAAGTGGTGATTATTAACAAAGGAAAAATTGTGGCAGATGATGAAGTTTCGAATTTGAAATCATTGAAATCTGAGGTTATTTCATACACAGTAGCGTTTGAAGAAGAAATAAATATTTCTTTATTCGAAGAGGCGAGTTTACAAATTGAAAAATTAGATAGAAATAGTTATCGAATTTCTTCTAAAGCGGATGCTCGAAAAGTAATCATGAAGATTGTGGGAGATCAGGAATTGCCTTTGATAAATATTACGAAGGAAGAGCAATCGTTGGAAGGAGTTTTTCAGGAATTGACGAAAGGGAAATGATAACGATTTTAAAGAAAGAAATAAACGAGTTCCTTGATTCCTTAATCGCATATGTGGTGATTGGAATTTTTCTTACGGGCATCGGTCTGCTTATGTGGGTTTTCCCAGATACTAACGTTCTTGACTATGGGTATGCCAGCATGGAGACCTTATTTTCTTTAGCGCCTTATGTATTCATGTTTTTGATTCCTGCCATCACCATGAAGGCTTTTGCTGAAGAGAAAAGAGGAGGGACTATAGAATTACTTTACACGCTTCCTTTCCGCGACATAGAGATAGTGGTAGGAAAGTTTCTAGCGGGGTTTTTACTCGTAATTTTCTCGATACTACCTACACTGATTTATTACTTTACTCTTTCGTACCTCGGAAATCCTGTAGGCAATATTGATTCTGCTGGGATTACTGGTTCTTATATTGGTTTAATTCTACTGGGAGGAATATTCACCTCAATAGGTGTGTTGTCATCAGCGTTGACTGGCAATCAGATTGTATCCTTTATTCTGGCAGCCTTTCTTTGTTTCACCTTCTATGCAGGATTTGATTCAATTGCATCTATCAACATTTGGTCTAATACCTCTTATATCATAGAACAAATTGGAATCTTATCTCATTACGAAACATTGAGTAAAGGTCTCGTGGATATGAGTGATGTCATCTATTTCTTCTCGATGATAGCACTTTTCCTTTACATAACTCGCATCATCTTAAACGTACAAAAAGGATGAGGGAGAATAGAAAATTAGTAATCCTTCAGACACTGGTTGTTCTACTTACTGTTTGGTTGGTGAATCAACTTGCAGACCGATACAGGGTCCAATTCGACCTTACTGAAGAGAAACGATATACGATTTCAGAGGCCACAAAGGAACTTTTAAGAACATTGGATGAACCGGTTTATTTTGAGGTTTATCTCGCTGGAGAATTACCATCCAATTTTGAGCGTTTTCAAAATTCAATTGGTGAGATGTTGGAGCAGTTTTCGATTGAGAGTGGCAACAAGGTTCAATATAAGTTTACTGATCCCGCTCAAGCTACGAATCTTCAAGCAAGAAATCAGTTCTACCAGTCGCTAATAGATAAAGGAATAGAGCCTTCGAATCTAAATTATAAAAATGCAGATGGCGATCGTATGGAAAAACTTCTGTTCCCAGGTGCCATAGTGTCAAAAGGGATGAATGAAATGAGCGTCAATCTCATCAATGGTAACAGTGCTGCTGGGGTAGACCTGGTTTTGAACCAAAGTATAGAAGGCTTGGAGTATGAGTTGGCTTCAACCATAGCCCAACTGATCGATGGCAGACCTAAAAGAGTGGCATACATCATGGGACATGGATCTCCTGATTCACTTGAAATTGCTGGATTTAGAAATGCGGTTTTAAGCAAGTTCGAACTCTACAATGTTTCGCTGGAAGGTAAAAGTGAATTATCAGGATATGATGCAGTGGTAATAGGAAAGCCTACACAAGTATTCTCTGAAAAAGAAAAATATTTGATTGATCAATACCTAATGCGTGGAGGTAATTTGATTTATTTCATTGATGCATTGAGTGTAAATATGGACAGTGCTTCTGGAGAAGGCACCGTAGCTATTCCTTACGAAACTAACTTGACGGATCAGCTATTTCGATATGGGGTTAGAGTTAATCCTAATTATGTTTTGGATGTAAATAGTGGTCAATTTCCGGTCGTTGCTGGAAATGTTGGTGACCAGCCTCAGATTCAAATGATACCGTGGCCGTTTTTCCCTCTGCTGACCAACTTTAGTAAGCATCCGTCTGTTAGAAACTTGGACGCAATATTGGGAAGATTCGTATCAGAAATTGATACGGTAAAAGCTGAAGGAATAACAAAAATTCCGTTGATTAATACCAGTCAGTATACCAAGCTCCTTGGGCCTCCGGTGCGAGTTGCATTCAATGATTTAAGAGATAAGTTACGACCGGAAAGATTTATAGATGGTCCGAAAACTGTGGGCTATTTGTTGGAAGGTAAGTTTAAATCCCTTTATGCCAATAGATTGGTTCCCAGAGGTTTTGATAAATCTAAGTTCATCAATAAAGGTGAAGAAGGGCGAGTAATTGTTATTGGCGATGGAGATATAATTAGAAATGACCTTGATCCTGAAACTGGTGAGCCATTAGGTCTTGGAGTAGAACCATTTACCAAAGCTACCTACGCGAATGAAGATTTTATCCTAAACATACTCGACTACATGGTTGATGATTCTGGATTGATAGAGACTCGTTTGAGAGAGGTGAAAATACGACCGCTAGACAGAGTAAAAGTACAGAAAGAGCGAACGAAGTGGCAAGTGATAAACCTAGTGACGCCAGTACTTCTGGTTTTATTAATTGGCGGGCTAAAGTGGTATTTAAGAAAAAATAAATTTGCTGGAAAATGAGTAAGACAGCAAAATATAGCATCGCTATTGCAGTTCTTTTAGCTGCCAATCTATGGTTGTTTCTGGGTTCTTCTTCGAGCTATCAAAAAACAGTGGAACGGTATTTTGATTCCTCAGACTTGGAAGGAGTTAGTGGCTTTGAATTCGTGTTTGGGACTGATACAGTCAGAATTACCTTGACCGGCGAAGGCTGGATTGTCAATGATACCTACAAGGCAGATCAGAACTTTGTGAATACATTGATTTCCGTTTTAGAACGTGTGGAAGTTGGAGGCGTTATTGAAAATTGGGACAGTAACGTTCTGGGCAAGGTTGAGGTGGAATTTGATTTTAACTCACGTTATCGATTCGATTTCGCCTCCAACCCCAATAAGACCAGATCATATTTTATCACAGAGAATGGTGCCAGGGAAGTATCAGTTCCTGGATACAGAGACAACGTTGTAGACATTTTCATGCTTCACCCTGATCAATGGAGAGATCGCTTAGTTTTTGATGGAAGTTGGAGGACCATTCAAAAACTTAAGGTTGAGAATAGTAAGGATGATGATTTTGAAATATCATTTGTTGATAAATTTTTCCTTGTCAATGGCGAACAACCCTCAGATAGTTCTGCTGTCGTAGATTATTTGAATCAATTTCAGCAGTTTCAAGCAAATGAGATGATATCTCCAGGACGGTTTGAAGAGTTAGATAGTATTTCTTCGACAGAACCATTTGCAATCGTTACTATCAATGACATAAAAAGCGATGATCCAATCAGATTGGAGGTCTTCGCGAGTAAGCCTGGCCAGTCCTATCACTTGGTGAAAGATCAAGATGGTCAAGGTATGGTAATAGGCGCAGGAAGGGTCAGACAAATTTTGTCAAATCCAGAGCGTCTTAACTGATCTCAATTCAACGGTTTATCACATTTTGTGATTAAATTAGCGACCCAATTTTTAAGGCAACTGCCTTAGCTCACTAAGCTTTACAATATATGAAATTTATAGTCTCATCTTCTTACCTATTAAAGCAGCTATCTGCAATTAATGGAGTAATCACTACAAACCCCGTAGTACCAATTCTTGAGAACTTTTTATTTGAAATAAGTGACGGAAATTTAACTGTTACTGCGTCGGATTTACAGACTAGCATGATCACTGAGCTTCAAGTGGAAGCGAAGGAAGATGGGAGCATTGCAATCCCTGCAAAGATCTTATTGGAAACATTGAGGAACCTTCCGGAGCAGCCGGTGACCTTCTCAATAGACAGTAATACGTACAGTATTGAGATTAACTCAGACAATGGTAGATATAAGTTAGCTGGAGAAAATGCAACAGATTTCCCTAAAATACCTACTGTTTCAGATGGATACGCTGTGAATATGTCTTCAGAAGTTCTGGGAAGAGCTATTAACAATACCATTTTCGCTACATCGAATGATGAGTTAAGACCTGCCATGACTGGTGTGTTTGTTAAACTTGATGAAACGAATGCAACATTTGTAGCAACAGATAGTCATCGATTGATTCGATACAGAAGAGTAGATGTTGCAGCGGATATGGGACATAGCATGATTATCCCTCGCAAAGCATTGACACTTTTGAAGGCAACACTGCCTTCAGAGCTGACCAATGTGAATGTTGAGTTTAATGCTTCAAACGCATTTTTTAATTTCAATCAGGTGAAGATGATTTGCCGATTAATTGATGAGCGGTTCCCTGATTATGAAAATGTAATTCCACTTGACAACAACAACAATGTGGTTGTCAAGAAGGATGAGCTTCTAAGCTCCCTTAAGCGAATTGCGATTTATGCGAATAAAACAACACACCAAGTAAGATTGAAAATTACTGGTAGCGAATTAATGATTTCTGCTGAAGATCTTGACTTCTCAAATGAGGCAAATGAGCGACTATCATGTGAGCATGATGGGGAGGATTTGGAAATCGGATTCAATGCTAAGTTCTTGGTAGAAATGCTTGGAAATATCGACTCTGATGATATTACAATAAAGCTTAGTGCTCCGAATAAAGCTGGTATCATCACGCCTCACGATAAGGATGATGAAGAAGATATTTTGATGTTAGTAATGCCTGTTATGCTTAATAATCAGGTTTAAAAACAATCGATAAATTAGAAATTAGTAAGTGACATTGAAAGGTGTCACTTTTTTTATTCCTCATTTTCAAGGTCTTTCACCATTTTTCTGACACGCTTGATCTTTCTTCCATAAATCAAATAGATCAATAAGTGGAAAATTCCGCCAACAGCGCCTAGTAATAGGGACCAGAGAATTATAACTATAGCCCATTGTTGAGCAGTTTGAAGGAGAGAAAGATTCGCTTCATTGGCTGGATCCATCAAACCATAGATAAAACCTACGATAAGTGAAATCCAAAAAACAACGTAGTAGTGAAGAATATAAAATCTTAAATATCCGTAAAGCTTCTTAAGGTTTTGTAAGACATTCCCATCATAGCTGAATTTCTTAATCTGCCTAATAAGGAATTGATAGTAAAAGAGATATACGAATGTGATTATAATGTAGAAGACGATTATTCCGAAAGAATCACCTCTACTATTCACATAAACAACCATGAATGGCAAAGAAACGAGCGTCAAAGAAAACTCTATCCAAAGGATAACTTTAATCCAATAGAGTGTGTTTTTAGTGCCTTTCCGCTCTAATTTATCAATGTGTAGCGAAGAAGGATCTTCTTTCGCTTTAGTTCTATTCCAGACTGACTTTATATCTAAATCCTCAGCCATTAATTATTTCTTTTAATTTATCCTTTAGCCTGTTCACCTTCACGCCAACGTTGCTGACTGTGATGCCCAGAATCTCACTCATCTCTTTATAGCTCTTATCCTCGAGATACAGCAGAATAATTGCCCGATCTGATTCCCTGAGCTTCTTTATACCCATGTATAATTTTTCAATCTGTTCCTTGTCAGGATCGTCTTCAATCGCAGAATCACTTTTCCATTCCAATGGGACGGTCTCCACCTTTCTTTTCATTCGTTTTGAATGAGAAAGACACACATTTAGCGTAACACGGTAAACCCATGTAGAAAGTTGTGAATTGCCTTTAAAGGACGTATGAGACCTCCAAAGTTGCAGCGTAACTTCCTGAACTAAATCCTTCAGTGATTCTTCATCTCGCGCATAAGCCCTGCTTATATGCATAATCAAGGCCATGTTTTCCTCTACATACGATTTGAAGAAGTCTTCTGACACGCAACTTTTGGTTAGTAACTAAATACCTCGATTTATTTCAATCTCGGGTTTATTTTTTTTTCGCGGCAGCTTTTTTACCACCTCTGCCTTTTTTCTCTGGAGCTTTTTCAGCCAATTCTTTGCACTGTTCGAATGTAAGTTCTTCAGGAACCATGTCTTTTGGAATCTTTACATTCTTCTTTCCAAACTTGATGTAAGGACCCCATCTTCCGTTCAAAACAGCAACTGTTTCATCTTCATCAAATGTCTTGATGTATTTGTTGGCGTCTGCTTCTCGCTTATCCAATATGAGTTGGATAGCTTCTTCCTCATTGATTGTCAGAGGATCTTGTTCCTTTTTGATTGAAACAAACTTACCATCATGACGAATATATGGTCCAAATCTTCCTACCGCCGCTACCATTGGTTTATCCTCAAAAGTTCCAACCTCTCTGGGTAGCTTAAAAAGTTCTAGTGCCTCTTCCAGATTGATAGTATCCATGAATTGGCCGTGCTTAAGACTGGCGTACTGAGGTTTTTCCTCCCCCTCTATTAGCTCACCTTTTTGAACGTAGGCGCCATATTTTCCATGACGTGCGTAGATCTTTTCGCCCGTTTTAGGATCTTCACCTATTTCTCTTACCTGATTGACAGAAGCTCGATCTAAATCAGCAGACTTTTCTACAGTTGAATGAAATCCTCCGTAGAATTTGTCAATCATTTTATTCCATTCTGTTTTACCCTGAGCTATATCATCAAATTGCTGTTCAACATCGGCGGTAAAATGATAGTCAATTACGTTAGGGAAGTGATCAACAAGAAAGTCATTCACAACCATTGCAGTATTGGTAGGGAAAAGCTTATTTTTTTCTGCTCCGGTCATCTCAGTGACTTCCTCACGCTTTATTTCTCCATCTTTCAGCCTGCATTCAATTGAGATTCGTTCATGACCTTCTCTAGCATCTTTCTCAACATAATTTCTTTTTTGAACTGTAGAAATGGTAGGTGCATAAGTTGAAGGTCTGCCTATACCCATTTCTTCTAGTTTCTTCACCAAGCTGGCTTCTGTATAACGTGGTGGATGTCGTGTAAATCCTTGTTTAGATAAAATCTGCTTTAAATCGAGTGATTGTCCTACACTAAGAGGAGGGAGCATATTGGTGTTTTCCTCTTCTCCTTCATCGTCTGTGGATTCTATATATACTTTTAAGAAACCTTCAAACTTCACAACTTCACCTTTAGCAACTAATTTTTCATCAGTTGTCGAAATTCCTATTGTAGCAGTTGTCTTCTCTAATTGGGCATCGGACATCTGCGATGCAATTGCTCGTTTCCAAATCAGATCATAAAGTCTGTGCTCAGCATCATCTTTTCCAGCAGACTGTACCCCAAAGTTTGTAGGTCTAATTGCTTCGTGAGCTTCTTGCGCTCCGGAGTTTTTTGTTTTGAAAACCCTACGATTAGCATACTCCTCTCCGTAGTTAGCATTGATCGCTGATGCAGCACCATTCAATGCTTCATCAGATAGATTTACGGAATCCGTTCTCATGTATGAGATCTTACCAGCTTCATATAGCTTTTGAGCCACAGACATAGTTCTGGCAACAGAATAACCAAGCTTTCTACTTGCTTCTTGTTGCAATGTTGATGTAGTAAATGGAGGTGCTGGTGATTTTTTTGCAGGCTTCGTTTCTAAATTCTCAATCGAAAAACCTGCTCCATTACATTTCTGAAGAAAGCTCATTGCGTCATCTTCAGTCTTAAATTTTTTAGGTAATTCTGCTTTTAAAATTTTGCCGCCACCAAGATTAAACTCTGCGGTTATCCTAAAAGAAGACTCAGGAGTGAACTTGGCAATTTCGCGTTCTCTTTCTACCACCAAACGTACAGCAACTGATTGAACTCTTCCGGCAGATAATCCGCCTTTAATTTTTTTCCATAAGATTGGAGAAAGCTCAAAACCCACCAAACGATCAAGTATTCTTCGTGCCTGTTGAGCGTTAACTAAATCAATATCTATACCTCTCGGGTTTTGTATTGCATTCTTAATGGCATTTTTGGTTATCTCTCTGAATACAATTCTTTGAGTTTTTGCATTATCCAGATTTAATGCTTCAGAAAGGTGCCAAGAAATTGCTTCTCCTTCACGGTCATCATCCGATGCAAGGAATATGGTCTCTGCGTCTTTTGCTAGTTTTTTGAGTTCTTTAACTACATCTTTCTTGTCTTTTGACACTTCATAAGTAGGCGCAAATCCATTCTCAATATCTATAGCTGAATCATCCTTAGGAAGGTCACGAACGTGTCCATATGATGATTTTACCTCATAATCTTTACCTAGATATCCTTCGATTGTTTTTGCCTTGGCAGGCGACTCTACGATGACGAGATTTTTCCCCATGATGAATTTTTAATAATAAAATGTAGTGAGCGAAATTCGTTTCAGCGCGTAAACATAACACGACAAATTAAATCCTGTTCAACACAAAATTGAAAAAAACTTAATTAACCGGATTTGTTTCTGCGGTTTTTCATGCTTTATATTTATATCAACCAACCTTACCAATGAGTAGAAAAATCTACCTAATCCGCCATTCGTATGCCGAAGATTCTCGGGGTAAAAGAGATTTTGATCGACAGCTAACACTTGAAGGTCAGAGTACTATTCGAGCTTTGGGACGCCATCTAATAAATCAAAATTTCAATCCAGACATTATTCTATGCAGTAGTTCGGTTAGAACTACAGAGACTGCAGTCAATTTGATTGAAGAGCTTGAGATGAATGAAGGTGTTGTAGAGTATAAGGATGTGATATACAATGCGTCGGTAAGAGAGATGCTTGAAGTATTGAATAATGTTCCGAATAATTACAAGTCTGTCGCAATCATTGGTCATAACCCAACCATTACATTTTTTGGAGAATACCTGTCGGGTTCAATTATTGGAAATATGGAACCAGCAGGAATTGTTACAATTAAATTGGAAAAACTTAAGTGGAATGAAGTTTCGCAGGGAACCGGTATTTTCGAAGGATATTATCATCCAAATCACTGATGTACAATCCAAGCGACGTAGGAAAGAAAGGCAATATTTTTGGATTGCCGTACACGCTCGAAGAAGCTGATTTAATATTAATCCCAGTTCATTTAGATGTCACAGTTTCATATGGACAAGGAACTTCTTTGGCTCCCAAGATGATTAAGCAAGAATCATCCCAACTGGATTTGTCGCTTTTATCCATTGAAAAGCCGTGGGAATTGAAAATGGCCATGTACGATAGGATTGTAAAGTCTAGTAAAAATGAAATTCATAGAGGAAGAGCGTTGAACGTAATCAATGCCTTGGAAGCGGGGAAGGAACCGGAACTCGAACAGGTTGAATATGTAAATGAGTTTTGCGAATCCATTCACAATGAAGTCGAAGAGTTAGTTACTTCACTAATTAAGCTTGATAAGAAAGTAGCAGTTATTGGTGGTGATCATTCTTCGCCATTGGGTCTTATACGTGCGTTGAGTAAGCATATGAACTTTGGAATACTTCAAATAGATGCCCATATGGATTTAAGAGATCGATATGAGGGGTTTGAGTATTCTCATGCCAGTATCATGAATAATGCCTTAAAGGAAGAGGGGGTTAAATCATTGACTCAGGTTGGAATTCGAGATTTTTGTGAGGAAGAGGAGATTTACATCTCCAATTCTAGCAAGCCAATTCATGTATTCTACGATGAAGAGGTATTCAATCGAAAGCTGGAAGGTCTGAATTGGAAAGAGCAGGTAACCGCAATCGTTGATACACTACCCGAAAATGTATACGTAAGTTTCGATGTAGATGGATTGGATCCTGCATTATGTCCAAACACAGGAACACCAGTAGCAGGTGGCTTGAAATTCAATGAAGCCATCTACTTATTGGAAAGAGTTGTTAGATCCGGGAGAAAAATTATCGGATTTGACGTATGCGAAACAGGAAATGATGCTTGGGATGCAAATGTGTCTTCAAGAATTATCTATCGCTTAGCAGCACTTACCGGAGTATCTAATAGTCTACTTAGTTTTAGATAATTCATCAAGTAATTGATTGAACTTAGATGTGTTGTATTTAGCCATGCCATGATTCTCAATCTTCACAAAACCATTCTTATCCATTACATAGGTAGTTGGTATTGAATGTGTATCATAAGAATCTGGAAGCCTCGATCTAAGGAAGTAGACAGGAAAATCAAACCCTTTGCGACTTATAAACTCTTTAGCTTTGGCTTCATCTTGATCTAAGGAGATCATTGCAAATCGTACATCTTCTTTTTGTTTTTCATATAGGCTTTGAATATCAGGCATTTCTGCTATGCAGGGGGGACACCATGTAGCCCAGAAATTTACGAAAACCACATCACCTTCAAATTCTGTAAACGAAACCTGTTTCCCTTCGAAATCTTCAAGTAGATAATTGTATGAAGCAATTTTTGTTTCTTCAACTTCATTTGGACTTAAAATTCCAGTCGTTAAAACTACTTGTTGAATTCTACCTACTACTTCTGTATGCCAACCCCCAAAATAGATGATGCCAATTACAGTTAGGAGGATTATCCATTCTATGAGCTCCTTTCGCACTTTTTTCTTCATTACCACATAATACGTAGTTTGCCTTCAAATAATTCATCTCATGGGCGACATTATCATCATCATCATATTTTTATAATCTCACTTAGTATTTTTATAAATTAGCACTACCATAAAATCATCCCGATGAAGATAAAGTCAACAGCTACCCTACTTTTTTTCTTAGTCATTTTTAGCACAGAAGCCCAAAAAATCAAATACAAGGATTTATATCCTGTACTTGCTGCAAAAAACTATGAGGAAGGAGGACCGAAGTTAATTCAATTCCTATCTGACCCTAAAAATCAAGAAGAACCAAATGCCAACCTTCAAATGGCGCTTTGGTTGGAGAGTAGATTTCTTGCATATGATGTTGTAGATGATTCAACTAATGTTTACCAGGTTGGAGATTCCGCAATCTTTTACATGGAAAAAGCCAAAGGGCTTATCACGGAAAAAGAATTGAAAAAGAAGGATGAATACTATCAGTCTTTCTTCAGGAGAGATTTACGCACGGGAGAGTTTGGGATAAAAGTTTCTGATGTTCACTTAGATATTGAGAAAAAGGTAGAAGCTATTGAAAGCAGAATCGCGAATGTTAAAGAAATGCATAAAATGATCGGTAAAGTGGAGGAAAGTCAGATGGCTGCGATGGAAGCATATAAGACTTTAACTTCTCAATTTACTGTTTACAACAACCTGTTAATTGCAGCTGATGATGAAGTTCAGGCTTCGATATCTACAATTGAGGAAAATGGAGGGGCTAGTATTGAAAATGCAAAAGTTGTAAAAGAATTGGCTACAAAACTTAAATCTGATAAGTACAACGGCGACCCTACTTTAAAGCCAATAGAACAATTCGGAATTGATGGACTGACACCTTTGGGAAGTGGATCCGGGACAATTGAACTTTGGGATTATGAATCTTGGGCAAGCGCTGCAAGATCTGAGATTTTGGGAGGTGTTGCGCTTTTCAAAGCAATGATTACGAACTACTCGGAGGAACTAAGAGATAAGAAGGCAAAAGTTAGCAATAGTCAGAATGCTGAAATTGGCGAATTTTCTGAGAGCCTGAAAGATCAATTTAAAAAATATGACCCTGAGTCTACTGTTGAGAAGTTACTCAAAGTTGAAATGTATGAGGCACGTGTGATAAAGAAAGTGGATCTTCAATTAAATCGTGCGTTAATGGATTCCTCATTAATCGGATCTCAATTGGAGATATATGAGGCAGCTTTTGCGGATGCCAAAGAACTCAATCTTATTGTAGAATCGATCTCGACTGAAGATCTTGAGTTGGCTAAAAAAAAATATACAGACTATATAGAAAGCTTCTTTCAGAAATATGTTACTGCATCTAAGTATGTGTTGGATATGCAGAAGTGGTCCAGAAGACAAGTCGAATGGCTTGGAAACTCTGTAGATTATTGGACTCAAAGAAATCGTTGGGGTCTAGATGCTGAAAATGAAGAAGTAAAGTATCCGTTATTTGTTCAAGATGCTCCAGAGGGAGGGTTTATGACAATGAATGTGCCTATTAAGACACCTCAAGAAGTAGTTGCATATGGTGCTGATCTGAATACAAAAAAAGGTTTTGTAGCATCATTTGGTGCAGACAGAGTAACCAAATGGAAACTTGAATTTGATTTACCAGGCACTGAAGTTATCAACTATGTGAGTGACTCAATACCTACAATTGCAGGATCTAATAGCTTTTATGTTTACAACGCCTCCATCCAAGAAAACAATTTTGTAGTTGTTAGCTACACCCCAAGTGGACAACTAAACTGGGGTACTGTAGTAACGATCAATAAAGAACCTGTAGGTTTTAAGTTTGATGACTTAACTCAAGAGTTAACCATTTTACTATATCCAGAGGAGCAACTGCCTTTGGATTCAGATGAATTAGGATACGTGGTGATTGATAGGACGGGGAATGCGAGGTAGGCTGCTAGCAATAATTTTACTCTTTTCCATCATTTCATGCTCAGAGGAAACCTTACCTGACGGTATATATGATTATCAGGTAGAACGTTTGTTGAGTGGTGAATTGGGGAATAAAACCTGGTCTCAGATAATCAACACCACTAATTGTGCGGATTCATTAAAGCTCACATTTGAATTAATACCGGACAATACTGATGATTCGCTTGATATTTCTATGGTGTCAGGGTGTTTTGGCGCTTTGACTACAACTTATGTGGGGAGAGCAAGTGCCTCCGTTAGAGGTACAGTTCTATTTTCAGATTCCTTGATCTTTTCAAACGGTGATTTTTGGATAGTAGATCAAGTTACTTCAGAGCGGTTTCGTTTTTCATTGAACGATCAAACCCTCAATTATTCTTCATCTGATTAAGTTAAAATAGGGTTTGATTAATCATATCACCTATATCTAGATTAGTATAATTGACAAAATTTCTAAGAATCAAATCTCCTTTAAACAACTTTTCTAACCAGAAATCAGTCATTTTTAACGGGTAGAAGAATCAGCTTAACGAGTTTTTAAGCCATTGCTAGACTATATAAGTTTATTTGACGAAATATTAATTGGGTGTTCGACATCTTTAGATAATTTGCACTTCAAACTTAGATCTACCACTAATGAGATTTTTTCGCTTTTACTTACTACTTTCAGTAGTATTTGCATTTAAGGTATCTGGACAAACTGGACCTGGAGGATTTGAAGACACTGGTGGTACTTCAGATCTTGTATTATGGTTAAGAGCAGATGCTGGAGTACTTAATGGTAGCTCAAACCCAGCCTCGAATGGTGAAGCAATTGTGACATGGTTAGACCAATCAGGGTACGGTTATAACGCAGTTTCCGCGGCAACAAACCCATTGTTTTCGTCTTCTGGAATTGGTGGACAACCATCTATTACATTTTCTGGAGCCGATACTGAATTTATGTTTATAGAAGATGATGCGGATGAAGCCCCGGCATTAGACAATACCTCAGAGCTTTCAATATTTTACGTGTTTAATCAAGACGATGTCTCTGGAATTAACTCACACCTAAGTAAGCGAGATGGTAATAACTCTCAGCAATCCTACTTAGCCTTTGCCAATGGCTCAACTATTAACAGTAGAATCAATGCAAATAATGATGGAGGAAGTTCAGTATCGACAGGTACAAATTATATAAATGCTATTACCTACAATAATGGAACATTTGATCACTTTCTTAATCAAGTAAGTGGTGGTGGTACAAGCGGCACAACATCAATTCCCAATAATGACTCAGATCTTCATATTGGAATTTTAACAAGTGGTGAGAGTGGTCGATCGCTCAACGGTGATATGGCTGAAATTATTATTTTTCGGTCTTACCTAAACAACGCGGAAAGAATTGTAGTAGAAACCTATTTGGGATCTAAATACGGGATTACACTTATTGATGACTATTGGGATGAAACTACTTATACATCCTATGACAATGAAATAGCGGGAATAGGACAGCATACTGATGGGACCATTGCAAATAATGCTACTGCAGGTATTCTAACTATCTCTGGAGGTGATGATAGAACGAATGGTGAGTGGCTATTCGCTGGTCATGATACGGGAGATATTAATACATGGGTAGCAGCTGAAGTTCCAGGAACAGAGCAAAGGTTGGCGCGCGAGTGGGTTATAAATGAAACAGGCGATCTAGGAAATGTAACTTTTTCAATAAATAGTTCAGATCTGCCTTCAACAGGATTTAGTATTCCTAACTATTACTTATTGGTCGACTCTGACGGAGATGCTGATTTTTCTGACGCCACAGCGCATCTCATGACCCCGAATAGCACTGGAGCAAGTGTGTCTTTAAATCTGACTAATGGAAGTCATATTGCAATAGCATTTGAAGGAGGTGATGAATCGCAGATTTGGTACAGCTATCTATCAGGAAACTGGAATGATCCAAATACATGGACACTAGATGGAGCGATTTCTCCGCTTTATAATAATCCTTCAAGTGAAGTCCCTTCAAGTGGAGATAGTGTAGTTATCCAGACTGGAAGAACGGTTACTATGGATGTAAATGATGCAAGTGTTACCAGATTAGAAATAATCGGAACACTTGATTTAGCAGCTACTACAGGCCATACATTTGGGGTTTTGGATGGTTCTGGAACTATGAGATTATCTGGTGCAGCTGGAGTTGAAAATTATCCAACAGCTGATGATGCATTATTTATCGATTCTGACGAAGGTGGTACTCTTGAATATTATGGATCAGGTTTCAGTGTTAATGATTCAAGAACTACTAACAATCTTAATATTACTCTAGACAACTCAACTGATGTAATTACCTTATTAAATAACCTTGCTATAAATGGAAACTTAACAATTAGTGATGGGATTTTTCAGATAAATGATAATTCTACCACAGCTAATTTGACCATTGATTTGATGGGTGATTTGCTAGTTCTAGCCAATGGTAGTATAGATGTTGGTACTGCTAATGCAAGACATGAATTTAATTTTAATGGTGATTTTACAAATCAGGGAGATATTGATTTTACCAATAGGGTCTCCCAAATTACTGGATCTGAAGCAACAGATGGGATTGTCGATGCAAACTTTGTAAGCGGTACCAAAGATCAAGCGATTGACCTGGAGGGATCAACAGATTTTTACAGGATTGAAATAAATAAGGGAGTTGATGAAACCTATGTTTTAAGCATCGATGCGGATGATCCATCGTATTTTAACCTATTTGGATTTGCCTCCCAACAGATAAATGGACCAGCGAATGGTACTACAAATGATAACGCCCTGGGTCTGATCATTGGTACGGTTAAAATAGGAAATAATATAACCATATCACCCCTCAATACAAATAGTATCCATACTATCTATGAAGGTTCCAGACTATGGATAGATGGAGGTACTGTTGATAAAAATGTTGGGAATAACTCAATAGTGATTTATGGAACGATACAAGTAACCTCAGGTTCATTCGAATCTACTACTGCCGGATTTACTTTAAGAGATAATGGACTTGTCCAGATGGAAGGAGGTTCGTTGACAACTACTATATTCAGAACTTCTACTGTGGGAGGTTCCGCTTTGGGCGGGTTACTTATGTCGGGAGGAATCTTAAATGTTATTGGGGGAGGCTCCGATTTTGGGTATTATAGTTTTAGTATGACCAATACTGGTAATGTATTTAATGTCAGCGGAGGAACTATCAACATTTCTAATGTGAATGGTAACGGAGGAATATTTATTAATAGCTCGGTAGACAACTACAGTGTGACAGGGGGAACCATTAATTTAGATGTTACAAACGCCAATACAGCAACTATTACATCTAGCGCACCTTTTTTTAACTTGAATATTTTGGAATCAAGTGCGTCTGCAGGAGTTGTAGAAATTTTGCCAACTGGAACTTCTAATGGAGGAGGAGTAACGCCTGTTCCAACTGAATTAACCATACTAAATGATCTGAGAATAGATAACTCAGACGGAAATGCGACAACCTTTAATACGAATGGTGTAGATGTATCTGTTACAGGCTCGTTGATAATAGATAATGGATCCAATGTGGATTTTTCTGGATCCAATTTAATATTTGAAGGTCTTGGCTCATCCTCTTTTGATATTAGGCTAGCGTCAACTTTGGTTATTGACAGCCTTGAAATTAATAAAAGCAATGAGCTAGTTCCGGTTAACTTAATCAATGGTCAATCGACAGCAATTCAAATTGATGATTATTTAAATGTAGCAAGCGGCAATCTAAATCTGAATACGTTTGATTTAACTGTAAATGGTAACATCTCAGTTTTAGATACAATTGGAACTGAAACCAGTACCGGACAAGTTTTAATGAGCGGTGCATCATCACAAACTATCACATCTTCTTCCGGAGCTATTTATGATCTTGAAATAAATAATACAAACGGTGTTACCCTCTCTGGTAATATGGGGGTAATTAATTTGTTGGATTTGAATGCAGGAATATTAAATATTAATACCTCCAAATTAACTTTAAATGAACCAATTGCTTCGACGGGCTCATTTAGTCCTACGTTGATGGTTCAAACTGGTGGAAACCCAACAGATGGAGGATTGGAATTTCTCTTTAATGATGATGAATCTATCACATACCCATTTGGGATTGCAGGCTTTTATACACCGCTTGTTGCGGATATTGATACAACCAATAATGATATTGGTTACATTCGTGTGAATCCAGTAAACGCTAAACTCGGTACTATCAACGATGATGTGTCAGTTCTTGATTTCTTAAACTATTACTGGAAAGTTGGTTACTCAGATTTTGCTGACCTTCCGAGGATAAATAGTTTTAATTTTACGTATATCGATAATGTCTCAGATGATGATGTGACTGGAACAGAAACAGATCTACAGCCAGGATTTGTGGAAGATGGTGCAGATGAAGATGGAGATGGTGACTCCTATACAAGAACAGCTGTTGGAAGCACAGCAGATGTCAATACCACAACCAATGTTATTACGTTCACTTTTGGGGCCACACAGGATACACTTAAGGCCGCCAATTTTACAGCAGGAGAGTCCGTCGCATTCTCGGGTTCTGTCACGGTTTACTATTCTAGAAAACAGCAAGGCGATGATCAAAAAATTTGGACTACTCCATCAAGCTGGTCAACTGATGCAGTAAACCAACATGCTGGAGCCGCAGCAACCACCTATCCGGGACAAAATAGTACTAGTGATGTGGTTGTCATGGGATATGGAGGTATTTCTTCTGGTGAAAACTTTAATACCTGTAACCCTTGTACAATAGTTAACAATGTAAGACATGATCACCGGATAAATAACGGAGTGAATATAGAGGTAGCTCAAGTAATATTTGATCAAAATCCAGCTGCCAATGCCCTCAATAATATAGACACACGGATCAGAGTAAGATTGGGAGGAACCTTGACAGCTCAAAGCGTTACAGGTAGGGGGACAATGTTCCAGTTCTTTAGTTCCGACGGATCTAGAGGTACTATTAATGCTGACTTTAATGCGTTTAACGAAGAAGATGATAGCGGATGGTTCTTATTCTGTCAGGGTTCAACCGCAAATCCTGTAATTGTTGATGATCGATTTGAGTTTCCTATTCTCAGGATATTTGGAGCAGGAAGTAGAGATGTAGAATATACCCAAGATGTTATTTCCAGGGGGCTAGTAGTGGATAGCAATGCAGACCTTTACATCAATCAAAACTTCACAGTTAGAGGAACGGTTAGGGTAGGATTGAATCAAGGTGGTGAAATTTACTTTGGCGACACTGGAGATGTGGCAGTAGGTTCCAATAAGACACTTACGTGTGACTCTTTGATTTTGACCAGTAATGCAAGTAATGCAATTAGGGTTGTTGACGACGGAGCTGATACTCATACGCTACGAGTCAATGGCGGAATCAATCTTAACCAAGGAACAACGGTCGATCTGACAAACGCTGGAACTTCTAACGTCGTATTAGAGGTTAGCGGAACGGGGGCTCATGCTTTGGATAATAGCGGTGGGCTAACTGTTGATTTATATCGTTTGGTCGTTAATGCTGGTACGGATACAAGCAATGTATTTACACTGAATTCCGATTTTACCCTGAACGGAGACAATACTACCTCACCTCAATCGATTGAGCTTCAGAATGGTAAACTGATCTTGAATGATGCAGCGATAAATATTGAATTGGCTGATAACTCGGACTTTAATATTCCAAGTACAGCTGGTCTGGAAGTTACGCAAGGGACCGTTACATCGACCGGAGCTAATGTGATCCTTGATGGTTTGCTTAGAGTAAATGGAGGTACAGTTAATTTAGGAACAACAGACATTGAATATTCAGTATCTGGATCCGCACTTCTAAACATCTCATCAGGAACACTAAACGTTGGCGGGCAAATAAGGAGGTCCACAAGTTCTACAATTGGCGTCTTAAAGTATAGGCAAACAGGTGGTGATGTGGATATTGCTACAGATGGTGCATCGACCTCTTCCAGAAGTGCGTTTGAAATATTGAACGCAGGAAGTGAATTTACCTTGACTGGAGGTACATTTAATATACAAAGGGGTGTAACAGGAGATTCAAACCTGTCTTTGGAATTAGATCCTACCACTTCAGACTTATCTGGATCAGAAATAAGGATCTTTGAAAATCTTGGAAGTAACTATGGAGCCAATTTCTTCAACATTTCTTCAACTATTCCATTAAACAATCTAACGCTTGAAAATACAATCGATTTACCTGATGCTCAGTTGTTTAATCAAAATCTTGAGGTAAATGATCTGATATTAAATACTAATCAAACTTTTATAAACAATGGATTCAATTTCACACTAACAGGTGATTTTACTAATAATGGAACATACACTAACACTAGTTCAGAAACCGTATTTAACGGTTCTGGTCCACAGTCCATTACAGGAGCTGGTACATTTTCAATTTTCACCCTTAGGAAAAGTGGATTGGGAACTACTACATCCAATGTTTCATTAAATCTTGATAATGACTTTTATCTTACGGGAGGGACCTTTGATGTAGGCGCCAATTCCTTAAGCCTTCAAAATGATGCTTTTGTGCAAAGTACATTTTTGAATAGTGGAGGAAATGGATTGGTGTTTAATGGCGTAGCAAACCAGGATCTAAACGGACTGACTAACAATGCTGTCGATATTGGGACAATCACAATTAGCAATCCATCGGGTGTGGATATACCAGATGGAAATGGATATGATTTCAACATTACCCAAGAACTAAGATTGAATGGAGGTGTATTCAATATTGGAGGAAGTCTGGTTACGTTGAAACCGGGTGCTCCAGTGACAGAAGTTTCGACTTTCAATGTCAATAACATGGTTCAAACCAATAGTTCTTTTACAGATAATGGTCTAAGGATTGAATTCTTCACAGTGGCTTCGGATACTGTGATTTTCTTTCCGATAGGAGAGCTGAAGTATACCCCAGTTCAATTCGATTTAGGCGCAGGTACGACTGCCGGAGGAATCAGAGTACGACCTGCCAATGAACGACACCCAACTATTATTAATGATACAGAACCACTCACTGAGACGGAAATTGATGACCTTCAAAATGTTCTTAATTATCACTGGATAGTGGTAGCTGAGAATCTTACAAATGCAAATGGCTCTGCTGTTTTCTTTTATGATCATGACGATGTTGGCGTAACTGTACCATATGATACTACAAACTATATTTCAGCACGTCTGCTCTCCAATGATGTAAACTGGGATAAGTTTGCTCCTTCATTGTTTAGAGGTGGGAATCTTTCTTTTGAAGTCCCATTGAGCACTTTTTCAGCTGCTGAAATTACCGGAGATTATACGGCTGGTGTAGGTAGTTCGGATGGTATTAACAATGATATTGAAGGAGCAATTCCAGATCAGATAGCCCAATATGAAACATCTTTTGCAGGAACAGGTAATTATAGTACTGCAATTAACTGGAATCCACTAAATGGGTCACCAGTAGTAACTGACGGCGTTGGACCGGTTGGCGCTCAGATAATTGTGAGGAACGGAGATGATTTAACACTAGATTTGAATGATATTAGGCTGTTTTCTACGGAGATTGAAGCAGGAGGTATCCTAAGGGTTCCTTCTGGTAGAACTGGTGTTAGGTTGGGTACAGTTACTGGATCTGGCACCATCGTTTTGGAAGATAACGAGTTACTTCCTACAGGTGAGTATACAGATTTTTTTGCGTGCGATGGAGGGGCTTTGCAATATTCTGGAAGTACAACTTATAACGTTCTCTCTGGAATTTCTCAAATTAGAAAAGTAGTTTTTGAAGGAACAGGTACTAGAACATTTCCTAATAACCTAATAACTGTCTGTGATACATTAGAAGTGAATGGGCCGACCATTGCATTCAGTTCTGGTCTAAATTATGTTATTGGAGATGCAGATGGTGATCGGTTAGATATCCAAGCTGGGACCGTAAATATTTCAAACGGATCAACGGTAGAGATAGTAGGTGATTTTGTGATGTCTGGCGGAACATTGACCGGGGAAACAAATACCAATGTTTCGATTACCGACGATCTTAACTTCACCTCAGGTACACTTAACTGGAACGGCACTGATATTATATTAAATGGAACCACTGAGCAACTTATTGATGGGGTGTTTACAGGAGCTGCAGGATTTGATGACTTGACTGTTAACAATTCAGGCGCAGGAATTACTATCAATAGTGGGGACATAGAAGTAGGTGGAACACTTACGCTTACAGATGGATTAGTGAATACTTCAACCACAGAAACATTAACACTCACATCTACAGGAAACTGGACTGGTGCAAGCTTAGCAAGTTATATCACAGGACCTCTTTCAAAAGAGGATATAGCAGCAACATCAACATTTGAATTTCCGGTAGGAAAGTCTATAAGATATGCACCATTCTCGGTTGTGAATGTGGGAGTAGGCGGTGACGATTGGACAGCAGAATACTTCACTACTACAAATCCGACATATAATAATTCTCTTTTCGATAATTCTGATCCAGGTTCAGGCTTCAATGCGCTCAGTAATGTAGAAAGTACAGATAGGTGGGAAGTAACGAGTGTTGGATCCAATACTGCCCAAGTAAGAGCCACCTACGGTTCACACAATGCTTTTCCAGGAACGAATGTAAGATTGGTTTGGTGGGATGATGAGGCAATATTAGATGGTGATGGCGCAGACAATAGATGGGAAAACCAAGGAGGTCAGGTGGTTGGAGACGCCACATCTGGAACTGTTACGTCTGAAAACACTATTTTCTTTAGCACGAGACAATTTGCTGTTGGTTATGCACCTGAGAGTTTGCTACCTGTTGAACTACTCTATTTAAGAGGTGAAGCTGATGAGAGTGGAGAGGTCGTTGTGTCATGGGCAACTAGTTCTGAGCTTAATAATGATTATTTCGAAGTACTTCATTCTTTAGATGGAATAGCATTTACCAGTATTGGTCGAATTGATGGAAATGGAAACTCCAATCAAATCATTAACTATTCATACCTGCATGGTAATCCTTCCTCTGGTGATAATTATTATAGACTTAAACAAGTAGACTTTGACGGTACGAATGAATTGTCTCAAGTAATTAAGGTTTATAATGATTACGTGTATAAAGGAATAGATGTGATAGTTTATCCTAACCCTTCTAAGAGTGCTGAGGCTAACGTTAGAATTGTTACAGGTGATGGCCATACGCCTATACAAATCAGTATCATGAATCTAGAGGGCAAACAAGTGTTTGATAAGTCAATTGAGCCATCTACGAATTTGGATAGAAAGTTATTCGAAAATACAACCTTAAAAGAGGGAATCTATTTGGTTGTGTTTAGGCAGGGAGATTTTACAATTACTAGAAGATTAGTAGTAAAGTAGTAGTTCGTACTTAACTCTAGTTGGATTAAAACATGCAATTTTTCCAAATCAGATTTCCATAAAATAGATACTCCCTAACCAGAAATAATCTGTTTTAACTGGTGGAAAAATCGGTTTAACGAGTTTTTAAGCCATTGCTAGACTATATAAGTTTATTTGACGAAATATTAATTGGGTGTTCGACATCTTTAGATAATTTGCAGATTAAACTAAGAGCTACCACATAATGAAATTTCTGCGCTTTTATTTACTACTATCAGTAGTATTTGCATTTAACGTATATGGACAAACTGGACCTGGAGGTGTTGAATCCAACGATGGCACTTCAAACTTGCAACTTTGGCTTAGACCAAGTGGCATGCTCAATGGTTCATCTCTACCAGCATCAAACGGAGAAATTGTAGAAACCTGGTTGGATGCAAGTGGTTATGGCCATAATGGAGTTACCAATGATACGGATGAAAACACCAATGGTGTTCCATTAGATTCAACAATAGCTTTTTTCAACGGATTTCCTGGACTTGTATTTACAGGCGACTTCCCAGGATTAGATGGTTATGTAGTTCAAGATATCAATGATGACCCATCTGAAGCAACCGTAATGATAGTTCTTGCGACATCAGATTTTATAAACAACGTTGGTGTGTTTGTAGGATATGATAATGGCAATGTCGGGAGTACTACCCCAGGTGATAAGTCAATAGGTGTTTGGGTTCAGGATGATCGAGACTTATGGGGGAGATTCATACAATCTGATGGGACCACAAGAAGTTTCAGCAATACATCCACAACAAACTTAGTAAGTAGAGATCCATACATTATCACTGTTCATGCGGATGGAGCGACAACACTTTCGCAGTATGCAAATGGGACATTGGCGAACGCGCAGCTTACGTATGATGGTACATTACAACAATATGTTGACCTTCTAATTGGTAGACAAGCGAATGAAGAGTTTTCGGGACATATTGCAGAAGTCCTAGTTTTCAATAAAGCGCTAAGTGATGCTGAGCGCATCATTGTTGATAATTATTTAGCGACTAAATATGGAATCGGCGATTTAACAAACGATAAATATGTTTTCGATAACACACATTTTTATGATGTAGCAGGTATTGGAGCTTTTAATGGGACTACACATGCTAGTGCATTTTCTGATAACATAATTGGCCTAAGCAATCCATCTGCACTTGCAGATGATGACTGGATTTTATTTGGTCATGATGGCGGAGACGCTGCAACGTGGTCTACAAACGAACCAATTAATGGTGATGCAAACCTGGAAAGATTGTCTAGAGAATGGAGGTTTGATGTAACAAATACGCCCGGTACTGTAACTGTAACTGTAAATCCAGCAGATCTACCAGCGTTAAACGCTGATTTTGGATTTTATACACTTTGGGTAGATAGCGATGGTGATTTTAGTACTGATGCTGTTCAATATCCATTAGTTCAAAATGGGTCTGTCTTTGAGGCAACAGGGGTAACTATTGAGGATGGTGTATTTGCCACAATTGCTGCTTATAGACCAGAAATAAATTTTACACAAACCAACTTTGGAGGTTTAGAAACAAGCTCGCCTGCTACTTTTGAGATAAATATAGCTTACGCTGTGGACGACAATATCACGGTTGACTACACAGTTGGAGGTACGTG
Organism: Ekhidna sp.; assembly: GCF_963691765.1. Lineage (GTDB taxonomy): Bacteria > Bacteroidota > Bacteroidia > Cytophagales > Cyclobacteriaceae > Ekhidna. Next base: position 3,131,909 of record NZ_OY829375.1, read on the forward strand.
TACTGAAGATCTGCCTTCAGCAGGTACTTTTACAATTACCGCAGGAAATACGACAACTTCTTTAGCGCAGCCCATCACTTCCGGTGATGGTTTTGAACCTGATGAAACAATTATTTTAACACTTACTGGAGGGTCTCAATCTACAGGAATCTTAGGGGCCAGTGTAAGCACCTATACGGTTAATGATGATGGTGCAAGTGCAACCAACTCAATTCAATTTGATGCGCCGTTTAACTACACGCATAAGAAAAGTATAACCATCGCTCAAAGCATGGTTAGTGGAAGTACTGATCTGGTTGATTTTCCAGTTCAGATCTCATTCACTGATGCTGATTTAGCTACTATCGCCAATGGAGGTAATGTAACCAACTCCAGTGGCTATGATATTCGATTTACTTACGATAATGCAGTATCATGGCTGGATCATGAAATTGAGAGTTATGATGAAACTACGGGTGAATACACCGCATGGGTGAGACTACCTGTTCTCGCTGCTACAGAGAATACAGTTTTAGAAATGTTTTATGGAAACTCATCGGTCTCTACGGACCCATCAACTACTGGAGTATGGGTAGATTATCATGTTGTATTCCACATGAACGATAATGATGATTCTTCTCCAAATGGTTACAATGGAACCATTCAGGCAGGATCTACAGATATTGTCGCAGGTATTGCCGGTCAAGCTCAATATTTTGATGGAAATGATGTATTTCAAATCTCAAGTTCAATGCCGGAATTGAATACGGAATTCACCATTTCAATGTGGATGCGTACCGATGATATTAACAACAATGCCAGACTTTTTCATGATGATAATGGATCAACAGGGTATGCACTTTCTTTAGGTGATGGAAGTGCTGGAAATCTTAGGTCTTTCCAACGCGGATTCCCAGGTGCTGGAATCATAGATGCAGTAAATACATTGGCTCAGGATACTTGGTACCACCTGAACTTTGTTGTTGACAGAACGAATTTTCATCGTATTATTTATGTAGATGGAGCTTCTGATATAAGTGATCTTTCGGATAATTCTGGATCTACATGGCAGACCCACACAGGCGCCAATGGTAATGTAACACTTGGTGGAGAGGACAACTCTACTGCAAGAAGACATATAGGGTTCTTTGATGAAGTGAGGGTTTCTTCTGTCGTTAGAAATGCTGATTGGATTGCTACTGAATATAACAGTATGGATCCATCTGGAAGTTATTTGTCTTTAGGAACTGAAGAAGCAATCACCGTTTTTGATATTGATGAAAGTACGGATACACTAAACCTAACTATTTCTCTTAGCGGTATAGATGTCAATGATGTCAATATCGATTATGCTATTACCTCTGGTACAGCTTCAAATGGCTCGGATTACATTTTTGCAGCTGGAACCGCAACTATTACTGCCGGGAATTTAAGCACGGTAATAACTGTAGATATTACAGATGATTCTCAAGATGAAATGGATGAAACCTTCACGGTATCTCTTACTAATCCTTCTTCCGTTTCTAACCTAAGTTTGGCAGCTAATAACGAGATTGAAATCACCCTAGTGGATAATGATGACGGTCCTACTATCGCAGCATCTGACATTTCACTATTTGTAAATGAAGGAGCAGACATAAATAGCTTTGCGGTTGATTTGGATGTATCATCTGGTCAAGCAGTTACGGTAGATTACGCCATTGCGGACATATCAGCGACTAATGGGGCAGATTACGTATTAAGCAGTGGTACACTAACCATTCCTGCAGACAGTACTTCTGCTTCAGTTGGATTTAACGTTATTGATGACGAAGAAATTGAATCTGGAGAGCAATTCTCGATCACACTTTCCAATCCGGTTAATGGTGTGTTAGATACTGATTTCGACTTCATCACAATAACAATAAATGACAATGATAACTTTGGAATAGACGGTCCTGGAGGAGTAGGAGATGCAGATGGTTCTGGAACATTAGTCATGTGGGTGATTGCTGACTCAGCTAACGTTTCCGGATCAGATGTAGTATCATGGGAGAACGAGGTAGGTATTTCAGAACTGGATTTAACACCACCGCTAACAGCACCAACAGTTGTTAATAATGCAAAAAATGGACATGCAGAAATCAGTTTTGCCAATGTTAATGATGTTCTCTCTACAGCTACAAGACTGAGCGCCTCCTATTTTCCTTACAACGAAGCTTCAACGTTTATTGTAACCAGACATGATAACCTGACACAACAATCAAATACCTATGGTACATCAACTACACAAGGTGGCGGTCTAGCTGGAAATCGTTTTTCAGCGCATTTGCCATGGAGTAGCCAGGTATACTTCGATATTGGAAATTGTTGCGGAACTGATGGACGATCTCAGTTTAATTATGATCCTGCATGGGTAGGTGAGTATACCATCTTTTCTTATACCGCTAGTGCCATAAATGGAAAAACGGCCCGAGTAAATGCTTCACAAGAAGACTTCGATGCAGGTACAGATACTTTCTTAGATCATACGGATTATTTCTTTAACATCGGACAGACTCAATCAACAAACTTCCAGGGAGATATTCTTGAATTCATCATGTTTACAAGTCCGCTTAACAGTGCGCAAGTAATCATAATGGAAAATTATCTTGCTGCGAAATATGACCTTCCCCTAGATCAAAATGATTATTATTCATTCAAAACGACGCATAGTACTGAAGTGGTTGGGATTGGTCAAGAAGATGCTTCAAATTTTCATAATGCTGCTAAAAGTAGTTTGTTAACTATTTCCAACCCAAGCGATTTGGGAGATGGAGAATACGTATTTGTTGGACATGATAACACGGATGTCACAGTTTGGACAACCACCGATGTACCTTCAGATCTTACCAATATTCAAAGAATTGAGCGCGAATTTAGAACGGATATTACTGGTGATCCAGGTACAATTTCGATTGCAATAGATGGTGATAAATTACCAACACTACCTGCAGATTATACTGAGTATTTATTATTGACAGATGCTGATGGGATATTTAGTTCAGGAGCAACCGTTTATCCTATGACCCTGGTAGATGGTGTATTTGTCGCAAACAATGTGGCTGTAGAACAAGGTACGTATTTCACCATTGCAACTCATAGGAGAACGATAGAATTTGAAAGTGCATCAACACAAGATTTCGAAAACACGAATAATACAATTATTCTATCTCTTTCTGTTGCCTCAGGTTCTGATATCACTATTCCATACACTATTTCTGGTACAGCTACACCTGTCACAGATTTTTCATTAGCTACTAGTGGATCATTCGTTATAAGCGCTGGAAGAACAACCGAGATAATTGATTTAGGAATACTAGATGAATCTATTGTTGAAAGTGATGAGACAATAATTATCACATTGGGTACTGCGCCAAGCGGTACCATATTAGGAACTAATGGTGTGTTCACCTATACGATCAATGATGATGACAATGATCGAGATATCGAATTTAGAAATCCTTGCGACTATGGATTTTCAAAGACAATAACCATTGATAACACATTGGTGGATGATACAGATGGAGCTGATCTAACAAATTTTCCACTTTTGATTTCCTTCACTGATGCAGATCTAGCTTCTACTGGCAATGGAGGTAATGTCCAAAGTAGCAATGGATTTGATATTGCATTTACTTATCGCGATTCATTGGTTTGGTTGGATCATGAAATTGAGAGCTATGATGAGACCACAGGGGAATATATCGCTTGGGTTAAGATACCTGTGTTGGACTATGATGATGATACGGAACTTTCAATGTTATACGGGAATGCCAATATTACCAAAGACCCTTCAGTAACAACCGTATGGTCTGAATATTATGGGGTTTGGCACCTAAATGGAGACGTGAAAGATTCATCACCTAATAGTTATGGCGGTACGAATAACGGCACCGCAGATGTAGCAGGTAAAATAGGAAATGGTAGAAATTTTGATGGAGCAGGAGATTTTATTGAATTGGCTTCATTCCCTAATATTCAAACTGACTTTAGTATATCAGCTTTTGTAAATCCAGAAACTAATGAGAGAGGCCAAAGAGTTTTTATTGATGATGATAACAACTCAAACGGTTATGCGCTTTCTCTTTTCGATGGTAATTCAACGGGTAGGGTTAGAATGTTTAGTAGAGGAGCAGGACCTACCATCGTTGACTACAATGGCTCCGGGGTAAGTGCAGCAACAGGATGGCATTATGTAGCAGGAGTAATTGATGTTGAAAGTGTAGCAGGTGCTGGAAGCAGAACTATTTATGCTGATGGAGTGCAAGGAGCTACAGGCGCAAATGGTACTGCTGGCTGGGGAATTGATGTGGGCAGTGCTGCAATTGGTGGAGAAACTTTGTCTGGTGAAACTGGCAATAGATTTAATGGTCAGATGGATGAAGTTCGTGTTTATAATGGTCTACTAAGCACGGCGAGAGTAATTACCGAGTATAATAACTACGATGATCCAGCGAGTTTCTATACAGTTGGAACTGAAGTAGTAGGTGGGGCATGTTTAATTGCGGAAAATACAACTGAAGAATTGGAGATTACTGTAGCAGTAAATCCAATAGATAATATCAGTGATACAGAAGTTACCTATACAGCTACTGGAGGTAGTGCAACAAATAATGAGGATTACACTTTGGTTCAAGGTGTATTAACCATCCCTGCAGGTTCTCAAAGTGCCACATTTAAATTTCCAGTTATTAATGACTTAATTGATGAGCAAGATGAGACGATAGAAATTTCACTTTCAAATCCTTCTTCTAACGCTAAGTTAGGTACTACCAATACACAATCTTATACCATTACAGATGACGATGATGGACCTGAAATTGGCTTTGTGGATACAGTATCTGTTGCTAATGAAGGAACAAGCGTTGTAGCTATCACGCTGGAGCTTGGGCTTGAGTCTGGTAATGATGTTAGCGTTGATTATGCCGTTACAGGCGGAGATGCAGTAGCAGGTACAGACTATATCGCACTGAGTGGAACAGCTACAATACCTGCTGGAGATCTTACTACTACGATTAGCTTTCAGCCAATTGATGATGCTGATATTGAGACGCCTGAAACGGTTCAGTTAACATTAACTAATCCAATAAATGGCTCTCTAAGAACAGATTTTGATATTCATGAAGTAACAATCGCTGATAATGATGACCTAGGTTTTGAAGGCCCAGGTGGAGTTGGTGATGTTGAAAATGCGCTTGGCGAAAACCTTCTTAAATTATGGCTAATTGCTGACTCTGTTTCATTCTCTGGAAGCAGTGTTACAAGTTGGAATAACCTAATTCAAAACGTCAGCATTGATTATGATATGGTTCCGGTTGGTACGGCGCCTGATGTGGTTGACAATGCAGTCAATGGACATAAAGAGATAAGCTTTAATAATGTTAGCGATGCACTTGTATCAGAAGGAACCCTTTCAGCGGCAAGTTTCCCTGGAAATGAGATGTCATTCTTTATAGTGGCTGAAACAGATAACCTCAATCAAGATTCATATGCATATGCTACAGACAATAGTGAGAATGGTACGGTAGATGCAAATAGCGTCAGTGCTTCTTTACCAAATGGTTCTGGAAATGCCGAGTTTGATCTTGATGGTGATAATTATTCGACTACTTTCTTGCCGGCATGGACTGGTAATCATAGCATTTTCACTCATATCGTTTCTTCAGATACATTTCTTGTGTATAGGAACAATGGGGTATTGATAAATCGTGATGATGCGAATCCGAGCTTTACTGGTCATACTGCATATAATTTCTATCTAGGTAAGAATGGATCCGAATTCTTCCAAGGGGATATAGCAGAGGTTATCATGTTTAGCAGGGATGTAAATGTTGCTCAAAGCAATATCATCAATAACTACCTTGCTGCTAAGTACAATCTTTCAATTACAAACGACTTTTACAATTTCGAAGTATCTCATGGGGTTGAAGTGGCAGGTATCGGTCAAGTTGATGCAAATAACCAACATGTAGCTGCGAGAGCCGGTATTGTGACAATCAGCAATGCCGACGATCTGGACGATGGTGAATACGTGTTGTTTGGTCATGACAATGAAGATGTTGCCAGCTGGACTACAAGTGAAGTGCCTGTGTCTGGTATTCAGCGTACTGCGAGAGAGTGGAGGTTTGATAATACGGGTGCTCCAGGGACAATTAGTATAGCAATAAGTAATGACCTACTTCCTCCATTACCAAACGGAGATGAGGATTACATAATAATGCAAGATGCTGATGGGGACTTTACTTCCGGGGCTACTATCATCAATACAGTATTCGTGGATGGACAATATAAGGCAAGTAACTTATCTATAGCCTCCGGTGATTATGTAACGTTTGGAATCGCAACACGAACTGTTTCATTTTCGCCAACAACATTATCAGGCTCTGAAACTGTCGCAGCAAATGCACAGATACTATTGAGCTTAGAAAGTAGTAGTGATATTACACTGGATTATGAAATAACTGACGGTACAGCCACTGGAGGAAATGACGATTATTCATTAGCGACTACCGGACAGGTAACCTTCATAGCCGGTCAAACAAGTGTGAATCTACCGCTAGGTATTATCAATGACTCAGATGTGGAGAGTGATGAAACAATTGAGATTACACTAAGTAATCCACCTACTGGGGTAATGTTGTCAGATTCTGTATTTACATATACCATCAATGATGACGACAATGCGAGAAATGTACAGTTCAACTTAGCAAGTTCTTCGGGAGCAGAAAGTGTAAGTGCAGTCTCTTTGCAAGTGGATCTTAATATCGCTGATCCTGTAAATGACACTAAAGTTTATTATTCAGTAACTGGAGGAACTGCCGAAGAAAGTCCTGCCCCAGATTATGTATTTGTAGCTGATACACTAACTATCCCAGCAACTCAAACAACAGGAAATGTTGATTTCACAATCTTGGATGATGTGTTGAGCGAAGCAACAGAAACAATGATTATTAGTTTGAGTAGCCCAATCAATGCTAACCTGGGTACCAATGTTGCTCATACCTATTCCATTACAGATAATGATGCTTCAGTGTCTGTTGAATTTCAAAATGCGGCAACTACAATTGACGAAGGTGGAAGTATCGCGGAGTTAATCGTTGAGCTTTCATCTACTTCTGGTCAAGATGTTTCTGTTGATTATGCTGTTACTGAAATCACTGCGACTGGTTTGGGTGTTGATTTTGCACTAGCAGATGGAACATTGGTTATTCCAGCTGGTAGTCAACTAGGTAGTATAAATGTTGCATTAACTGATGATGGTATCGAAGAAAGCGCTGAAACATTTAGTGTTACTCTTAGTGGAGAAGTAGGAGCAACTTTAGGTGCCGAGGTTACACACACAGTTACAATTTCTGATAACGATGCTACTTTCGGATATTATGGGCCAGGCGGCGTTGGAGATTCTGAAACCAACATGCTATGGTTAGATGCCTATGCTATAAATGGAAAAGGAGTGGCGAATGTTGCTGATGGAAGTAGCGTAAACACCTGGGTAGATCGTTCTGGAAATGGATTTGATTTTACTGCTATTGGAAGTGCTCCTAGTTTCGATGTTGATGCGCTTAATCTTAAAAATACAGTTATAGTTTCCTCGACAAATCAAGGATTCCAAGCACCTGCTGGATTTAGTAATGCACTTTCGAACTACACATTCGTCTCTGTATTATCACAAACAAGTGGTGATTATTTAGTTGAAACAAATACGGCTGCAAGAAATGAATTCAGATTGAGCCAGGGGGCTAATGGGTTATATTCTATTAATGATATAGACTATTTACCTAGCCAAAGCACGAATACAGATTTAACTACTTGGAGATTTGATAGTCAGAATGCTTCAAGTGCAGAAGTATTTAGAAATGGTTCTGCACTATTGTCTGATAACAACTATCAGGTAATGGCTATTGACAACAACTTCGCATTAGGAAGTCGTAATTCAGATCAAACCCAAGCTACAAGTGATTTTGCAGGTAATATCTCAGAATTCATTGTCTATCGAAACGTAATTAATGATGCTCAAAGAGTCATAGTTGAAAATTACTTGGCGAATAAATATGATCTCACAATACCTAATGATTACTACAGTTTTGAAGGTACTTATGGTAATGATGTAGTTGGTATCGGGCGTACGAATGATGAGCAACACTTACAGTCTATGTCTGATAGCTTATTGATGATCAGTGGCCCTAGCGATTTGCAAAATGATGAATTTGTATTTGCAGGCCACGATAATGGTGATGATCTAAATTGGACAAGCTCGGAGGCGCCTAGTGGTGGCTCTAACGTAAGAAGACTTGCTCGAGAGTGGAGATTGGATATTCAAGGTGATCCGGGAACAATCATTGTTATGATTGACACTACACAATTGCCGACTCCACCTAGCGGCTATGATCAATATGTGGTGTATACTGATGAAGATGGGGATTTTAGATCTGGAGCAACAACTTATCAAGTTGAATATTCAGAAGTGTTTGGATTCCACGTAACAAATGAAGTGACAATCAACAGTGGTACTTTCATTACAATTGGTGTTGGTCAGCCGGTAATTCAGTACTCGTTGACCGAAAATAGTGGAAATGAAAGTGTAACCAATCCAACCATTGAAGTAGCGCTCAACTTCACATTAGGTGAAGACGCAACAGTCAATTACGCAGCCACGGGTGGTACTGCAGTTGGTGGAAATATTGACTACTTACTAACAAGTGGTACTCTAACTATTGCCGAAGGACAATCAACAGCTGATATCAGTTTAGGTATCATTGATGATACTGATATAGAAGGCGATGAAACGATTGAAATAACGTTAACGACTCCATCAAGCAATGTCTCTTTAGGAAGTAATACGGTATTTACATATACGATTCATGATGATGATAACCCTGAAGGAAGGACCGTGGATTTTGCTACTGCAGGCCCTGGGGCTGGTGATGAGGCAACACCTAGTGTTACGCCAGTTACTGTAAACATCAATACACCTGATGATGATGTAGTCACCTCTGTGGATTTGCAAGTAATAAGCAGTGGAGCGAATGCTGCGGATGAAACTGATGATTTTATTCTAAGTACATCAACGATTTCATTCCCTGCAGATAATGTTACTGTTTCTAACTCATTTAATATCACAGTGGTCGATGATGCAATTTTTGAAGGTACAGAGACGATCACGCTACGTCTTACTAACCCGGTAAATGCAGATCTTGGATCCGTAACAGAGTATACATTGGATATTACAGATAATGATACGCAACCAGTAGCTGGATTTGTAGAATCCTCATCTTTTGTTAGTGAATCTGCCGGAATTGCTGCAATGGAGGTTACGCTTGATGCACCTTCAGTAAATGATGTTACCGTTAATTACACTGTGACGGCTACTGCTACTCCTGGTGCAGATTATACTTTAAGCAATGGTTCAGTATTGATATCTGCGGGTTCAATGAGTGAAGATATTCAAGCAGTGATTGTTAATGATCTTGTTACTGAAGCTGCTGAAAATATAACTGTGACCTTAACAACAGCTACAAATGCTACTGTTAGCGGGACTACTATTCATGTTGTAACCATCCTTGATGATGATCAATCAGGAAGTACTGGTCCTGGTGGAGTTGGAGATGCCACAACAAACCTTTTATGGCTTAGAGGAGATAATTTTACTCCTGGCACATGGACAGATATATCTGGAAACTCCAATGATTTTACTGGTGCAGGCCCATCTGTGGGTGGTACAGGTATCAATTCACAAAACACTGTAGAGTTTAGTGGAGCACAGTCTCTAACGAGCGCAAGTGGAATCAGTGCCTCAGTGAGTGACTTTGATATCTTCTTTGTAGCAGATGCAGATGTCGCGACAGATCAAGCTTTATTTAATGACGCAGATGGATTGCTCTTTGGAGTTGAAAATTCTAATGGAGGATTCCAAGATGCTGATGCAACTTGGAAAGGAGATGAGATTGTTACAGGTACAGGATCTCCATCTATCATTCAATATAACCTTGAAAGTGGCTCTGGTCTAGCTGCCATTTCATTGAATGGAACTGTCGATGTACCTACGGTACCGTTTGACTACACTGCTACTTCAATGAGTGGAACTTCTACATTGGGCTCACTTTCCGGTGGAGGTTCTGGATTTGACGGAGAGATGGCAGAAGTACTGGTTTACAATATCCCACTAAATGATGCTCAAACAATTATTGTTAACAATTATTTGTCTACGCGATACGATATAGCAATACCGAACGACAACTTTGCCTTTGATGATGGTTCAGCATCGAATGATTACTTCTTTAATCTAATTGGAATAGGTAGGGAAGATGCTAGTAATATTCATGTAACTGCTACAGCTGATAATTTCTTGACTATTCTGAATCCAAATAATCTAGAAGACGCAGAGTACTTGATGATTGCCAATGATGGAGCAGATATGACCAGTTGGACATTTACAGGAGCCCCTGCAAATGGAAGCACAAGAAAAGTAGCACGAGAATGGAGAGTTGATAAGACGGGAGATGTAGGTACTATATCATTCCAGATAGACACCACTGCTCTTCCGACTCCACCTTCAGATGGGTTTACTTGGGCACTTATCGTAACCTCAGATGGAGATTTCACCGATATAGACACCACGTATCCGTTAACTCCGGTTACAGGAGATGTCGTTGGAGTGGATGGATTGAATTTTACAGATGGAGACTACTTCTCTCTAGCATTAATAGAATATGTGTCTACTGGTGTAAGCTCGGACTTTAGTAATCCTCTAGCATGGACAACAGGAGTTGTTCCTACAGCAGGAACTAAAGCGAGAATTCTAGATGCGCATTCCTTATTCTTATCTGAGGATGTTGTAGTTGGAGCATTGACCCTGGAAGGTACAGGAGCATTGAATCTAGCAGGATTCACAATGGACTTTTCTGAAGATTGTATCATATTAAATGGAACAGGAACGGTAGATGTTAGTACACCTGGATCTACAATTGGATATGTTAATCCGAATGTGACCGAACAGTGTGTTACGGGAATGATCTATAATAATCTGTATACTGATGGTCCTGCAGGATCTACAAAATACCTTACAGGTAATATTACAGTACAGGGAGATATAAATCTTCAAAGCAGTGGTGGAGCTGGTGCAATTTTTGACTCCAGAGATTTGGGAACTACTGATGATTATAACATTGAGTTGGAAGGAGATTGGTTGAGTGAAATTACCTTCCTTCCAAGAACAGGTACAGTGACTTTTGATGGGTTCTTTGGGCAGACTATTAATACCTCAGGTGGTGAGACGTTCAATAACTTGACAATTAATAAGGTGGGTATGCTTACCATGGCTGATAGTACCATAACACTTAGTTCAGGTATTGCAACGAACGGGGTTCTTACTCTGACATCAGGATTTATTAATACTACTGCTTTTGACATCACGATTAATAATGGTTCTTCAATCGTAGGAGGTGATGAAAGAGCTTACTTTATTGTAGATGGAGTAGGTGTATTAAGACATGCAATTACAGCACTAAGCACTGCTTATGAATTCCCAATAGGGGATAGTGATGAATATGCGCCATTCACTTTCACGCTAAACTCAGGGACATTAAGTAGTTCAAGCGTAACGATTAATATGAGAGATGCGAAGCATACAGATATTGTGGAAAGTAGTTTCATTACAAGGTATTGGACCTTGGAAAATGAAAATATTACTGGAACACTAGATTATGATGTCTCATACATATATGAGGATGCAGACATAGTCGGTACTGAGTCAGCTCTTTTAGCAAGAAAGTTTTCTAGTGCAGGTGACGATCTCGGCGGATCAGTAACTATTGGAACCAATACCATTTCGAATACTGGTTATGATTCATTCTCGGATTTCACTGCAGAGTCTGCAGCTGTTCCACTTCCAGTTTCATTGCTTTATTTCACGGGAGAGCCGGATCAGGATGGAGTACTTCTTCAGTGGGAAACGGCTACTGAGACAAATAATAGCCACTTTGAAGTATTGAGGTCACTTGACGGTGAGACTTTCACTACCGTAGGAATAATTAATGGCAATGGTAATTCGTCAACTCCGATTAAGTACTCATTGATGGATACAAGAGCCGCTTATGGATTGAACTACTATCAATTGAAACAATTTGATTTTGATAACACTGAACATACATATGCTACGATTTTGGTTGATAACAATGATGGAGTAAGTATGTCAGCATATGTTTATCCAAATCCTGCTAGAGAAGACAACTTCAACATAAGAATCCTATCTGTAGACAGGCATACTCCAATCACAATAAAAGTGATTGATCTGAGAGGTAATATTTATTTCAGCAAGGTCATCGAAGATGGTTCCAACTTTGATAGCAAAATATTACCAGAACAGAATATGGTAGAGGGAATCTACTTTATGATAGTAGAACAGGGCAATCAGACACATAAGAGTAAGGTTATCATTAAATAACCAAGCTTAGTTAAAACTTATTAGCATTATTAATATAACAGCAGGCTACGAAGCCTGCTGTTTCTGTTCTAAGGGTATTTTGTCCAAGTGACACAGCTTTAAATCCTGCTTCTTTTGCTTTTGCTACCTCTTCCAGGCTAAAATCACCTTCTGGACCAATCAAAATAGTAACAGACTCATTTGCTTGAATGGAATCTGACGCATACGTATGAGAATCGTCTACATGTGCGATTAGTTTAATAGATGACTGATCTTTTGATAAGAATTGATCGAAAGAAATCAATTCGTTGATTTTTAAAAGAAATGGATTCCCAGATTGCTTCATTGCGCTCACGGCCTTCTTTTCTAGACGATCTAGTCTCATCTTCTTTCGTTCGCTATGTTTTGTTTGAATAAAGCTCACCTCATCCACTCCGATCTCAGAAAGTTTTTCAATTAACCACTCCATGCGATCAGCATTTTTTGTTGGTGCAATTGCCAGGTGAATGCTGAATTTCTTTTTTGGTTCATATTTTGATTCAGTAATCTCATAAACACACGATTTTTTCGAAACTTGGGTCAAAATTGAACGGTGTATTCCTCCATTCCCATCAAAAACCAAGATTTCATCACCGTTTTGATGCCTGAGGACTTGGGCACAGTGTTTGGATTCCTCTTCAGGTAACGTGTTAACACCTTCTTTGAGTGTTTTTTGATAAAAAATCGTCATTTCAGTTAAAAATCATACTTAAAAAATAAGATTTTGCGTATTTGTATTAAAATTTGGTTAAAAAATGAACCAATTATTTATCAATATGCAAAAAATGGATAATTTTGGGTATCTAAATTGTTGAAATCTATAAACCATGGCACAACTAAGACACCAAGCGCTTAATTTAGTTCAAAAAAGAGAGAAGGTAGACGTTCAAGCACCTTCGAAACGCATCTCTGATTATTTCGGAGAAATGGCCTTTACCAAGGCTCAGATGCAGTCAACTCTATCACCTGACGTATTCAAGAGAGTGACTGAATCAATCAAAAACAGAAAGAAAATTGACATTGAAACAGCCGATGCTGTAGCTGCTGCTGTTAAGAATTGGGCAATGGAAAGAGGGGTGACTCACTACACGCACTGGTTTCAACCTTTAACCGGAGCGACTGCAGAAAAGCACGATTCATTTTTTGATCCAAGTAAGGGGATTGAAAATTTCAAAGCGGAAGCATTGGTACAACAAGAGCCAGATGCATCTTCATTTCCAAACGGTGGAATAAGAAGTACATTCGAAGCTAGAGGATATACCGCTTGGGATCCTTCATCACCAATCTTCATCTATGGAAAAACATTGTGTATCCCAACAATCTTCGTTGCTTACACAGGTGAGGCGTTAGATCATAAGGCGCCACTTCTAAAAGCGTTAGAGGCAGTTGACAATGCTGCTGTGAAAGTTTGTCGATTATTTGATAGAAATGTTTCCAAAGTAAATGCCTCACTAGGATGGGAGCAAGAATACTTCGTCGTAGACAAAGCATTATATAGTGCGAGACCTGATTTAGTAATGGGCGGAAGAACACTCTTTGGGCACAACCCTGCTAGAGGTCAACAGTTAGATGATCACTACTTCGGATCTATTCCTACACGTGTTTATGATTTCATGAAAGACTATGAGATTGAGGCACACAAGTTGGGAATTCCTTTGATGACAAGACACAATGAGGTAGCTCCAGCACAATATGAAGCAGCGCCAATGTATGGTGCAGTAAATGAAGCAACTGATCAAAATCAGTTACTCAAAGATGTGATGGAGAAAGTTGCTAACAAGCATAACTTAAAAGTGTTATTTCATGAAAAACCTTTCGCTGAATTGAATGGAAGTGGAAAGCACAACAACTGGTCTTTGGTTACTGATACAGGAGTCAATTTGTATCAACCAAGCAGCAGTGCGAAAGACAACCTTCTTTTCTTGACGTTTTTTGTTACCACAATTAAGGCCGTTCACGAGCACGCGGATATGCTTAGAGCAAGTATTGCATCTGCAGGAAATGACTTTAGACTGGGAGCAAACGAAGCACCTCCGGCAATTATTTCGGTGTTTATTGGATCTACCTTAACAAAGGTTCTTGATAAGCTTGAGCAATCAGGAGATATAATGGTTGAGAAAGGTGATAACCTATACATGAAACTCGGAATCGATCAGATTCCTTCAATCATCCTTGACAACACAGATAGAAATAGAACTTCTCCATTCGCGTTCACAGGAAATAAATTTGAATTCAGGGCTGTAGGATCAGACGCCAACGTTTCGGATCCAATGATGGTATTGAATGCAATAATGGCAGAGCAGTTGAGTGACTTCTACAAGAAGGTGAATAAGTTGATTGATGGAGGAAGAGAAAAGCGATTAGCCATTATCGATGTATTGCGTGATTACATCAAAGAGTCTAAGCCAGTTCGATTTGAGGGCGATGGATATTCTGATGAATGGGTGAAGGAAGCTGCAAAACGCAAGCTTTCAAACGAACCTGCAACTCCAAAAGCACTGGATTTCTCCATTTCTGATAAGGCAATAAAACTCTACGAAAAGCATAAAATAATGACCAAAGTAGAGATTGAGGCGAGGCATGAAATACGTTTAGAAAACTACATCATGAAGGTTCAAATTGAGGCGAGAATGATGGGAGACATTTCTAGCAATATGATTATCCCTACAGCTACAAAATATCAAACGAAGCTTATTGAGAATGCTAAAGGACTTACAGAACTTGGATTAGATGCTACTGAAATTAAGAAGACAATTGAAGAAGTATCTACTCATATCAACAATGTACGAAGACTTACTCATGAGATGACTGAAGAGCGTAAGCGAATCAATAAGATTGATGACATTCGTGAGCGATCATTCGAATATTGTGACAATGTGAAGGGTAAGTATTTTGAATCGCTGCGATATGCGGTTGATAAGCTTGAGCTGTTGGTTGATGACGAGGATTGGCCACTGCCAAAGTATAGAGAACTTTTGTTTCTTCGATAGAATTTATAAATAAGTAAAAAGCCCCAACAATAGTTGGGGCTTTTTCATTTACTCATATTTTAAATTTTCGGATGGATTAACTGTAGCTGCTTTATATGCTTGAAAGCCTGTAGTGAGCATGACGAAAACTCCAACTGTAATCAGTACTGCTATAAAAAGCATGAAATCGATTTCTGTATGATACTCGAAATCGCTCAGCCAATTGTTCATGATGCGGTATCCAATAATGAAGGCAGGGACAGCGCCAACTAGTACAAGCCAGATAAAATCTTTCACAAGTAGTAAAACCAGCCCTCGTACATCTGCGCCAAGTACTTTTCTTACACTGATTTCTTTAGTTCGCTGTTCTGCAGTGAAGGAAGCAAGCCCCAACAATCCAAGACCAGAAATGATAATCATCATCAAGGCAAATCCCAAGAATAGCTGTCCTCTAAGTTTATCGCTATCATAGGCCTGCAGGAAATTTTGATCCAAAAATTGATATTCAAGTGGTGTATTTGGGAAGAGCTCTGCCCAGGTAGTTTCCATGTGTGCCAATCCTTCTTCAAGGTTGCCACCTATCTTCACCATCGCCTGCCTATTGTTTAAGCTAGGGAAAATCATGATTGCAGCGATGGGGTTATATAGTGATCGTTGATGAAAATCTTTCATCACACCAATTACTTTATGAAAAACTGTACTGTCCTGATCAAATTGGAAGCGCATCCCGATAGGATTGTCCCATCCCATTCGATTCACCATTGATTCATTTATAAGGACAGCAGTCGCCGTATCGCTTGTAAAATCTCTTGAAAATCCTCTGCCTTCAACCATTTCTATTCCCAAAACACTCACATAATCATAATCAACGCCGTACCAATCTACTCCGTAATCTTCCATTACGCCTTCGTTCGTTTCAACTTGCATGACATTTTTACCAAAGCCGTTTCCAGGTATGGTGGTAGCAGTAGAGGCATCTGAGATGTTTGGGTTTTGAAGTAGTTGGTTTCTGAAGGTATCCCACTTTTCGCTCGAATTTCGATTGAGTGTGAAATTGACTACCTGATCTTTGTTAAACCCAAGATCTGCATTACGTACAAATTGCATTTGTTGATAAATAACCAACGTGCCTATGAGCATAAACATCGATATTGAAAATTGAAGGCCTACTAGTACTCTTCTAATCCAAACGTTACCTGTGCGCTTGCTTCCTGAGCCACCTTTAATGGCTTTTATTGGACTGAATCCAGATAAGTAGAACGCAGGATAGGAACCACTAATGAGTCCGGTAAAAACTAAAATGCCCAAGAGAGCCAAAACAATGTTTTGGGAAAGTAAATCACTAAGGAGAAGGGTCGTTCCAACTTGCGCATTAATGACTGGTACAAGGATTATTAATAAGATAATACTGATGAGCATAGACACCAGTGCAATAAGTACAGACTCAATGATAAATTGTCTGATCAATGCACCTCGAAATGCTCCCATTACCTTTCTTATTCCTACTTCCAATGACCTTCTCATGGACCGAGCCGTTGCCAGGTTCATGTAGTTGATACAAGCAATCAATACAAGGAAAACAGCCACAGCAAGGAATATGTAGACGTAATCTATATTTCCTAGTGCAGTAGGTTCACCTTCAAAATCCGAGTATAAGTGGATGTCAAGGATATTGATGAGTTCATACTTGATTTTAATATCAAACTGATCGAAGATAGTAGCGACATACTTTTCTATGATTTCATCATTGAGACGCTTTTCAACTAAAGCTGGGTCTACTCCATCATTGAGTACGATGTATGTGTAAAGACCAAATCCACCCCAGCTTTGAGAATTTGCATATTGCTCATTGGTACTGAATGATACCATTGCATCTGGTCGGATGTGAGAAGTCACAGGTAGGTCTTTGTATACTCCCGTCACCTTGTAAGAGAAACGTTCTGTCTCAACTACTTGATCCATAGGGTTTTCACCTTTAAATATTCGCTTTGCTAAGCTCTCATTCATTACCATGCTATTTGGAGCTGCAAGTGCTGTTTTTGGATCACCTTGCACAAAGTCGAAAGTGAAGACATTGAACACTGTGGAGTCTACGAGGAAAAGATCCTCCGCTTCATAGAGAATATCGTTGTGCCGAAAACGTGTAGTTCCGGCGCCGGCAAACCGCGTGGATTCATTCACTTCCTGAAATTCCGTTTTTACAGCATTTGCAAGAGGTGCTTGACTGGTAGCCCATCGAAAAGCATTATCGGGTTCGCTGATATCAGCACAAATCCGATATACGTTGGATGCATTAGTGTTGTGTGTATCGTAGTTCGTCTCTTGATTGAGATACAGTACGATGAGTAGTGCAGAAGCTATCCCTATTGTTAGTCCTAAAATATTCAATAAAGCATAGCCAGGCTGGCGTTTAAGGTGGCGGATCGCCACCAGAAAATAGTTCTTTAGCATAGGTGTTTAGAGTTTGTGACATGGTCAAGTTAACCAATTGCGTACCCTTAGCTTCTGTTCTTCACATCTATTAAGAATATTTAACACTTAGATTTTTGACCTATTGATATAGCGATTACATCCAGTTTTTGTTGCGAAATAGTTAGAGTATTTGATAAAAGGTCCTTTGAGAAGATAGTGCAATGCTTACGACTAGTATACCTGCAAAATCCTTATGTACATGGATATCTGTAGAATTTTGGGGTGCTTAAATGGTGCAGCTATCGTGACGTTATTAATTGATGTTGTTGAATGTCTTATTCGAATTGCTCTGTTCACTTCCAGCTAACAATTGAATTGTAATTATTTACGAAAGCTTACCTAAGGCGGCTATCGAGGTTTCGATAGCTTTTTGGCAGTCTGGGATAGGCTGCCTTTTTTATTTTGTGTCAGTTACAATTTAATTTTGCTGCCTATGAAAACAGCTGAAATACACACTAAAAAAGGAGTGATGAAAATCGAATTCTTCGAGGAAGATGCTCCAAATACAGTAAAGAACTTTATTGATCTTGCAAATGATGGATATTACGATGGATTAACCTTTCATCGCGTAATACCAAATTTCGTGATTCAAGGAGGATGTCCAAAAGGAGATGGTACTGGAGGTCCTGGATACCAAATAGATTGTGAGCTAGATGGTGATAATCAATATCATGATCGTGGCGTTTTGTCAATGGCTCATGCTGGAAGAAATACTGGTGGCTCACAATTCTTTATCTGTCACAATAGAGATAATACTGCGCACCTTGATCGCAATCACACCGTTTTTGGAAAAGTAGTCGATGGCTTAGATGTCATTGATCAGATCAGAGAAGATGATGTGATGGAAAAGGTTGTGATTGGTGAGTAGAATAATTCGAACAAAAATATGAAGGCTCGCATTGCGAGCCTTTTTTGTTTGAAATAAACAACTTTCTTAGGTTTGGGTTATTACTCCAAAGAATAGAAAGCTATGAAAAAATTGACCGTCCTATTCCTACTAGCCTTAATTACGTTTGATTCTAATGGACAGATAGATACCATTAGTACTTCAAATGGGGATGTAATTATTCAGCCGATACTTCATGGATCTTTAGTGCTTTCATGGAACGATCAAACCGTATACATTGATCCGTATGGAGGAGCAGAAAAGTTTGCTGGAATAAAGAGCCCTAGTTTGATTTTAATCACTGATATTCATGGTGACCACCTCAACCAAAAGACACTCGATGGATTAAATACTGAACGATCAACTTTTATTGTTCCTCAAGCAGTCAAGAACAAGCTGCCAGATGCGATGAAAAGCAGATCGATGGCTATAGCAAATGGGCAGACTGTTGTATTTGAGGATTTGGAAATCTTGGCTGTTCCAATGTATAACCTGCCTGAAACGCCTGATTCCAGGCATACAAAGGGGAGAGGAAATGGCTATGTTTTATCCATTGGTGGAAAGCGTATCTACATTTCTGGAGATACTGAGGATATCCCGGAAATGAGAAACTTGAAGAATATTGATGTTGCCTTTGTATGCATGAATTTACCATACACCATGGATGTTGATCAGGCAGCAAGTGCGGTTATTGAATTCAAGCCCACAATTGTATACCCATATCACTACCGAGGAAAGGGTGGTTTAAGTGATGTTGAGTCTTTTAAAAATCAAGTAGAAGCAGCTGTTTCTACCGAAGTTAGGCTGAGGAGTTGGTATCCAAATTAACTCACAGTTTTACACAATGGCTTTCCAAGCTCTGTGACATAAGTTCATTCAACTGCTTTCTGATAGCTGATCCGGATTTATTTTCAATCTGACGTCCATCAATTTCTTTGACAGGTGTTAATTCTCCCATGGTACCTGTAGCAAATACTTCGTCTGCATTATAAAATTCCACAAGACTCAAATTCCGTTCTTCAACTGGGATGTTATTCTTACGAGCGAGTTCTATTACAAATCCTCTGGTGATTCCGTGTAAGCACGCATTAGCGTAAGGAGTATATAGAATTCCATCTCTGACCATAAATAAATTGGTATCGTTAAGTTCAGCGACAAAACCTCTTTCATCCAGCATTACGCCGGCATCCACACCAGCAAAATTGGCCTGGATCTTAGCAAGAATATTGTTGAGTAGGTTGTTATGATGGATTTTGCTATCCAAAAATTGAGGCCCATTTCTTCTTTGAGTAGAGGTGATCACTCGAATTCCGGAATCATTGTCATAAACCAAAGGCTTCCACTCAGCAAGAATTATTAGACAGCTTCCTTTTTGATTTAATCGAGGGTCCATCCCTGAAGTGATTTTTTCTCCTCGACTCAATGTGATCCTCATCAAGGTATCTTCCGTCATTCCATTGGCTTCAAGCGTTTGTTTAATTGCGTCTTTTACAAATTCGCGAGAAGGAATGTGTTCGAAGGCTAGAGCCTTGGCAGAAGCAAAAAGACGATCAATGTGTTTGTCTAAATGCAATACACCTTCTTTATATAACCTGGAGCCTTCCCAAACTGCATCACCACCTTGCACAGTACTGTCAAAAACAGAGACTTTTGCATCATTTCTATGGTATAGGCGATCACCTACCCAAACTTGTATATTCTCGTTTTTAGGGTTGTATTTCTGAAGCATGGATCTGTATTAATTTATTTGGCCCCGTGAATATAGTTCTTAAGTTTTTCATAGAAGGGCAATGCGTTTTCGTACAGTGATTTGCATTGATCAGGCAAAGGTCTTTCGCTGGTCTTTTGTTTTGCAAAGCCAGTAGAGCCATGAACATTCTTATACCAATACTTAGCCCAAGTGCCATCTTCTGGGATGGGGCCTTTTTCCCATGACAACATCCCTTTTTCAAATGGAATGCTGAGTTTTTGAAACAGATCAGATAAGCCTTTTTCTGGGTCTTTCAATATATCATTTGAGTCAATGACAATCGAATCATGCGCACCATGCTCATCAATGAAATCTAGTAAGTCTGCTTCGTGCTTGAGCCCAATATCTTGCATAGTAGGTTCAGGTATTACTTGAGCAAAGGATGCGATTAGTTGTTTGGGATCTCTAATAAGGAATACGTTATGCCAGTCTTTAAGGTAATTCCAATCCAAACCTTCGTGATGATGAGCCATGTTTTTTACGAAAACAATTTCGTGAACCTCTTCAAGTGCTTTGATTTCTTCAATCACCTGATTTGCATCCTCAGACATGCTCGCGATCGTTTCGTCCCTACCCGGGTGATTGATTCCTGTGTGCACGAGGTAGTGTGCATAAAACGGCTCATCTATGACTTTAATCTTCGAATGCTGAGCAAACGAATACATTAAGGCCGTTGAAATATTTCTTGGGCCTGAGATTAGGTTTATGATCATGTTAAATTCCTTTTCCTAAGACCAATATATATCCATTTATGTCTTCTACCACAAACTCTCGCATTTTATATTCTGTGTCATTTATGGGCTCCACAATTTTAGCACCTGAGCGCTGATACTCCTCATAGAGGGCATCAGGATCGTGCACGAAAATGTAGATTGCTGGGGCACTTTCTGAGAGTTTAAAATTGTCGTGCTTCGTAAAATGGATGCCAACCGCATCGTCTCGATTGATTACTGCATAGGAGGGAGGGTCTTCCCATAGAAATGAAATTGAAAAACCAAGGACATCACGATAGTATTCAGCTGATGCTTGTGGGTCTATAACTGGAAGAATAGTAGAGGAGTGGGAAAATAGCTTCATGTGAACGATTCGTTTACTTTAAAAAGTACGTCCAAAAGCTGTTTTAGTTATCAAATAAAAAAGCCTCGACTGAATCCAGACGAGGCTTTATTTTATGATACTATCATTTATGCCATTTGAGCAGTAAGCTTATCGCTAAGTACAGTTTTAGGAACTGCACCGATTTGTTTGTCAACGATTTCTCCGTTCTTAAATACCAACAATGTTGGGATAGATCGGATTCCGAACTTAGCAGACACTTCTGGATTTGCATCCACATCTACTTTACCGATTACTGCTTTACCTTCAAAATCTCCCGCTAGTTCTTCTACTACAGGACCGATCATTTTACATGGACCGCACCACTCTGCCCAGAAATCAACTAATACCGGCTGATCCGAATTGATGATATCTTCAAAGTTGCTATCCGTTATTTCTACTGCTTTTGCCATTGTATATTGAAATTTTTGATTGCTTGTGTTTCCAACACAAAAGTAATTTGAATAGTTTATTCTCTATTGATAAAATGATGCTTTGTTGTTGCCTTGACAATTAGTTCTTTTGAAGTAACACTCTGTAACGAAGTTCCTCAATAGTCTCAAGTTCCTTAATAAGCTCATCTGTGGGCTCTATGGTGAATTTTCGGCTCAACATTTCAAGGTTTATAGCCCTGTTCTCATAGACTCCGACAAGTGACATTTTTAATAATGATTTTCCCGGAAACTTTTCAGCAATGCGTTCAACCTCGTCTACAACTACTGCATTGACGTCTTCAAGTCTCATTTTTAGTTCTAAACCTCTCGTCATTTTCTCTCTTATTTCACTCAGATGTTCAATGTTCTGAATCTTGAACTCCAGTTCTTCACTATTCCATCGGTTTTGAACGTTTCCTGTCAAATACAGAAACCAGCCCTTTTCAAGCATAGGCTTAAATTTTAAGTAATCCTGAGAAAAGAGATAGAAGGTGTGGTTATCGTTGAAGTCTTCAAGCGTAAACTGACCGAAAGGATTGCCTTTTTTGGAAGTTCGATGCTGCACATCACTTACAATTCCACCAATTCGAATTTCTCTACCCTGCATTTTTTCCGGTTCGGAAAGCTGATGAATGCCTGAATTCGTCAGGTGATCCATTTCAAATTTGAATTCATTTAAAGGGTGACCAGAAATATAGAGACCTACCATTTCCTTCTCAATGTTCAACTTCTCAATGTCTCCATATGGTTCAATGCGACCAACTTTGGGTTTTGTGATATCTGAACCAGATGCTCCGCCAAAAAGTGATGACTGATTGCTAGCTTCTTCTTCCTGCATCCTGTTTGCATATCGGATCGATTTTTCAATCAAGGAAGAACCCTCATCATCCGGCTCTACATATTGTCGACGATGGAATTCATCAAAACAATCAAATCCACCTGCTTTAGCAAGACTTTCGAATGATTTCTTGTTTACTGTTCTTAGGTTTACGCGTTTGGCAAAGTCGAAAATATCTTTAAAATGGCCATTCGCATCGCGCTCTTCTATAATTGCTTGTACTGCTGATTCTCCTGTTCCCTTGATAGCACCCATACCAAATCGAATTTCGCCATCAACGTTTACAGCAAAGTCTTTTGCAGATTCATTTACATGGGGACCCAACACTTTAATTCCACGGTTTTTACACTCCTCCATAAAGAAGCTTACCTTATCAATGTTACTTTGATTGTGCGTAAGCACAGAGGCCATATACTCAGCTGGGTAGTTGGCTTTTAAGTAACCAGTATGGTAAGCAACTACGGAATAACAAGTACTGTGTGACTTGTTGAATGCATATGCAGCAAAAGCCTCCCAGTCTGTCCATATTTTATCTAGCTTATCTTCCGGGTGTCCTTTCTCTTTAGCCTGCTCGATGAATTTTGGCTTCATTTCATCAAGTACGTCACGCTTCTTCTTACCCATCGCCTTTCGTAATACGTCTGCTTCACCTTTGGTGAACCCAGCTAAGGATTGAGAAAGAAGCATTACTTGCTCTTGATAGACGGTAATTCCGTACGTCTCGGCAAGGTATTCCTCCATCGCAGGGACATCGTAGCTGATCTGTTCTTTACCATGCTTCCTAGCGATAAAGTTAGGAATGTACTCCATCGGACCCGGCCGGTAGAGTGCATTCATGGCAATCAAATCTTCAAACTTATCGGGCTTTAAGGCACGCAAATGCTTTTGCATCCCAGGAGACTCAAATTGGAAGGTTCCATTTGTTTCACCCCTCTGATATAGTTCGTAGGTCTTTTGATCATCCAGTGGGATATTGTCAATATCGATTTTTATCCCATGTCTTTTCTCGACGTTTTCGACCGCCGTTTTGATGATTGAAAGTGTCCTTAGGCCCAAGAAGTCCATTTTTAGCATCCCGGCAGATTCGACAACGCTGTTGTCGAATTGGGTTACCATCATGTCTGAATCCTTCTGCTTGGCAAGAGGAACAAATTTGCTCATATCATCAGGAGTGATGATTACTCCACACGCATGGACTCCAGTGTTTCTCAAAGAACCTTCAAGAACGACTGCCTGATTGAGCACTTGCGATGGTAGGTCTTTTCCTTTCTTAAGGTCTTCAAGTTCTTTTACCTCATCAAAAACCTTCGAGAACTTTGTTCCAGGTTGTTCAGGTACCAATTTGGCAATCGCATCGGTTTCAGGTAGAGGCAATTCCATTACACGCCCCGCATCCCTAATTGCGGATTTGGGAGCCATCGTACCATAAGTGATTATTTGTGCGACTTGATCTTTGCCGTACTTATCAATCACATAGTTGATCACTTTTTCACGTCCTTCATTATCGAAATCAATATCAATATCGGGGAGTGATACACGATCTGGGTTAAGGAAACGCTCAAATAGAAGATCATAGGCGATTGGATCTACATTAGTTATTCCAATACAATAGGCTACTGCCGAACCTGCTGCAGATCCACGGCCTGGACCTACCGATACACCCATTTCACGAGCTTTGGCGGTAAAGTCTTGTACAATCAAAAAGTAGCCAGGATATCCAGTGTTGGCAATGGTGTCTAGCTCAAAATCTATTCGCTCGCGAATGTCATCAGTGATTTCGTCGTATCGAGATTCAGCACCTTGGTAGGTGAGATGTCTTAAGTAAGCATTTTCACCACGTTTGCCTCCATCTTTTTCATCTTCTGCGTCTACAAATTCTTCTGGGATGTCAAAAGCTGGAAGAAGTACATCTCTTTCCAGGCTGTACTCTTCAATTTTGTCAATTAGCTCAGAAATGTTTTCTATCGCATCCGGGATATCTCCGAATGATTCTTTCATTTCCTGCTGCGTCTTGAAATAGTAATTGTCGTTTGGCAAGCCAGGTCTAAATCCGCGACCTCTTCCTATTGGAGTGCTTTGCTTTTCGTTTTCTTTGATGCATATCAGTACATCGTGCGCTTTGGCCTCCTCTTTATCTAGATAGAAAAACTCATTCGCAGCTACTAGCTTGATATTATGCTTTTTGGCAAAATCAACAAGTATCTCATTGAGCCTGTTTTCCTCTTCTAATCCGTGACGATTGATCTCGAAATAGAAGTCATCTCCAAAAAGATTCTTCCAATAAAGTACAGCCTCTTCAGCTTGCGTCTCTCCAACATTCAAAATGAGGTGAGGGATTTCACCTCCGAGACTACCACTCAAAGCAATAATATCTTCTTTATATTCTTCGATGAGTGCCTTATCTATTCTCGGGAAAAGTCCGTAGTTTCCTTCCTTGTATGCAATTGAAGTGAGCTTGATTAGATTTTCATATCCCTTTTTAGATTTTGCAAGTAATAACTGCTTGAATCGCTTATCAGGGTTGTCTTTGGTAAACTGAAGCTTCAATCTTTCTTCAGCCACATAAAACTCGCAACCAATGATAGGCTTTATTCCGGCACCTTTGGCAGCTTTCACAAATTTGAATGCGCCAAACATGTTGCCTAAATCTGTCATTGCAACAGCCGGCATATCATATTCTTTTGCTTTAGCTACAATAGCTCCGACATCTGGAGTTGCTTGAAGTACTGAAAACTGAGAATGACCGTGTAAGTGCACATAGGCCCCTTTGATGTCTTCAGCCTTAACTTCTTCATTTCCAATCTTCCCACTTGAGGCCTCTCTTTTTATAGCAAAATTTGCAGCATCAAGGTCTGGAGCCTCATAGGTGATATCATCGGGTTTGGTATCGTCGATTGTAGGGATAATCGAGCGCTTCAGGCATTCAAAAAATGCCTTAGCCGTTGCGTCCACATCGTATGCTGCATCGTGTGCATCCGCAAATGGCTCTCCAAAAAGTTTCTCATAAAGCTCTATGAGTTTGGGAGACTTTAACCTTCCTCCAATTCCTCCTTGTAGTTGGCAATACTCTTTGGTATCTAGTGCGGTGTCTATGTTTTTGGCGTCCGCAAGTAGGTTTTGTTTTTCAGTCCGAAGGTATTCAGCACCAATAATTTTATTGTCAAACTCAATATTGTGCCCTACTAAAACCTCAGCTTTTTTGACGTCCTCAGAAAATATATCCAGTACTTCTGAGAGATCTTCTCCTACCTCTAATGCGCGCTTAGTGGAAATACCATGTATTTTCTCAGCGTTGAATGGGATGGTAAAACCTTCGGGTTTAATGATGTGATTACCAGTGGAGAGTAATTTACCAGAGTGATCATGCAGCTGCCATGCGATCTGAACTAATCTGGGCCAATTATCTAGTTCCTCAACAGGTGCCGATTTATTGTGAGGAAGGCCAGTAGTTTCAGTATCAAAAATCAGGTACATAGGGGCGGCTTAAATTCTGAAATAATTTATCAAAATAACACAAAGCCACGCGATGAAGTGCCAAAAAATGAGTTAATAATCTGCACTGTGGATAACTTGTTGATATCCGCGATGATCATAAAAAAAGCTCACCCAAAAATTGGATGAGCTTAGTAGTAGAGTAGGTGAAATCATTCGTCTTTTAAGGAACTCGCAGGATTGACTCTTGCTGCGTTCCATGACTGGAAGCTCATGGTGACCCATGCAATCACCAGAGCGACTATTCCAGCCAATAAAAAAACCAAAAAGTTTATGTTCGTTCTATTTTCAAAATCTGCGAGCCATCCTTTCATGAAATAGTAGGAGATAGGGGCAGCAATAATGAAAGCTATGCCTACAAGCTTCAAGAATTCTTTTGAGAGTAAAGTAATGATGCTCATGATTGAAGCACCCAATACTTTGCGTACTCCAATTTCTTTTCTTCGTTGCTCTGCTGTAAAGGCTGCAAGTCCATATAAACCTAAACATGCGATGAAAATTGCAAGGAAAGCAAATACGCCAAAGATGTTTCCAAGCTTTTGCTCACTTTCATACATTTCATTGAATCTCTCGTCCAAGAAGCTATATTCGAATGGCTGTCCTGGTGCAAACTCAACCCATTTTTCTTTCAAAAAGTCTATGGTAGCAGGAATGTTTTCAGTCTTGATTTTCAAAGAAAGAAATCCTCTACTTGTGCTCAATTGAAATACCAACGGTTGGATCGTATTTCTAAGATTTTGGAAATGGAAGTCTTTCACAACTCCAATCACATTATACGTTTCGACAATAGGATTCTCTTGACTGCCTCCATAAGAGGATAGCTTCATGTTTAATGGTTCACTCCAGCCTAATCTGATTGCGGCTGCTTCATTAATGATTATTGCACTACTATCGCTAGGGAAGTCACGAGAAAAATCTCGGCCTTCCTTAATTTCAATATCGAGTGTACTTAGGTAATCGTGATCAATTCTAAATTCACTAAATACGTAGCTTTCATCTTTCGTTGGATTAGCTCCCGGAAACCACAAATTATTGTTGTTATTGCTAGGTACAGGTAGAAATCCAGACAAGGTCCCCGAAAGAATATTGGTGTTTTGAATAACTTCATTCTTATAGGATTCTGACTTATCTCCCATCATCCATGGGTTGTGTACCAATAGCACATGGTCTTTTGAAAAACCTAACTTCTTGTTTTGTATATATGACAATTGCTGATACACAATTGCAGTCCCAATGATCATAATGATACTTACGCAGAACTGTAACACTACCAAAGTGCTTCTCAATCCTCCACCTTTAAGACCTAGATTTAACTTGCCTTTTAAAACCTCTACAGGTCGGAACTTAGATAGGAAAAATGCCGGGTAGCTTCCAGCTAAAAATCCAACAACTATTAGGACTCCTATCATTATTAGTATGAAGGTGAATGACAACAGGTTGTTGAACTCCATAGACTTGTCAGCCAAAGTGTTGAATTGGTCCAGAAGTAAAAATGACAGTCCATAAGCTATCAGAATTGAGATCAAAGTGATCAGGAAAGCTTCCGTTAAAAACTGCTTTCTCAACTGGCTTTTGTAAGCACCCATTACTTTTCTCACGCCAACTTCTTTTGCCCTTCCTGCCGAACGGGCGGTAGATAGGTTCATGAAATTGATACAAGCAAGTATCAAGATGAAAAGTGCAATTGCTGTGAATATCAATACATATTTGTAGTCTCCATTTGCGCCAATATCTCCGAGCTTATCTGAGTAAAGATGAATGTCATTTAATGGAAATAGAAAGAATCCTGCGCTGTTTCCAGCTTCATAGAACTCTTCCATGGAAGCTCCCATAAATTGCTGGATTTCAGGACCAATGTACTTCTGAATAAGATCTGGAAATTTGGCTTCAAGCACAGCTGGATCAAATCCCTCTTGCAACTTTAAATAGGTGTTGAAGTTGAAACTCATCCAAAATTTTTGTTTTGATTCTTCAGTGCTTTCCATACTTAGAAGTATGTCAAAACTAAAGTGTGAGTTTGAAGGAATATCCTGATAAACACCGGTGATCTCCCAATCTTCGTCATTATCTAAAACTACAATTTGACCCAGTGGATCATCATCCCCAAAGATTTTTTTGGCTGTTGTTTCATTGATAACGAGTGTGTTTGGTCTCTCAAGACATGTGTTTGGATCCCCACTGATTAAATTGAAATCCCAGAAGGTGAAGAAGTTCGCATCAGCGAAGATTATATTCTCTTCGTTATAAGCATTGTCTTCTTCTTTTCTTCTTACTGTCCAGTTTCCGGTGCCTCTTAGCCTAGTAGCTTCCTCAACTTCTGGAAACTCTTGAGGCATGGTTGGCCCTGCCGGAGCACTTGCTAAAGCTGTAATGAACTCTGATCCATTGATGTTTCCGCTAAAATCCATCCGGTAGATGCGTTCTGAATCTGAATGGAAGGAGTCATAGCTAAGTTCATCGACCACATAGAGGGAGATCATCAAGAAACAGGTTAAACCTATTGACAATCCCAGAATGTTGATTAGCGAATAAAACTTATGTTTAAACAGGTTGCGTAAGGCAACATTAAAGTAGTTCTTAAGCATGATTTTGAGTTTTTGTCCTTTGAGTTGGTAGTCCTAGTCCGTATGTTATTGAAGAGTGATCTTATCCACTCTGTCC
This sequence comes from Ekhidna sp., assembly GCF_963691765.1. Classification (GTDB taxonomy): domain Bacteria; phylum Bacteroidota; class Bacteroidia; order Cytophagales; family Cyclobacteriaceae; genus Ekhidna. The sequence goes on from NZ_OY829375.1 coordinate 3,160,966, forward strand.
CATGGAACGTATACCCGATCACCATTAGTCTTTATTAAGATTCCCAGGTTTTTCTTAGTAACATCCTGTCCATCTTCTAAATTTAGCTTGCTTCCGTCCTGTAAGATTACGTTAGCTGAGTACGAACCTCTTGGAGTAATCTCTTTGATATTGCTGAAAGGAATAATGAATTTCACATCATCATCTTCTCCATTCAACAATTCGAACGTGTACTCCTCGTCAAGGTCATAAATGATGTCACCTGTATGCGTATCACCATTGTCAACTTCAACAGTACCTTTCATCTTTTTCGGCGAGCCGAAAGAGTCGTAAGATGGACCGCTGCCTGGCGCATCTTTGAAGGTAACTTTGTCGAATTCATCCCAGTCAATATCGACACGGCCTAGTCCTTTAACCGTTACGATAATTCCCTTATTGTCGTCATCAACATCGTTAGTTCCTCTTAAATCCAATGTGCGCCCTGATTTAAGCTCAACAAGGCTGCTGCTATAACCATCTTTTTCGATGGATTTAATTTTATCAAACGCGATTTCGTAATCATCTCCATCTTCTTCGCCGTCCAAAATGTCCGTACCTACACGCTCGTCGTGATCCCACTGAACATAGCCTGTAAATTCACCTAGATCACATACAACAGTGCCATAAAGTGGTTCTCCGAATTTCTGATCAAGGTTCGATGGGGTAGGTAGGAAATCGATTCTCTCCAAGTTGCCCCAAGAAAGTCTCACCTTACCTAATTCTTTATCCAGAATAGTGATTTTAGCTCCTACATCATTGTATCCGCTACCATCTACTCTGATATAATCTCCATTCTTTAATTCTACCTCTACACGATCGTTAGATCTGATTTCTAAGGATTTTAAATTGCCAAATTGTGTGGAAAATTCGTGTACGAATCGACCTTCATTGTTGTCATCCCATGTAATATTTACAAATCTGGATACAATGTTATTTCGGTTTTCGTCGTATCTGTCTTCAAGCTCATCCAGCTCTCTGTTAGATAGATAGTCCAAATTTTTATTTTCTTTTTTAGAAGCATTAAACATGTCTGTCCAATACACTTCCTCTTTTCCCCATCGAAGTGGTCCTTCGTAGGTGTCACCATCTTCTGTAGTCACTTTTCCATAGATAAAACCGTCATCCTGCGCTTGTACGCATAGAAAAAGCATGGTACCGAAGACTGTTCCGGTAAGTTTAAGGTAATTCATTAGTCGTGTCATAAGTTGTTGAGTTTAGGTTTCCTTTAGTGGTTTGATGCATCCTAAAGACAAAAGGTTGCACCAAAGGTTTACAATAATTGTATTGTATGGTACTTGTTAATGCATAGTACAACGTGCAAATTTTATTCAAGGTTGCACGAATATTAGCTTTTAGCTAGCCTTATGATGGAAATGAAAAAAAGTGAAAGAGACTAATAATCAGTTAGTCTCTTTCACATACAAATGAAAATATTCGTTTAGAGGGCAAGCAGAAGCCACCTCTTTTGCTTTAGTAATTGAATCTGCTTCTATCAAAACTATGCCTGCTATCAACTCTTTTGCTTCAATAAAAGGTCCATCTGTTGTCAAAGAGTTTTTTTTAGGTACTAAAACTCCTTCATCTAACGATAGACGTCTGGCGGTAATGTGTTTTTCTGCTAATTGAGCGGCCCATTTACCATACTCTTGAATACAATGTTGTTCCTCAGATTGAGAAAGACCACGTTTATTGTCTGCAGCAATTAAGATTAAGAATTCTTTCATATGCGTTAGACGAATAAAACTAGAGTGAATGGACTATTTAATAACTCCAATATTTAGTTTTTCTACCGATGGTTCGAAATTACCATCCCGATCATAGGCACCCCAAGGACTATTCATGATGAAATAGAACTCACCATTTAACCAGACTCCCTGCGTTGGTTCTCCTAACTGACCTCCCTGGGCAATAACTTGTTTGCCGGTAATGCTTTTTCCATCTTCGGCCAATGTATATCTAACTACACGATTTGGATTTGTACCGTTATGAAGGCCTAAAAGCGTGTTATCGTAATAGTAGAGGCCATCTATTCCTTTAATAAGGATATCCTCAGCTTTGATTTCTAGTTTTTCTAGTGCTTTGGTAGAAAGATCAAGTCGGTAAATGCCGTCAATATAGTCGCTGAGATACATCACATTTCTTTTTTCATCTAAGCTTAAACCTTGAAGGTTAAACACTTTTTCCGACAGGTCGAGGTAAGTTTCAAGCTTGCCTTTTTCCTCAGATATCCTATACAAGATATTAGCAGTACCATCTGAGATGTAGATGTTGCCTTTCTTATCCGAAATAAGGTCTCCAAAATTGTGTCCTCCGGGAAGTGCATAGGTCTCTAGAAGCTTTCCATTTTTGATGTCATACTTCAGTACGCTGGCAAAACCTTCCTCACTTTGGTCATAGGCTTCATAGTAAGTCATTGATGAAGTACAAACCCATAAGGTCTTTTCGTCAGATGAGACCTCTAGCCCCATTACAGACCATGAGTTTTTTACAGATTCTGCCCATAGTTGTGGCTCTTTACCGTCCTCTATTTTCCAAATGTTACCATCTCTTACACCCCCAATGAAAAAGGCTTTTTGCTTATTCGAATAGGTAATTGATTCTGGGTGTGATTCATAAACGGAATACTCCATTGATTTTGAAAGCCCTAGTGTAGCAGTAAGCTCTTTTTGACGTTCTTGAATACTCACAAAGGCGGGCAATTCTTTGATAGAATTAAAGTCTTTGTCTTGGGTGAAATCTCGCGTAGCATCCATTAGGATGTACTTATTTAAAACCTCTAGCGCCATTGTTGGTTGATCTGTCAGCGCATATCCTGCGGCAATATTGTATACAACTGCTGGATAATTTGGTCTCATCGCATCGATTGCGAGCATCTTGTTAGTAAAAAGCTCATAATTCTCCTCTTCGTAAGCTTTTACCCCTTCTTGATAAAGTTCTCTCAATCCTTGTGCTGAGATACTTAATGTGCAAATAGTGAGTAAAAAATATAGTGTTCTTCGCATGATCTTGTCTATTATATTACCCACAACAGACCAACTTTAATTTACCACTAGCCAATTGTAAAAATGATTAAAACTCAATATTAAATTCGAGGCTTTCTCCGTTTCGATCGATAATAACTTTGGTTTTATCACCCTTCTCAAAGGAAGACAACGCTCGCATGTAGCTCATCATATCCGAAACTGTACTATCTCCCAATTGAATAACAACATCACCTTTTTGAATGCCAGCTTTAATCGCAGGCTTGTCTTCGCTAACGCCGTCAATTCGCATGCCGCTGCCATCAAACATATAGTCTGGAACAACGCCAAGTGTTACTGAGAATATTACATTGCTGGAAGAATCCTTCGTCTTAGTAAATGCTATTTTCTCATCATCATCCATAAGGGTAATCATGTCTTCGATCATAGTTGCTATATATAGAATTCCTTCAAAATTTAGTTTTTCTGTATCGTCGCCTGGCTTATGATAATCTTCGTGCTGTCCTGAAAAGAAATGAAGTACTGGAATATCTTGAAGGTAAAATGAAGTTTGGTCAGATGGCCCAATACCAGACTCGCTTTTGATGAGCTTAATGCTGTCCCCATTCACTTCATCTAAGAGCCAATTCCAAATAGGAGAGGTGCCTGTCCCATTCACTGCAAGACCTTTTTCTCTTTCAAGTCTCCCAACCATGTCCATATTGATCATAAAGTTGACCTTAGTCAGATCAATGGTCGGGTTCTTCGCGTAATAGCTTGAACCCCAGAGCCCTTTTTCTTCACCTGTTATCCCAAAGAATACAATATCTCTTTGGAGATTTTTCTTAGAAAGTACTCTAGCTAAATGCAACATCGCAGCTACCCCGCTTGCATTGTCATCTGCACCGTTGTGGATTGCTCTTTCCCCACGATACAAAGACCCAAAGTCACCCATCCCCAAGTGATCATAATGTGCGCCTATTACGACTAGTTCATCTCCAGGATTGTCAATCATTCCAATGACATTGTACCCTGTAATTCCATTTTGACCGCTTTCCGAAGAAGGCTGTGCATGAGGATTATCAGGGTCATTTACAAAGAATGATTGGTAAAATCCTTCTGTACCCGCAGGCTTGAGGTTTGCTTTATTAAATTCACCAACAATGTAATCAGCTGCCATTTTTTCTCCTTCAGTCCCCACTTCTCTTCCTGCCAATGAATCACTGGCTAGAATGCGTATGTCTTCTCTTATTTGACTGATTGGATCATAAGGTGCTTCCTGTTGGCAATTGAATAAAACAGCACTTAAAAGGATGATTACTAGGTACTTCTTCATAGCTATTTCTGATTAGATTAGTAGTAATAAAGATACCAACCCATGAAGAATTTTTTGTTTTTATTCATTTTATTGATCGTTTTTGGCTGCACACAAACTTCAAAATCAACATCTGAGGTTGAAACAGAAGTTGTGGATTCTCTACGTTACGCTGACGAAGTGCACTTAAAAAATGTACGTCAGTTATCATGGGGCGGTAATAATGCGGAAGCATATTGGAGCTTTAATGGTTCAAAATTGGTATTTCAGTCAGACTACGCTGAATGGGGTGTGGAATGTGATCAGATTTTCACCTTAGATGTAAACAACGTTGAAAAAGGTGTTAGACCACCAATGGTTAGTACTGGATTGGGAAGAACAACCTGTTCATATTTCCTGCCTGGAGATTCTTTGATCGTCTATGGGTCAACACACTTAGCGGATAGCCTTTGTCCTCCAACTCCATCTAGAAGCTCTGGTAAATATGTGTGGCCAATCTATGAAGGCTATGACATCTTTGTTGCAAACTTAGATGGAGAGATAGTTAATCAGTTGACCAATGAAGAAGGATACGATGCTGAAGCCACAGTGTCCCCCAATGGCGATCGAATCATTTTTACTTCAACAAGATCCGGTGATTTAGAACTTTACACGATGAATCTTGATGGCTCTGATGTGGTGCAATTAACGCATGAACTTGGCTATGATGGTGGGGCTTTCTTCTCACCTGATGGAAGCAAAATCGTATGGCGTGCCTCACGTCCGCAGACGGAGGAGGAAATCGCAGAATACAAAGATTTATTAAGCCAGGGATTGGTGCAGCC